>PKZC01000437.1:0-7766 GCA_003132905.1 Bryobacterales bacterium | reverse complement strand
GACGCCTTCACCGGCACCCTGCTCCAGCCGATCCTCGCGAACGGATTGCTGATCGCGCGCCGTGGCGCCACCGTCACCGGTATCGTTTCTGAAGCCAAAAAGGCCGGACGCGTTTCCGGCGTCTCGCACTTGGGATTAGAAATTACGGGCATTCAACTTGCCGACGGACGCCAGGTGCAAGTGAAAACCAAATTAATGGATCGTCGAGGCAACACATCCTACGGACGTGACGCCGTCGCCATCGGAACCACCACCGCAGTCGGCGCCGCGATCGGAGCTGGCGTGAACGGTGGCGTAGGAGCGGGCGTGGGTGCAGCGGCAGGCTTGGTCGCATCTACAATCGGCGTGATGCTTACCCGCGGCCGCCCCACGGTGGTCTATCCCGAAACTCCGTTGACCTTCAACATGGACTCGCAGCTTACGCTCGATAATTCGCAACAGGCGTTCCAGTTCGCATCCCAGCAGGATTACAACGCAGGCGTTCGTCCGCCGATGATGCCGCGCCCCGGCTATGGATCCGCTTATGGACCCGGCTATCCGCCCCCGGCGCCTTATTACGGCGGTTACTACGCGGCTCCTTATCCGTATCCTTATGCCTACCCTTATTGGGGACCGTCGGTCTACTTTGGCTTTGGCGGACGCTGGGGTTACGGACGCCGCTGGTAATACACAATCTCCTTGGTTGTTAATTGGGCCTCGCGGAAAGCATCCGCGGGGCCTTTCTTATATGCGGGTGAAGTAAGCCGACGCGTTACTTGGCGTCCGAGATTCCTTCGGCGCAGGCAAACTCCCGCAGTTCATCGGTCCCGCTTCCGGGCTGCGCTTTCCGATAACTTTTCAGCGTCTCCCATGGCTTGGTCAGCGCTTTCGGATCGGTCACGGTGATCTGATCTTCCAACAATCCCGGCTCCTTCAGCCGGATGCGTTCCTTCACCGTCATCGCATCGCTATGCGGCGTGATTCCCTCGATGAAAGTGTCATCGCGGATCGCCACTGTGTCGACCACCAACGTGTCGCCTTCCCAGTGCCCCATCGAATAACCCGCGTATGTCGGATCGTCCAGCACCTTTTGTGAAGGCTTGCGGCCATCCAGGTAAACGCGTCGCAGCGCGTCGTTCAGCTCGCTGAAGAAGGTGATCTTGTCTTTGCCCTGCATCACCTCCATGCCGTAAAACATGCTCATCATCGCGGGCATTCCTGGAGGCAGGCACTTAGCCGTCGAATCGTATTCCGAAGAACCGGCTACGAGCGACTTACTGATCGTCTGCCACTTCGCCATGTAGTCAGGCTTCAGCGACGCTTCATCCGGCCTTCGCCCCGTCGATCCATCCGCCAGCGGCGCCGATGCCGTGGGGCGCGGCGGTGGACCTTTCGGCGCGCCTCCCTTTGACGGCCCTCCTACAAATTTTCCGAACGGATTAATCGGATAGTACACACCTGAAAAATCGGGCGGCGTCTGCGCGCAGAGCGCTCCCGCGATCCCAAGCCACAGCACAAGAGCCGTGGCTCTCACTTGGCTTCTCCCAATCCTTCGGCGCACGCGAACTCCCGCAGCTCGTCCGTACCGCTTCCCGGCTTCGCCTTGCGATAAGTCTTCACCGTCTCCCACGGTTTCGTAAGCGCCTTTGGATCGGTAACCGTAATCTGATCCTCCAGCAGCCCGGGCTCTTTCAACCGGATGCGCTCATGCACAGTCATGGCATCGCTATGCGGCGTGAACCCTTCGATGAACGTGTCGTCCCGCAGCGCCACCGTATCCACCACCAGCGTGTCGCCTTCCCAGTGCCCGGTCGAGTAACCGGCGTAGGTGGGATCTTCCAGCACCTTCTCGGAAGGTTTGCGCCCATCCAGGTAAACGCGCCGCAGTGCATCATTCAGCTCACTAAAGAACGTGATCTTGTCCTTGGTCTGCATCACTTCCATGCCGTACGCCATCGACATCATGCCCGGCATTCCAGGAGGCAGACATTTCGCCGTCAGATCGTACTCTGACGAACCCGCAATCCGCGTCTTGCTGATCGCCTGCCACTTCGCCATGTACTCTGGCGTGAGCGACGGCGCATCCGGAGCGCGTCCGCGCGATCCATCCGAAAGAGGCGCTGATGCCGTCGGTCGCGGCGGAGGTCCCTGCCGTTGCGGCGCTGCGCCGGGTCGCGGGCCGCCGGTGAACCTGCCAAATGGATTCACCGGATAATATACGCCCGAAAAATCAGGCGGCGCCGTCTGCGCCCCAAGCGAGATCGCGCCTGCGATTATTGCTAATAAAATCTTCGGAACCTTCATACCGCTCCTTTATTCCGTCGGCGGCGGCGCATTCGCCAGGATTGTGCCATCGGCCTTCGTCACCCGCGCAATCAATCCCGAAGCCGAATCGTCCTTCGCCGGGCTCAAGTCGACAGTGATTTCCTCGCCGGGCTGGAGTATTTTCGGCGTCCATCCCGCCCGCGCCAAAATCCCCGGCGGCCGGCCTTCCACTTTCCAATCCACTTTGTTTCCCTTCCCGTCATCCACGGTCAGGATCACCCAAACATGCGGATTGCTCCATTTGAACTCCTTCACCACGCCCTTAATCGTGATGACCTTGTCCACATAAAACGCGGAGTTACTGTGGTGCGCCTCAGCCAACGGAGCCACCCACAATCCCGCTCCCAACACCGCGCAACTGATAATCGCCGGTACCCTCATCGTTACTACCTCCAAGAAATCTCTATGTGGAAGCATATCAAAATCCCTTGCTTCCCCTCACCTTCTCCGCTAGCATTGTGAGACTCGGAGACCTGCAAATGATCGCATCCCAGCGGCTATTCCTCATATTCGCGCTCCTCTCCACCGCCGCCCACGCGCAATGGCTGAACTTTCCCACCCCAGGCACGCCCCGCACGCCCGACGGCAAACCCAACCTCTCCGCCCCGGTGCCTCGCACCGCCGAAGGCAAGCCCGATCTCTCCGGGGTCTGGCACGTTCAAACCTTATCCATCGCGGAAATGCGGCGTCTCTTCGGCAATGGCTTGGTGGATGGCGCGCTCACGCTGAGCGTGCCTGGAATGGAGCTGGACACCATATCCAAGTACGCCGTCAACATCCTTGTAGATTTCAAGCCTGAAGAAGCCCCTATGCGTCCCGAAGCTGCGGAAATTTTCCGCAGGCGTGTGACCGGAGTCGAAGACCGG
This sequence comes from Bryobacterales bacterium, assembly GCA_003132905.1. The sequence goes on along the minus strand of PKZC01000437.1, from coordinate 4,596 downwards.
GAAGTTTGTCTGCCCATCGGCATCCCACTCGCCGGCCTCGTCTCTGAGGGGACTAAGATAGTTCAGTCGCCCCGCATGACCGTCATCATGTACGAATCCGACGGCACCCATCGCCAGATCTATACCGACGGCCGCACGCTTCCTAAGGAAAATGTTCAACCGTCCTGGCTCGGATACTCGGCCGGCAAGTGGGATCGCGACACCTTGGTGGTGGAAAGCGCCGGCTTCAACGATAAAACNNGTCGGCCATTGGGAGCGCGATGTCTTCGTCGTCGAGACCGCCGGCTTCAACGATAAAACCTGGCTGGATGTGAGCGGCCATCCCCACAGCGAAGCGCTGCGCATCGTGGAACGCTATCATCGCCGCGACTTTGGTCACCTGGACACCGAAGTGACCCTCGACGACCCTCAAATGTACACCAAGCCGTTTACCATTAAGTTCACCTACAACCTTCTCGCCGACTCCGACATCTTCGAAAACATCTGCGAAAACGAAAAGGACCGCGTGCACAGCGGCAAGAAATGAATCTCAAAATCAAATTCAGGAGCTTGTATGGAAGCCATAATTTCAGATCTGTTGAACCGTTTCGAAAAGGGAGCGCTTTCGCGGCGAGGTTTGATTCAGGGCCTTGCGATGCTGACTGCCGCGGGCGGCGCTACATCGCTCGCGCAAGCCCAGGATGGCGGCCTCAAAGGCGTGAAGATCGATCACATTAGTATTCAAGTCAGCGATCTTCCCCGTGCCGTCGCCTTCTATGAAAAAATCTTCGGGCTCACGGTGATGAGTGAGGACAAGCCCAACGAAATCTCGCGTCTCGGAGCTGGAAAAATCATCGTTTCGCTGCACCACAAAAATCCCACCGGCCTGGTGGATCATTTCGCGATCGGAGTGGAGAACTTCAACAAGGAACGAGTGACACAGCAACTCAAGGCGCTCGGCCTCACAGCCGAAGAGAACCTGGACGCGGGCTTTCACATTAAAGATCCCGAGGGAATGAACGTTCAGATCGTTCCGGCGTAGACCAGATCGTCCCGGCGTAAAATAGATACATGGGTCGCTTGCTCAAAATCGCTTTATTCGCGGCGACTATTCTGAGCCCCGGCTACGCCCAGAACGCAGCGTCCCCGGATCTTTCAGCACCCATCCGTAGCGCGATCGATCGCATTATCAAAGGGGATGCAGGGGCTTCCGGTCCCATGGTTCTCCAGAACCCGCCCCCGGAAGCACTCTCGTCGCAAACTTGCTCGATTCCCCTGCTCGAAATGCATATCGACAAACTGGAGCAATTTACAAGGCGTACACCCAGCCGCCTGCTACGACCGATCCCGCTCACCAATGGACCCGCTCCGCCATGCTCGCAACCTGCCCCATCCGCTAACTTCGGCGGCGATAAGCTGAAATAGGGGATCGGGCCCCACCACCTGCGAGACGTCTAATGGGAATGGCCGTCCCATCGGCCCTTCGATCCTCGAACGCAAAGCCCTCTTTTCGCCCAATCAAGTGGGTTCTTTCAGCATAAAATGGCTACAATCAAAAAGATTCCCTCATGTTTGAACAAGCCTTCAGGAACATTGATGACGTTCTGCGCAAAGAGGCCGGCTGCACCACCGAACTCGATTACACCGAACAGACCTCCTGGCTGCTATTTCTGAAATACCTGGACGGATTGGAGCAAGACAAAGCCGACGAAGCCGCGCTGGAGGGAAAGAAGTACAGTTTCATTCTCGACAAACCTTATCGCTGGGAAGTGTGGGCTGCGCCCAAGGGAAGAGACGGCAAGATTGACCTCAACCGAGCTCTGACCGGCGACGACCTTCGCGATTTCGTCAATCAAAAGCTCTTCCCCTACCTTCACGGCTTCACCCAAAAGGCCACCGGGCCAAACACCATCGAATACAAGATCGGCCAAATCTTCGGAGAGATCAAAAACAAAATCTCAAGCGGCTACAACCTGCGCGAGATCATCGACCACATCGACGAGTTGCGCTTCCGTTCCCAGAATGAAAAGCACGAATTATCGCATCTCTACGAAGCCAAGATCAGAAACATGGGCAACGCCGGGCGCAACGGAGGCGAGTATTACACGCCGCGCCCGCTCATTCGCGCCATGGTTCAGGTAGTGCAGCCCCAGATCGGCGAACGCATCTATGACGGGGCGTGCGGATCGGCGGGCTTCCTCTGCGAGTCCTACGAATACCTCACTTCGAAGAAAAACCTAACCACGAAGTATTTCAAAATACTGCAGGAACGCACATTCTACGGCAAGGAAAAGAAATCGCTCGCTTATGTGCTCGCCATCATGAACATGATCCTGCATGGCATCGAAGCGCCCAACATCGTCCACACTAACACCCTCACCGAAAACCTCGCCGACGTTCAGGAAAAGGACCGCTTCGACATCGTGATGGCCAATCCGCCCTTCGGCGGCAGCGAGCGCAAGGAAATCCAACAAAACTTCTCCATCCGCACCGGCGAGACCGCTTTCCTATTCCTACAGCACTTCATCAAGATGCTCANNTTCCAGGGCGCGGGCGTGAAAACCGTGGTGCTTTTCTTCGAAAAGGGAACCAAGACCCGCAAGATTTGGTTCTATCAGCTCGACCCCGGCCGCAATCTTGGCAAGACCAATCCATTGAACGACGCCGACCTCGCCGAATTCGTCAATCTGCAAAAGACTTTCGCTGACTCGCCCAAATCCTGGACACTGGACGTCAAGACCATCGACCAGACCACCTTCGACCTCTCCGTGAAGANNGAGAGCGCGAAAGTGCTGCAAACCATTCGGGGGCTATTGTGAGAATCGCCCTCAAGTTTCTCGAAGGCATTCGAGACCTGATCGTCGGGGCCCACAGCACCGTGGCGCGTGGCGTGGACCTGGTGCAGGTTCGCACAAATTTTGAGGTCGGCAGGCGCATCGTTCAGGAAGAGCAGCGCGGTAAAGACCGGGCCACCTACGGGAAGCAAGTCATCGGAGCGTTGGCGGATCGGCTTACCTCCGAGTTTGGCCGCGGATTCTCCGACACCAACCTGAAGCTGATGCGGCTGTTCTATTTGCAGTACCAGCATCGAATTGGTCAGTCACCGACTGANNCAAAAAGCCAGTCGCTGACTGACCAATTGGCACCTGCCGTACGCAACCCTTTCACCCTGAGCTGGACCCATTACGTCGTCCTGCTGGGCGTCAAAAACCCCAACGAGCGCAGCTTCTACGAGATCGAATCCGTAAAGCAAAACTGGACCGTGCGGGAACTCAAACGCCAGTTCGCCTCCGGCCTGTACGAGCGCCTGGCGCTGAGCCGCGGCAAGAAGGGCATTCGCAGGCTCGCGAAAGTAGGCCAAACGGTTGCCCACTCGCGGGACCTGCTCAAGGAGCCTTTGGTCCTGGAGTTCCTCGGTCTGGATGAACGCAGCCACTACTCCGAGTCCGACCTGGAATCGGCCATCATCAACCAGATCGAGCGCTTCCTATTGGAAATGGGCAAAGGCTTTCTCTTCGAGGCCCGCCAAAAGCGCTTCACCTTCGATGAAGAACACTTCCTTGTGGATCTGGTTTTCTATAACCGCCTGCTGCGCTGCTACGTCCTGCTCGACCTGAAAATCGGAAAGATCGGCCATCAGGACCTCGGGCAGATGCAGATGTACGTGAACTACTTCGACCGCTTTGTGAAAACCGGACAGGAAAATCCCACCATCGGCATCCTGCTCTGCAAGCAGCGGAATAAAGCCCTGGTGGAAATCACACTGCCCAAGAGCAGCAACATCCACGCGCGCGAGTATCGGCTTTACCTGCCCAGTAAAGACGAGCTGCAGCGAAAGCTTCTGGGGTGGATGGAGGAACAGGATGCTACCCATGACTAAGGGGACGGCGAAGACGAATGGGCCGTTAGACAGGAAATCAAAGCTGACTCGTCGGTCCCGTCTACGGAACCAACGTCGAATTAGTCAGTCGGCGACTGACCAATTGACCGCGCCGAACTGGCGTGAAGATGATTTTATTATTGAGGAGGGCCGGTTATGAGGAATGCTGTCGACGCCATCGACCGAGGCGTTACGACAACCGGCGGCCGTGATGCCACTACGCGCCACATCCCCGCAAACCTCGCCCTCGCCGTTGGAATGCCATCCACGCCAGCGCCTGAAGGATGGCGGTGGGCGGCCCTAACGAAGCTCGCTCGGCTTGAGTCAGGGCACACTCCGAGCCGAAAACATCCTGAGTATTTGGGCGGCAGCATTCCCTGGATGGGTATCCGCGACGCCAAAGCCAATCATGGAAGCCAGATTCGAGAAACTGAGGAAAACACAAATCCAATCGGGATCGCGAACTCATCTGCGAGGGTGTTGCCAAAGGACACCGTCTGCTTGTCGCGAACCGCCTCTGTCGGTTACGTGGTCGTCATGGGTAAGCCAATGGCAACCAGCCAAGACTTTGTGAATTGGGTGTGCTCGGACGAGCTTAATCCCAACTTCCTAAAGTACCTTCTCATCGCCGAAGGCAAGGATATTCTCCGCTTCGCGAGCGGGTCGGTCCACCAAACGATTTATTTCCCTGAAGTGAAGGCGTTCCACATTTGCTACCCGCCCCTCCGCGAACAGCA
>PKZC01000306.1 GCA_003132905.1 Bryobacterales bacterium | reverse complement strand
GTTTTCGACACAGGCTGCTAAGGCAGCATAGCGGACGTTCACGAGACCTTCCGCTATCGGGTGGCAATGAGCCAAAAAAGACTGAAAGGGAGTGGCAATGAAAGCGAATAAGGCTCTTAAGCGACTAGCAAAGATTGAGGCGTTGATATCGGATGTGACGGAGCGGTATTCAGCGGGTGCGCAACACATCCGAGAAGCCCTTCACGAAGCGAAGGCTGCTATCACTCGGGTGAAAGCTGCCATAAGTTCGCAAATGCCCTCCAAGACAACAAAGACTTCTAAGGCAACTGCCAAGAAGAAACGAAGACGCAATGCGGCTGGTAGAAAGGCAATTCAAGACGTTGCACGTCGGCGTTGGGCGCAAACGAGAGCGGCGACTGGGAATGCGGATCGACCGGCAAAGAAAGCCGCACCCGCCCGGAAAAAGGCCGCTGTTAAAAAGGCCGCAGTAATAACCCCAACCGCAAAGACAGCGAAGAAAAGTGCGCCGATCAAGAAAGCTGCGAAGACGGCAGTGGCTAAGAAGATGGTTCCTGTGCAAGCCCCGGCTCCAGTCAAGGCCGTAACGAAACCTACGACTCAAGTGTTCGTTGGCTAAGGCTTCGCTAAACTTATTTCAGACAACGGACGGCTTGACCATCCGCAAGGCGGCAGCGGTTCTAAGAAAGAAGAAGGGCCAGCGATTCGCAAGTACACCAGTCTAAGTCAGTGACTAAGCCGAAGAAGACGGCTAAAGCTTTTAAGCCGTTAACGGCGGCGAAATAGGCAGCGGTTAGGAAATACGAATCCGGTCGCTGGATCTCCCTTCAAAAGGGCGCAATGTTCAGATTTGCAGGACTCGCATTTTCGATCATCACGATATTGGTGGCACAAGAACGACCGGCGCAAGCCAAACAAGAAATGTTGTGGGCGGCGATATCGGTTCAGCCCTCAGTTTTCGTTGAGGGTCACACTGAGGCACTTCAACTCTATTTCTACGTGGTCAACGATGGAAGTTCTCCGATCAATCCAAAAGTCGAATCGTCCCATCTGCTAATTAACGGCGTGGAGCCAAAGGACTGGTCTAACGTCATCAGCGACGGGCTGCGCTCTCCGCTGTTCTATGCGTTGCCTCCGGGACAACTCTTGGAGTTCACATATCTGCTTGAACAGTACTTCAGGAAGCCGGGGATTTACACTGTAGGGTGGTCTGGTGAGAATTTCAAGGCTCTGGACATATCGATCAGAGTGCTTCCGGCACATCGCTGATTTCCCCTGTTGCAATGCCGCCGAAGAAAGCACCGCCGCCTGTCTACCGCCTCAAGATCACTCTGATTGGAATCGAGCCACCGATCTGGCGGGTAATCCAGGTTCCCAGTTCGATCAAGCTGTGTTGCCTTCACAGTGCCCTCCAGGTCGTGATGGGCTGGAAGGACAACCACCTTCATGAATTCGAGAGGGACGGCAAGAGATGGGGCATCGTTCAGTTGTACGAAGACGAAGAACTCGACGTAGCGGACGACGGCGATGTGACGCTTGCCGAAGTGCTGAAGTCCGAAGGCGACTCCATGATTTACGTCTACGACTTCGGCGGACCACTGGCAGCACGAAGTCCTCCTGGAGAAAATCATCCCACTCAGCGACGTAGTGAAAGTTCCATCGTGCTTGGGCGGCGAACGACGCTGCCCACCGGAAGACGTGGGCGGGGTTTCAGGCTACAAGGAATTCCTGGAAGTCATCTTCGATCCGACGCACGAAGAGTACGAGCATCTTGTGGGTTGGGCTGGCGGTCACTTCGTCGATGAGTTCGACATGAAAGCGGTGAACGGAAAACTCTCTCGGATGCGGTGGCCGGTGAGACATAGACGGTAACGCTGCACACGATCCTTATTGCGTCAATCGACCTACTGGCAATGCACGTTGCCATCAGGCTTTGCTGTGCAACGGCAGCTTGCGCCGTGAAGAGCGTCGTCAGCGTCTTCACGTATTCTTTGGGCGCTTGATCTGCACTGTAAATCCAAAGTAGCGTACAGGCAGAAGGCTTTACAGCGCCGTCTTCTGTCAGCGCAAGATTCCCTAGTTTTCGTACTATGTAAGCCTGTAGCTCTTGGTCGGGGCACGCCCCGCTATGGCGAGTTTGCTGCAAACTGCAATCACATGTTGGATGCTCACGAACTGAAATGCTCGCACGTAGGACTGGAGAGCGGCCAGAGTGATGACGGGCCGTGGGCTGCTCGAATTCTCGACCGGCGACCAACCTATAGACTATCCACATACTTCCTGGCTTGATTCAATAGCCCGTAAAGTTCTTTCTCAGCACGCCCAGTGAACCTCTGAACCTCTTTAGCGCTACCGGGTGTCGACACATCAAAAATTGCAACAATCACTTCATCAGGATGAATTATCGTCAAACCCTCGCTGATGATTCTGTAGGTTTTGCCCTTGTGGAGAATATCTTGGGACTGCATGTTCAAACCAAGTTAGCACGAAGCAAAAAGCCCGGTTCACCACCAAACAACCCGAGCGGGAAGTGTTGAATGAGCGGCAGGTTGCGGACTATCTCAACATGAGCGTTGCGAGTGTGCGACGGTGGCGAACTTTTCGCAAGGGGCCGAAGTTCCTGAAGATCGGCAGGTTAATTCGGTACAAGCGTGGCGATATCGAGACGTGGCTTGATTCTTGTTCCGGGCTGCGGTGAAGATTAGGAACCACGGCATACTCGGCAAGAGCGCCAGCCCACACGAAGGCTTTCGGTGCTCTCGCCGTGCAGGATGGACCGAGAGCCTTGCCGCAGTCATGACCCGGAGTGCCACACAAGCTCTTTGGTGTAATTGTCAAAAATCCAAACTCGCTTGAACGGTCCTACGGTCGTAAGCGAATCCAGCAGCGTTGCGTGCTTCTCAATCAGGCGCTTTACAGTGGCCGCACTTCCTAACCGAAGGTCGAAGTGTAGGACCAAATCAACAGGCGCACCTTCTGTCTTATACCTCTTCGTGGCCTTGTCGTTGACACGTTCGACAAACGGCTTCTCCTGATCGTAGGAAAACCCGCCTTCCTGTTTGCGCCGCTTAGGATTCAGCTTCTCGGCTACTTCCTCGTTGATGATCTGTCCAAGCTCAAACCAATATGGCTGGCCCGAAATCGTGCAAGCGATGTCTGGATAGCATGGGGCACCGTTCTCAGGTGATCCTTCGTCAATCGGTAAACCAGACGCAGAAGCGAACGATAGAAATACCAACATTTCTAAAGTGCGCTTTCTCTCATCGCCTCTTAAATCATCCAGCGGATTTGTCGGAACTTGGACTTCCTCATCCACTACCGAGACAGCGACAACAGGTCCTTCTTCGTCACATTTGTAATATGGACATCTGTACCTTCGGCCTTCACAGTCTTTGCCGATGTACATGAACGGAACTCCTGGATGATTGCCACGAGGCTGCTTCGGTCCGTGCGTCTGTAGTCGGCGTCCCGGCTCGTTAACGTGGTAGCCGAACATCGTGGGTTCGTAGTGACGATCACAATCCGACTTGGGGCAGTACCACAGAGAGTTGGGGTTGACATCCGCCGAGGCGTCACTGTACTCGTGAGAACCCCACGAGGTTGCCAGACGCATCTTCACACCAAGATGCTGGTCGCAGTATACGGTGTTGCGGTAATCGGGCCGTTCCTTCCGCTGTTCCTCTTCCATGTGCTTTTGGATCTCGGCTAGGAAATCGTCTGGATTCTCTTTGGCCGACATGAGCCTCTAGTCNNCTCTAGTCCTTTCTCGCCACTGCCGATCCGACAAGCATCAACTCCGCCCGCCTCGGTGGACGCCATCCTTGCCGCATGAGGGAATGATCTGGATAAACGGTAGCTGTCCCGTTATCTCGGCAGAATCGGCAACTCCCTCGCCCGGACTTTCGCCGCCTTCCGCTCTCCAGTAGTTTTCAGGCGTGCGCCGCCGCTCTAGGAATTCTGCCATCGTCCGCCATTTTATCGCCGGGATGGTTCGCTACACTGAGCGTTACACGATGGAGGCGGCGAACCATGAGCGATGAGAAATTCAAAGTAGTCCCAGTCGAAAGCCTCAAAATGGAAGACGGGGCCGAAGAGTTGATGAGCACTCCAGAAATGCAGCCATACCTTCGCTACATCGAAGCGGCCATGCTTGAAAGAGACGTTGGCCCCTCCCTGCGTGAAATTTCCGAACTTCCTCTTGAAAAACGATACGTCTGGAGGGTGGCGTCGGCGTTGAAATGGGGATTCGCAGACTTCGAGGATTGGAACGTCACAGTGGACCGGAAGACCCTCAAGCCAGAGGACGCTGAGAAGGTAATGCAACTTCTCAGATTGCGCACGATCCAATTTTGCATGTTCCTCAAGGCTCTCGTCGGCGCTGAAGAGATGAAGCGGATGATGGCGAATGCCATTCTTTTGGCGCAACAGAACGACTGAACTTAAGACACTGGTCTCGGGCCTTGTAAACTGTTGATCTAAGCTGATGCGCCTCTTCGTCGCCGTGACCGACAATGACTGGTTCTCCCTTCACGCCTCGAAATCCATCGTCGAAGAAGTGAACTTTTGGCGCCCCTCAGAAGCGGCATTCAAGGTGCTTCAACCCGGCGAACTGCTTCTCTTTAAGTTGAAATCTCCGAACGACGCTATTGCGGGTGGTGGGTTCTTCGCTCGTTTCCTTCAGATGCCGATCAATATGGCCTGGGAAACATTCGGAGCGGCCAATGGTGTAACATCCCTGCCTGAATTTCGATCTCGGATCGCACGCATTCGAAAGGTCGAAATGCAAATCGCTGACAATCCAACCGTGGGCTGCATCATGCTTGCGGAGCCGTTCTTTTGGCCGAAGTCCGAATGGATTTCACGGCCACCAGAATTCAGCTTGAGCAATCAACAAGGCATGGGTTTCGATTCCGAAGAAGCGGCGGGAAGACGACTTTGGGATGCCGTCTGCGAACGATTGAAGCGAAGCCCTGCCACACTGCTGGAGCAGGGCACGGCTACTGTCGCCGCTATCGAGTCAAACGGATTCGGTAAACCGCAGATAGTTCCTCCCCGGCTCGGTCAAGGGCTGTTCCGGGTCATGGTGACGGAAGCCTATGCCCGGAAATGTGCGATCACCGGAGAGCGGACGCTGCCCGTTCTCGAAGCAGCCCACATCAAACCTTACTCGCTGGCGAAGCGACACGAGGTATCGAATGGGCTTCTGTTGCGGAGCGACCTTCACAGGCTCTTCGATGAGGGATACTTGACCGTAGACCCGAAGGATCGTCAGATCGTGGTCAGCAAGCGGATCAAGGAAGAATTTGAGAATGGCAAAGACTACTACAAGCTCGAAGGTCAGATGTTACGACAACCCAACGAATTGTGGGCGAAGCCTTCGCAGGACAATTTAGAATTTCACGCCTACAACGTGTTCCGGTAAACAACGAGCATTGCCAGATGCGGAGATTGACGTTGTTCCTCTCGCATTGCTTCTGCGATGTCAACGAGAAAATGGGCGCACCGCTAGACATTCCCTACCCTTCTATCAACAAGTACCCATTTAACCTTCAGCCCGAGCTTTTCAAGCACCTTTGGATACAGCACACGAAGAAGTTCCAAGGCGACAAGTTCTGACAGACTTTAGGATGTTCCGTTCCTTCTGAAGGCCCTTCCATTCATTCCACAACGAGAGCTTCGAGCCGTCTCGTCGGTACTTGGTCAGGTCATGTCGATGCCGACGAGCCTACTAAGGATGCAAGATCAAAGACTTGGTACGACAGTGCTTCCTTCCGGCCTAGCTCAGAGTTGGCCGCAGAAGGCAACGTTCAAAATAGATGGGCGCAATGCGCTTACTTCTTCCGAACGCCTCTTCTGGTGGTCCCGCAGTACGTTGATCTTGGAAGTAAACTCTTCAATGTAGTCAACAATACGCTGTTGCTCCACAATTCCCGGTAAGGGAACGGGTACCCTAATCGAAAAACACTGTGGTATCGGCAAATCAACGCCGCTTCGCCTTTTCGATTTCTTGGGCAGCGTGCGTATCAACAAGCAAGCGATTTCCAGAGAAGTGAGATCGGTAGAAGAAGAACCCGACCACGAGAACAGCAGCAACAACCACGAAAAGTAAAATGTTTGTCATCGGACGACGTGATGCTCTGGGTCCAGATGTGTGTCCTTGAAAAGTGTCGGATACTTCAGGCCGAACCCAAGCAGTCGGTCGAAGCCGATATGCGCCACCCAGATCAGAGACCAGCAGCAAAGTCGTGTGGTGCGCCGTCCCAACCGAATAGCCAGCCAACAGCAATGGGCCGACACACGTGTGAATCGCATTGTAGATGGCTGCACCGGCACGAGCATTGGCGAGATAGCCGACCATCGAAACATCCGGTAGCAAGAACAGCAGTGCGAACAGAAGCCAACTGCCGTGGTTCCAGTGATAGGCGAACAAGCTGAAGCCGAGGACGGCAGCACCTTCAAGATGAAGAGGTGGTCGAGGGTTCATCTGTTTTCAGGTTAAGCGACTGACCTCATGAATCGTGTCAGTCAGTGGTCATTGGAATGGCTCTTATGGAAGTTTCCGCTGGTACAGGCTGACTCAGTCCGTAGCCAACTATCTAAAGCTTGGGTTTGGGCTGACAGCGAATCGTAACACAACGTTACTCGTGATCGTCTAGGATTACACACATGAACGATCCAATCCGCCACGCAGTCGTCTTGATGCTGGAGAACAACTCCTTTGATCGGATGCTTGGGTGCATGAAGGAAGTCTATCCCGACCTCGAAGGCGTTGATCCGAACGCAGCGCCTCGAACGAATCCTGACTATCCTGATGAGACCCATACGTTTGGGCAGCTTCCCGATGCCGACTTCACCGTGGCGCAAGATCCCGGGCACGAACTCGACGACGTTCTGCGCCAGATTCACGACGGATGCTCTGGGTTTGTCGCCGATGAAGCGCAGCATTGTCCCGCTGCGCCCCAGTCTGAGAGATATCAGATCATGGCTTACTTCGAGAAAGGCGAGTTGCCTGCGCTGCACACACTCGCTGAGAACTTCTTGGTGTGCGATCACTGGTTTTCTTCACTACCCGGCCCGACGTGGCCCAATCGCTTCTTCGTCCACACCGGAACTTCCCTTGGGCACGTAGATATGCCGAGCGGATTTTTCCACCCTGGCGTCCACTGCTACGATCAAACGACCATATACGACCGCCTGAACGAGAAAGAAATCAGTTGGAAGATCTATTTCGGTGACTTTCCGCAATCTCTACTACTGATGCATCAATGGCTGCACCCCAGTGGTTATCGACATCTAGAAAGGTTCTTCGAAGATGCCGCTGGACCGGAAGCCGAGTTCCCCCAATACTCCTTCATTGAGCCGTACTACTTCGGCGCAAAGCAAAACGACCAACACCCTCCGACTGATGTGCGACACGGCGAAGCTCTGATTGCGCAGGTGTACAATGCGCTGCGTGGAAATGAGGACCTGTGGAGATCAACCCTCTTCGTGCTTCTCTATGATGAGCATGGTGGTTTCTATGACCACGTTGAACCACCGGAAACAGTGGCTCCCGATGAGAATACGAAAACTTTCGCCTTCAACATACTCGGCGTCAGAGTTCCGGCGCTTCTTATCTCGCCATGGCTGGACCCTGGCGTCCTTAACAGCCCGTGTTAGAACC
>PKZC01000275.1 GCA_003132905.1 Bryobacterales bacterium | reverse complement strand
GGATTCCTCAGCGGCAAGTACAGCCGCAACAATCCGGCACCCGATGGGACACGCTACGCGGAGGCCGGTCAATTCGTGCCTTTCGATAAGGAAAACGGTTACAAAATCGTGGATGTATTGAAGGAAGTCGCCAAACGGCACGAGGCGAGCGCTGCCCGGGTCGCGCTCGCGTGGGTGCTGNNGTCGCTGCCCGAAAACCTGAGCAGTTGGAAGACAACATCCGCGCCGTTGAGCTGCGGCTCTCGAGTGAGGATGTGCGGCTGCTCGACGAGGTCTCGGACCCAGGTATTCCCTACCCCAAGTGGATGGTCCTTCAACTCGNNATCCGAAGTGGATGGTCCTTCAACTCGACACCGCGGAAGACCCGCGTCCACGAGTGCTACACCCTGAAAACTACGCAGAGGACGGACGTTGGAAGGACCTCCGCGGCAGCCGATGGTCCGGCTGAGCATTAGTTTCACCAACGGCATCTTGGTCGTGCCGCGCGCTGGCGTAGACTTACCTTCGCCGCGGAGCTCCGCTCTCGACGCTTAGATGCCTGGTTTGCCTGGGAAGCTTAATTGAGACGATCAAGACCGTGCTGCCGATCGACGAGGCATGATCACACACCGCTCCAGAACGAGAGGGCACGGCCGGTCACCCAGCTGTCTTGGTTTCGACATGGAGTCGCTCCGCCATCGCCTCCATTACCGAACAATCTTATGAAGCTAAGGTGCGAACCGATAAAGAGATATGCGATTTGCGCCCTATCGTTGTCCCGGAGGAACGTGACGTGCATTCAGGAAATAGGATGAACGCTGCACCCGGATAGGACCGGTCGAGTGCTCCCGAGGATGAGGAAGTTTTGGCTCGCAGGATTCTTCGTACTCGATTTCAGGAGGTTCAAATGCGCCTGCTTCACATAGATCGAGCTCTGCTACGTTGCGTTGCCGGGTTCGTCCTGCTCAGCTCGATGGCCCCGGCTCAGAGCCAATCGGATTCAGCAAAACAAACGAAAAGCCCGTCGTGTCCGAACGACGACACCGGCCTAACACTACCCATTGGCTTTTGTGCCACCGTGTTTGCTGATGGTATCGGTCACGCGCGGCACCTCGTAGTGTCGCCAAGCGGGTTAGTTTACGTTAACACCTGGTCGGGTACGTATTATGGCCGTGACGTTCCGCATCCAGGCGGATTTTTAGTAGTCCTACAAGACAAGAACGGTGCGGGAAAGGCTGACGTCATCGAGCGCTTCGGTGAGACCGCCCAGAGCGGCGGCGCTGGTGGAACGGGAATCGGCTTGTATCATGGCTGGATTTACGCGGAAATCAACGATCGAATCGTGAGATATGCGCTCGCTGCGGGCTCCCTTGTTCCGCCAGGCGCTCCGGAAACCGTTCTCTCCGGTTTGCCTCTGGGCGGCGATCATCCCATGCATCCGTTCATCATCGACGACAAAGGATCTATGTATGTCGATGTTGCCACCGCCACAAACGCCTGCCAGTCGCAAAATCGGCAACCGGAATCGCCCGGTGTAAATCCGTGCACTGAACTCGAAACGCGTGGCGGGGTTTGGCGTTATGACGCGAATAAAACAAACCAGAAGTTTTCTCCGGCGGCACGGTACGCCACGGGAATCCGCAATGCGGAAGGCTTTACCTTCGATTCCGTCGGCAGACTATTTGTGACTCAACAGGGACGAGACCAACTGCACGCGAATTGGCCCAAGCTCTATAGGGCTTCCGAAGAAGCTAGTTTACCCGCTGAAGAGCTGCTGCTTTTGAAACCTGGCGGCGATTACGGTTGGCCCGAGTGCTATTACGACGGTGTGCAGCAAAAGCTTGTTCTTGCGCCCGAATACGGCGGCGATGGCGGCAAACAGGCGGGTGTTTGCGCGAACAAGATTGCTCCGGTTGCCCCCCTTCCTGCTCATTGGGCGCCCAACGCGATGGTGCGCTACGACCAGAATCAATTTCCAGCCCGCTATCGTAACGGAGTCTTCATCGCCTTTCATGGCTCCTGGGATCGCGCGCCGTACGCGCAAGGCGGCTATAACGTAGCTTTTCAGCCGCTCCAGAGCGATCATGCGTCGGTTAATTGCGAGGTTTTCGCCGACGGTTTCGCGGGACCGGACGAGAGTCCGGCTGGCGCCGCACATCGTCCCTCCGGTCTTGCAGTGGGCCCGGACGGGGCACTCTATATTTCCGACGACATACGTGGCCGGATCTATCGGGTTGTGTATAACGGTGGTGTTGCTGCCGGCACCTCGGCGACAACTCCATGCCCGAGTGCGTCGGCTCCTGTGCGGGAAGCAGTGGAAGCCACCGCACAACCGCCAGAGGGAACGCATCCAAACGCAGGTGCGGCTGCAACCGGCAAGCTTCCCGTTCCCAAAGGAGCCACACCGGCGATGGTTGCCCTGGGCGGTCGCATCTACCACGGTCAAGTAGGCGGAGCTTCCTGTACAGGTTGTCATGGCGCGAACGCTGCAGGTTCCCCTTTGGGTCCTAATCTCACTTCCGCGAAGTGGCTGTGGAGTGATGGCAGTTATGCTGGAATTTTGAAAACGATCAGAGAAGGCGTGCCCAACCCGAAGGAATATCGCAGTCCGATGCCGCCCCTGGGTGGAGCGGAGCTCACGTCCGACCAACTAGCAGCCGTTGCCGCATACGTTTGGGCGCTGAGCCATTAAGCCATCGAAATATCACCAGCAAAGCCCTGTTTTGTGGTTCAAAAGCGCAGCGCAATGCTTGCAACTTTCGGAGCGCAGAAAGCGAGAATATCAATCATCCAGGACTGGGTCGATTTTCTTCGTCAAGAAACCTCCGTCAACTCAAACGTCACCCTCTATACCGATACTCAACGCTCGCTCTGGAATTTCAAAACCAGCTATGATATCGGCGCGACGTTTCGACTCTGGAAAATCAGCAACGCGTGAAGACCTTTATCGTCACAGAGAAGGATGTCGTCCATGAAAAGGATCTCGGCGCCAACACGGCGACGGGTGCCATCACAATGCCCGCTGATTACAAAAGAGGTTGGGCCGCCGCCGACAACAAAAAGAGGCAATTTAGCACCTCAATCATTGCTCTTCCTTCCACCGGCGCAGTGCCGCTCAACGTGACTCCGGGCCGACATCGATGTCCACTTCGAGTCGCGGCGGATCCACATCTGGCGTCATCTGTCTGAATTCGCAGGGGCCACGCGATGGCCAGTTTATTGCCTCCCTATTTTCGTAAGAGAGTCGCCACGGTTCGAGCTGATGAGCACGATTCAACAAACAACCAGGTGGTGTCTAGTTAAAGGAGAAAATACAGATGAACGCGACACGAATGAAAGCCATTCTGTTGGCCGGCCTTGCATTTCTGGGTGGGATGGCCCCACGCGCCATGGCCGACGAGTGGAATCAGAGAACCATCTTCACTTTCAGCGGCCCGGTTGAGATCCCGGGTCAGGTTCTGTCAGCTGGAACCTATGTATTCAAGCTGGCGGATTCTACGTCCAACCGAAACATTATTCAGGTGTTCAGCAAGAACGAAAAACATCTGTACGGGACCTTCCTTGCCATCCCGGACGCGCGCCTACAACCTGCGGGAAAACCGATCATCACGTTCGACGAAACCCCAGCCGGCTCTCCGGAGGCTGTGAGAGCGTGGTTCTATCCCGGCGACAACTACGGGCATCAATTTGTGTATCCGAAGCCGAAGGCAGTAGCATTGGCGAAGGCTAATAACACTCCCGTGCCATCCATGCCCGCCGAGTTTGCCGCGAACACTACCGAACCCGCTGCAAGCGTGAAAACGCCCCAGGTAGTGGCGATGCGCCAGGCTCGTCTGAAAGCCCAGATGCCGACCGAAGAGGAACTTGAAATTGGGGAAGTGTTTGCACAGGCGTCGCCATCCGATCAACCCCAACTGCCCGCCGAATTGCCCAAAACAGGTAGCTCACTTCCGATGATCGGTTTAGCCGGTCTGTTGTCGCTGGCAGCGGCCCTCGGTCTGAGATTGGCAGGAAAGGAGCTCTAAAATGCCAACTACTCAAGACAAACTTACGGCGCGGCGCCAGGCTGCGAATGGGACACCCAGTGACCTCGGCTCCGAAGCCGTCAAGAACATTACTGGCGCTCTCAACGCGCTGCTGGCCGATGTCTTTGCGCTTTATGTGAAGACCAAGAACTTTCATTGGCACATGAGCGGACCGCACTTTCGGGACTACCATCTCTTGCTCGATGAGCATGGCGACCAAATTTTCGCGATGACCGATGACATCGCCGAACGCGTGCGCAAGATCGGCGGCGTTACCATTCACTCCATCGGGCATATTGGCCGACTGCAGCGCCTCAGCGATAACGACGCAGAGTACGTCGATCCGCTCGACATGCTCGCCGAATTGCGCGAAGACAA
>PKZC01000204.1:3263-3428 GCA_003132905.1 Bryobacterales bacterium | reverse complement strand
TTGTGAGCAACGCCGCTATTCCGTCGTACCTTGAAATCATCGATTTCATCGCTAGCGGTACCACGCCTCAAGCAGTTGCCGACTATCGCCCGTCTCCGGAAGCTCAGCGCCGGATCGCCGAATTGATTGCACGAGAGAAAGACGGCAGCCTCTCCGTGGAGGAGA
>PKZC01000204.1:0-3207 GCA_003132905.1 Bryobacterales bacterium | reverse complement strand
AAGGCTCTGATATCGCATCCGTCGATCGTGCTGGTCACGCGGTCCGATTTTTCGATCCGCGGCGTGACATATGGGACGAGCACTTCAAACTGAACGGACCCGTCATCCAACCAATGACGCCAGTGGGTGAAGTGACTGCCAGGGTGCTCCGGCTCAACGCCTCCGAGCGTGTTATCGAGCGCCGACTATGGCAAGCCCTCGGCCAGTATCGAAGAGACTGACGGCGCGGCCAATTGAAATCTCGACCTCCGCTCCATTCCCCAAAACCAACCCAAAGGTCTGTCTTCGTCTGAAGTTCTAAGAATGGTCTTATGAATGGTCCGGGCGCTGGTGTAGATGATCCCGGGTTGCTCGCGACCCCTGACCTTCGGGGACATCTTTGGGGAAAATAGTTGATTGTTTTGAGGACCATTGTAGGACCATAATAACCGCTACCTAGGGCTCCAAAAGGCTTTTGAGCGCCACTCGTGCCTTTGGTTTCTGTTGGTTACCAACGCCTAGCGAACTCATAACCCAAAGGTCGGTGGCTCAAATCCATCCCCCGCAACCAAGCCATTTATTGTCCGGCCCGGGAGCCATGGGTAACAGAATGTACCTAAGACCTAGGTAACACTTTTGGCCCAAAGGGATTGTCGAGGGGCTGCAGAGTTTCCGATATAACCGAGATCGTAATCGATAAAGCTGACGAGCCAGATGCCGTCGTCGACTTCCTTGATGCCGACGGCTTGTCCGGCCAAGACAGGTGCTAAGTTGATCTTCTTGCGACACAGGTACAGACGGCCGCTCAAGCCGACAACAGCTCCCATGAGGAGCGCCGCACGCAGCCGGAGAACGAAGTCGAGAATGCTCATGGTGGAAGCTTTCGCGATTATCCCGCTTGCGCCGCTGGAGCCGCCTCGGCGGCCTGATCCGCGACGCAAGCTGCGTGCCGTAAAATGCGTTCCAGATGCCGGCAAACGAGCATGAGATCCACATAGATGGTCGCATCTCCCGGCTCCGAAGTGAGTTGAGAAAGCTTTTGATATAGGGCTCGGCATTCGGCGCGGATTGGCGTTTCCTGAGCCCGTATCGAAACGGCCCGAGTGAGATCCAAGGTACGCCAGCCGTCAATTGCTGCTGTCAAACACTCCTGGATCTTTGCTCCAACCGCCGACATTTGTCCCAGGATCTGAGACGGTGGCCGGCCCTGCATCTCGGAGCAGAGCGTTACTATCTCGTACGCATAATCTCCGATCAGTTCCAAATCGACGATCGCGTCGAGAACGCCGGTAACCAGCCGTGCATCGCGCGCAACCGGCGCCTGCAGCGTAATCAGGTTCAGACACTGGTCGTGGATGAGCCGATGCTGGTGATCGGTTTGGGCCTCAAGCTCACTGGCCCTCGCTGCAGGACCAGGCCGTGGATCGGCCATGGCGCTCAATGCCTCAGCCGAAAGAGCCAGTGTGGTTTCGCCCATTCGGACCAAATTCTCCTGAACCGATTCGAGTTCTTGTACGTAATGTGTTCTCATCATTGCTTGTCGCTCCTTGTCTGTGTTGGACAATCTCAAAACATAAACTTCGCGGCGGCCTGGGCGATGCGGGGAGCCGCTGCCTGGGTCACATATCCGTCCAGGGTCCTTGCCTCAGCGAACTTTGTGGTCTTGTGCAGCGCGATATCCCAGTTGTCCATGCCTGGCCCAAAGAACGGTCGCCGCGACGCGTTGCCTTGTGTGCCAAGCGCATTGGGGCTGAAGAGCGACGTATCGAAGTACGGCTGGCCCTTGCGCGGGTCGTGGTTGATCTCCAGATTACCGGCAACAACATCCGGAAGGTCGATACCGATTCCGTTGACGCCGTTGTTCCCAACGCCCATCAGGGCATTGTCTCCGAGGCTGGCGAACGTGACGGGCAGGCCCGTGGCAAACCGTGTGATGCCCGATACGGCCCATCCTTGCGCCAATCGGTTCGTGGCATGGAACAGTTTCTCCAGCGGAAGCTCATAGTTGTAGCTGAAGACGACGTTTTGCCCGATGTCGAAGGCGGAGAGCCCGTATTCCTGACGGTAGTTGTAGGGGTTGACTTGCTCCTGCAAATTGGACGACCAGTTCAGAGACTTGCTGAAGCTGTAGCTGGCAAGCAGGGTGAGGGGCCCCTTGGTCCGCTTCAACGTGAGCTGGAGAGCATTGTAGTTTGAGTTGCCCATGGCGGCAAAGTATCCGTCACTACCGATGGCATTGCTGTACGGAGCGCGTGTGCCGTAGAGCACGGTTCCGTTCGCCCGGCTGTAAACGCCATTCTCACCGAAGGGACCGCAGGTTGGAGTGCCGGGAGCGACGTCTTGAGGTTGGCTGAGGCTCAGGCACAGGGACGGGTCGCCGGGGTTCGCCGCTACGGACGTAAGCAGATGCCGGCCAAGTATGCCGACGTAGCTTGCCGTGCCGAGATAGCTGGAACCGATCTGGCGTTCGATGGTGAAGTTCCCGGTCATCGCGTAAGGGGTGCGGTTCTTATAAAAGTAGCTGATCGCGCCGTCAATCGGTTCGTACTGGCTCCAATTGACAGCAAACGGATTCGAAGCCGACACGTTGTAGGGCGGAACGTTCACCGGAAACTGCTGCGGATACTGGGTGCCGGTTAGCGCGCCGACGAACGGCTGCGCGAATTGCGGAGGCTCGGGGCTGAGGTACGTCAGGCCATNNCGACTGTGAGTTCCTCGATTTTTCCGGGTCGGCCCGTCAACTTCGCCAACAATCCGTTCGACCAGCCCGGTGAATACGCAAGACCGAAACGCGGCGAGAAATCGTTTAGCGGAGTGGACGATGAGGCCATCGGGCAACAAGCCGGTATGATTCCGAATCTCGATTCCATCGCTGAGTTCCGCATTTTGACCAGCGGCGATATCCGATGTCTTGTATGGCCGGAAGTTCTCAACGCTGATCATCAGTCCGTATACGCCAACAGGTACAACCGGGAACACAAATGCTCCTGCATCATCAGCCTGAGTGGTTTGTTTCACACCCGTCGCTCTATTCGTCAAAGTCGCTGCAGCGTGGGGAATGACGTTTCCCGCAGGGTCTTTCACCGTTCCCAGGATCTTGCCCGAGGTGTCCGCCGCAAACGCAGCGACGCCGAATGCTACAAACGCCATCGCGCCTCTTGTGAGCCTGTTCTGAAAAATCACGATTCCCCATCTCCTCTGGAATTAAACTAGTACATCGTACAGTTA
>PKZC01000339.1 GCA_003132905.1 Bryobacterales bacterium | reverse complement strand
CTTATAACCGGACGCCAGTGTTGTCACTTCAGGGATGGCCTGCAGTTCGTCCGAATATTGTATCGCCAGTGCTTCGCGGCAATCGAGAATGCAGTCGATCCGTTTAGCCTGCTCTAGACCGAGCGCGCTGTTCAATTCGGAAAGCCGGTAGTTGTATCCGAGGAGGCGATGGTCCAGCCAGCCATCGGACTCCATCCTGCCTTGATTGCGGAGCGCGCGGATTGTGTCCGCCATTTGACGGTTTCGAGTGACAACCATGCCGCCCTCGCCAGTCGTGATGGGCTTATTGGGATAGAATCCAAACACTCCGAAATCTCCGATCCCGCCGACGGGCCGCCCCTGATAGCGGGCTCCGATGGCCTCGCAGGCGTCCTCAATCACGGGCAAACCGTGCTTCAGCGCAATGTCCATGATGGGATCAAGATCAGCAGGATGTCCGAACGTGTGGACGACGATAATGGCGCGCGTCTTCGGGGTAATGCTCCGCTCCAGTTTTTCAGGATCGATATTGAGCGTGCGTGGCTCAATGTCCACAAATACGGGCTTTGCGCGCTCATAAAGAACCGAATTTCCAGCCGCAATAAATGTAAAAGACGGCAAAATAACTTCGTCGCCTTCGCCAACGCCCAGCGCGCGCAGGCATAGATGCAGGCCTGCGGTTCCCGAACTGACAGCGATTCCGTGAGGAACGCCCGCAAGATCCGCGATCGATCTCTCAAATTCCTCCATCTTGGGGCCGATACTAAGTCGCGGTGTTCGCAACACGCTCACAACTGCCTCAATATCGGACTCGGTGATGTCGGGAGCCGAGAGCGGGATTCTCATCCGATGGCCCGCGCGCGCTTGATCAATAATTCCTCGCCCAGCGGTAAGGACGTCAGTACACTGACGATTCGTTGAGAAGCGCATCCATCCCCGTAAGGGTTCGACATGCCTTGGAGCGACTGCCGGAATTTCTCGCTTCTTGCGGTCTGAACGCGATCCAGAATGGAGGGTGCGTCCGGTCCCGCGTCGAGCACGTTTCGGCCATGCTCACGACCCTGCTGGCGGATTCCCACATTGATCGCCGGCAAAGCGAATGAGGCAGCCTCAATGATCCCGCTGCTGGAATTTCCGAGCAAGAATTCGACCTGCTGCAATAGGCTCCAATAGACCACTGGTTCCAGGTTGATGAATACCCTGCCGTCGCTGTCGCGCAGAAACGACTCAATTCGCCCGATCAGTTCGCGGCCGCCCGCATCGGCATTTGGATAGCAAAACAGAAGCTGCCCAGGCACGGCCTTGAGTGCGTCGAAAAGCGCATCCGCCTCCCTGGTAGTGTCCCGAGCGATCGTCGTCGGATGGTACGTGACAATCGCTGTCGGCCGGCTGAGGTCGATGGCAAGACGCTGCTCCAGTTGTTCACGGCTCAGTAGCGGGCTGCGCCGCAGATGATCCAACGATGGCGCCCCGGTGCGGTGCACGCGCCACTCTTCCTCGCCCATAGCGATTACGCGTGCCCGCGCCAGTTCCGTGGATGTGAAATGGACATGGCTCATCTTTGTAAGAGCGTTGCGCACCGCGTCATCTATCGCGCCTTCACTAATCTCGCCTCCTTCAATATGCGCTACCGGAATCCGCAGCGCCAAAGCAACCGAAGCGGGGGCGAGCATTTCGTAGCGATCCGCGGTCACTAGCAGCAGATCGGGGCGCATCTCGCCGAGGCAATCCGCAAGGCTCAACGTCGCCAAACCGATCGTCTTGGCCATGCCTACATCCGTATCCGAACTCAACAGGCACTCGATTCGCGCATCGACGCGGAGTCCGGCTTTCTCGATCTCCTGGATTGTCGATCCGAATTCCGGAGACAAATGCGGCCCCAGAGCAATGATTTTCAGATCCACGTCGGGATGTGACGCCAGGTCACGTAACGGCCAATACAGCGCGGTGAAATCTGCTCGAGACGTGGTGACGGCCGCGATCTTTCGTTTCATAGCAGGCGTTTCATCGCAAAAGATGGCTCGGTACATATTCGGGGACCACGGAGCACAGCGTTCGGACAAGCGCTTGGACATCGTTGGAGTGGATGCAATCGCAAAGACGATTCATGATCTGGTCGACTTCCGATGGTTGAAGCCGGCACGTCCTGATCACTTGAAGCGGGCCGATTGTTCCCTCAATAGCTTCAGATTTAGACACCAGCTCTTCCGTGAGCTTATCTCCTGCACGGCACCCAGTAAAGACAATTGGAACTTCTACTTTACCGATCAGGAGCTTTGCCAGATCGGTAATTCGAGTCGGCGCCCCGAGTTCCGGCACGAGAATTTTTCCTTCCAACTCAGCCATCCCGCTAGCCAGGATCGCATCTACGGCCTGGGTCAAAGACATAAACCATCGAGTGGCGTCCGGGTGCGTGACCGTTACGGGCCTGCGCTCGGCGATCTGCCTCAGGAAAATCGGAACCACGCTGCCGGTGGACCCAATCACGTTACCAAGGCGGATTGCATTCATCCGGCATGCGGGACTGCTCAGTGCGACAACAGCCAGCTCCGCCAGGCGCTTGGAAACGCCCATGACACTGTGCGGGTTCACGGCTTTATCGGTTGAGATCAGAATCAGTTTGGGCGTTCCGTGGCGCAGAGCCGCTTGCGCCAACGTATACGTGCCGATTGCATTGTTGCGAACAGCCGCGATCGGATTGTGCTCCAACAACGGAACATGCTTGAATGCCGCCGCGTGATAGACCACCTCGGGCTGAAAGCGGGTGAAGATGTCGTCGAGCAAGTGAACATCATTGACGCTTCCCAGCACAGGCTCGCAAGGCGATTCCATCTGTTGTCGGATCTGGAAGAGGTTGTGTTCCCCCGAATCCAGCAAGACGACGCGGCTTGCACCAGCGGCTGCAATCGCCTTGACCAAAGCCGATCCTATATATCCGCCAGCGCCCGTTACCAGAACTGACTGTCCGACAGCAAGATCGGTCATGCCTCTATTAGATTAACCGCAGCAAAAAAGCCTCGCCGGTTTCCCGACGAGGCTTGTTGTTTATTGCGAGTTTCGCTGTCTCAGAAAGTAAAGCGCGCCACCAATTGGCCCGATCTAGGATTCGGCCCAATGCCGTTCATAGAGGTGCCTCCGTTGAGAGTGTTGACGAAACCGAAGCCTCCGTTCAACGCGCCCGTAGGAGCCGCGGAGCCTGGGAACGGGTTGCTGAATGTGGGGGCCGAAGAGCTGTTGGTGTTAAAAATCCCGGCAATGGACGGCGTGGGATAGAACACACGATTGAACACATTGAAGAACTGGGCCTGAATCAATAACTGGATCTTCTCCTTGATGTGGAAAGTGCGTCCCAAGCTGAGAGACTCGGCCGGCTGGCGCTGCCACCGGCAGTTGGTGTAGTACGGCGCTGCGTCGCCAAACGTTTCCGTCGTCTGCTGCGACCAGGCATTCGCATTCAGAGCAACCGTTTTGGTTGGATCGAAATGGCTGTTTGGATCGACCGCTAAGCACGACTGGCCGGGGACATAGTTCGCCAAAGGCTCGTTCCCGCCGAAATTCGATACGCCGTTCAGCGGAGTGCCTCCGACGCCCATTGTGTTCCACAACGTGATGTTGGACGGCGAACTTTGGATCAGTTGGCCGCTGGCATACTTGAGAACGCCACCAATGTTCCAGTCGCGGGCCACCCAGCTGGCAGCCTTGCCTATAGGCTTATCGCCGAACAAGCCTTCCGCCTTCGGGGTTATGTAATTGAACGATATCACCAGAGTCTGCGGCTGATCGAAGCCGGAAAGCTGTTTGTCCGTCGGCAGATTGAACGGATCGTTCAAAACAGGATCATTCGGCGTCAGGTACGAAGTGTTGGCATTGGCCGCATTGGTCAGTGACTTCGAGAAAGTATAGGCGACCTGGGCCGTCAAGCCGTGCGAGTAGCGCTTGGTGACCTTAATCTGAAGCGAATCGTACCATGTGTCACCCATGGGCGGTCCCAGGAACGACGGAACTCCGTACCACTGCGGGTAGGGCCGCAAGGCTTGGGCCAGGGTTGAGTTGCTCGGGAAACCCGGATAGACGTTGCTGGGATCTGCCAACGCGGGGAACCTGGCGATCACGGCCGGACTGTTGATCGGGCTGTTGAGAAGGGTGTAATCGGCCGGATTCGTAAAGGCCATATTTGAGGTTGTGCCATAGACGCCCTTGCCACCCGGGCCTTCAGTGCTGAGATTCGAAAGAATGTTCTGAGTCAGGCCATTGAACGACTGGGTATCCAGCAGTGGGGCCGTGAACCATGCGCCCCGATTGCCAACGTAGGCCGCATCCACAACCAGGTTGGGCATGATCTCCTGCTGGAAGCCGATGCTCCACTGGAAGACGCGCGGCAATCTCGAGCTCTTTGGGACAGTGATAAACGGCTCAGTGGGCGGAACGCACCCGATGTTCCCGTTCAGACCGCAACCGGTAGAAGAGATGGCGAACGGGTATTGGTCATAGGAGGGAAACCTGACTCCCGGGAGAGGATTTCNNTTTCCATTCGCCAATTGAGTGGCCGGGAGGAATTGCCCGGGCGAGCCGACGGTGTAGAAGTTCGCGACGCTATAAGACAGGAAGGCATTGTCGGCCGCCGAGGAGTAAGCGATTGAACCACCGGCGCGAAACACGGTCTTCGGGGTAATTTGGTAGGCCACGCCAACGTGGGGTCCAAGGCCGAACTTATAGGAGTCGCTCAAAGGACCCTTGTTTGTGGCGCCATACACGATAGCACCCGCCCGTCCGCCAGGGTCGTATGCGGACGCCAGCGCGGGATTGACACAAGTGAAGCAGGCATCCGACATGCGGCCGTACTCCTCGGACAACAACGTAGCGTAGTCCCACCGCACACCCAGTTCGAGTGTCAGCCTGCGACTCACCTTCCAGCTATCCTGGATAAAAGCGCCCCAGGTATGGTTGCCTAACCGCGAATCGTTGATCGCGGAAGTTTCGACGTAGCTTGTCTGACCCAACAGGAAGCTGGCGTACGGGAATCCAGACGGGAAAACGATTCCTCCCACCCCGTATTCAGCCGGATTCTCGGTCTGCTGACCGCTGAATCCGTATTCGCCGTAGGCGCGAATGCTGCTCTGCTGCGGGAAGCCCTCCAGGACCATGTCGGCGCCGGCCTTGAACGTGTGATTCCCGTGTACCCAAGTCATGCTGGTGTTAGCGGTTGGTTTAATGTCCTTCAGGTCGGATTCGGCGAAGCCAGCGGGCCCCGGAGCCGGAGCGCCAAAGCCGGTTCCTAGAGCCAATCCACCGCCTATAAAGGTG
Organism: Bryobacterales bacterium; assembly: GCA_003132905.1. The sequence goes on along the minus strand of PKZC01000339.1, from coordinate 10,945 downwards.
TTGGACAGAGCGGCGAACGACGGCATGTAGGTATTCGCTGGAAATGCGGTGAAGTTATAGCCGCCCGGCGCGCCGCCGAAACCGGATGCAGCCGCCTTGGCAGCCTGCGCATCAAAGTCCGAAGGCGGCGTATATTCGGGGTGGTCGTAATAGAGCAACCCGACACCAAAATGAAATAGCAACGTGGGACTGATCGTGTCATCGAAATTGCCGCGCCAGGTGTACGAGCGATCCCTGTTTGGCGCCACCGGAGTAAGGTTTGCGGAGAAGCCGTTGGCATTGGGTGAGTTTTGTTCCGTCAACGAGAAGTAGCCGGACAACTTCATCTTTGAATTGAGCGACTGGTCGATCTTGATAGACGGAATAGTGGTGTGCAGGAAATTCGAATAGGCCGGGATGGCATAGTTATTCAGAAGCCCTCCGCCCGAAATATTGGGGGTGGGGAAGAAGGTTTGCAAATACAATGCCACCGGATCCAAACGGCTGATAGGAATCGTGTTGTTCGGAAATGGGCTTTCAACCGGTACACCGTTTACAGTGTGTCGGCTCTGCGGATCGAAGATCTGGTTTGGAATGGCGCCGTCCGAATTTATGCCCGCAAGAAACGGGGCTTCGGCCGCAGCGAAATTCCCGGATTCGTAGGCGGGAGTAGGCGCCGTCGCGACCCCGTTGTTGGTTATCGTGGTCTGCCGGAACTGCTCGAAATTGAAGAAGAAGAAGGTTTTGTCTTTGCCGTTGTATAACTTCGGAATCCGGACTGGGCCGCCGAACGTGAAGCCAAAATCGTTACGCTTAATGTCGTTCTTGATATGGCCGGAGTTGGGGTTCGTGGCGCAGTTGTTTTCCTGGTTACAGTTGGCCGAGAACGGCAGACCGGCGTTCAGCGCACTATTTACGAAGTACTCGTATGCTGTCCCATGATATTGGTTGGTGCCGGATTTCATGGTGAAGTTCAGATAACCGCCGCCCGCTCCGCCGTATTCAGCGGCGAAGTTGCTGGTCTGTACCGAAACTTCCTGGATCGCGTCGACTCCCTGCTGGGTGTTCTGATTTTGCTGACGCCACATGCCGTTGGTGGCGTCCATGCCTTCGACCATGATGGTCTGAGAACTCGATGGCAGGCCGTTGACCCGAAGGATTGTATCGGTGGTCTGCGTCGCGCCTGGCAACGTGTTCAGAACGCTCAGCGGATCGCGGATATTGCCCATCGAGGTGGCGCCCGTGCCGTTGGTGGTGAACAGAGGCAACAGGTCAGCCTGTTCGAAGTCCACCTGATGACTGATTTCGCCGCTTTCGGTTTTCAACATTGGGGCTTCGGTACTGACCGTGATCGTGTCCGTCGAAGCACCTACCTCGAGAGTCGCGTCAACGCGGATCGTTTCAGCTACCTGCACCACCAGGTTGGGCCGCTCGAACTTCTTGAAGCCCGGCGCTTCCACCGAAAGGACGTACGTGCCTACGGGAAGATTCGCGACTGTGTAGTTGCCGGTGGCGGACGTGCCTATTTTATAGANNTTCGTGACTTGAATGTTAGCGCCAGGAACAATTGCGCCGGTTGGATCACTAATAGTCCCTGTAATGGTGCCGCGATCACCCTGAGCAAACGCTGCCAAGGTACAGATCAGGAATAGCCCCGATATTCTCAACCACATTGAGTTCGCCTCCCGAACTTGCTAGCTTTTAGCGCTTCTAGCCTGAAACAAACCTAAAACTTCGGCTATCATATAACAGAAATCTACTAGCTGGCCAGCTTTTCTAAAATTTGACGGCGTGTTGACGGCACGCTAAGTGCTTGTGAATGCTGACCCTTGCGGGCAGCCATTAATCACTTGATGTGTGCGTTAGTATCACCGCTTTTGATGTGGTCGGCCAGAGGATGTACTGGTTCGATCGCCCTTTTTCAACCGGATCCCAGGCTCCTCAAGTTATTTTCGATTTGCGGCAGCAGATTCGATGGCCCGTTGCGCAGAACATACTGGTGGGCCTGCTCCAGATATTTTCGCGCGGAAGCCCGATCTCCCATGTTGACGTATGCCTGCACCAGGAACATCATCGCCACGGGCGTGTTCTGGTCTTCCACCTGCAGTGCCGGGAGCAGGACGGGGATGGCTTCACTGCTTCGGCCGGCGTAGAGCAGGTTTTTTGCCAGTTCCAGCCGGGCGACACGAAAATCGGGCTGCTGCGAGATGGCGATGCGATATTGCTCGATTGCGTCGGCAGGGCGGTGCTGGTGTTCGCGCACGTCGGCAAGCCATGCGTGCGCTTCGGCATTGTTTGGCTTGATCTGGATGGCTTTATCGAGGTCGGCGACGGCCTCATCGTATTTGGCCTGGGCGGCCAGCGCAGTGCCGTGGTACATGTATACCTCCGGCAGATCCGGACTCGCGGCGCGGGCTCTCAGGTAGAGATCTTCCACTTCTTCGGGAGTCGCCTGGTTCGGGTATTGCGCGATGTAAAGAAGGTTCACCAGGCAATCCGTATTCTCGGGATATTGTTTCAGAACCTCTTTGTAAATCTGTGAGGACCGGTCGAAGTCGCGCTTGTTCAGCAGCCTTTTGGCTTCCGCGAGGCGGGTCTCGATGCCGGTGGCAAGCTTTGCCATTTGCAGGAACAACTCGTCTCCGGTGGGTGGGTAGTGGTCCTTGTAAGTCTCCGCGAGCTGGTAGTCTTTCTCAACTTCCGCATCGCGGCCAAGTCTTTTGCTGGTTTCGCCCAGGCCGAACCAGGCGGAACCGAACGTCGGCCAAGCCTGCGTAGCGCGGCGATAGAGATCGTCGGCAGCTGAGAAATCCTGCTGCGCGAACTTCACGCGGCCAAGGAAATACAGAGCCATCGGCGAGTTGGGGTTCTTGGCGAGGGAAGATTCGAGCGTGGCGGCGCTTTCGGGGAATCGTCCCAGCTTCAGGAGCAGTTCGGCTCGTTTGAGGATTGCGGGCGTATAGTCCGCACGGATGCGCAGGCCTTCGGAAACCGCCGCCAGCGCCTCATCCAGCTGGCCGGTTTTTTCGAGGCAGAGCGCCAGATAGTATCGCCACGCAAAGTCTTTCGGGTCTAACCGGACGGCGCGTTGAAAGGCGCCCACGGCAGGTTGATACAGAGTGTGCGCTTCCAGCACCATGCCGAGACTGCCCGAAGCCTGGGCGCTCTTCGGCTGAGCCACGGCTTCATCGTAGGCCTTCTGTATGGCGTTTCTTACGTCTGAATCGAGACCCTCTACCTGGATGGCGGGGACGGGTGGAACGGATTTCGCGCACGACCACTGCAACAACGCAGCCAATATTACGGCGGCGATTCCCCGCGTCATAAAAGTATTGCCATGATATCATCCCTCTGTTATGGTGTTTCGACGGTGAAGCGGGGTCTTTTCGTACTGCTCTTGCCGGCGTCGTTGTTGGTCTGGTTGCTCGCCTGCAAAACATCCTCTTCTGGCAAATCATTCCTCTTCGAGGACGTCTCCAAACAGGTGGGGATCGATTTCTGGCAGTTTTCCGGCGCCACGGGCGAGATGCTTCTTCCGGAAATGGTGGGATCGGGCGCGGCGCTGGTCGACTACGATAACGACGGCGATCTGGACGTTTTTCTGGTCCAAGGGTCTCCCACTGCTCCGCAAGGCAAGCCCCTTGTGCCCGTTCCGCCGGGTTGGAAACCAGGCAATCGCCTGTTCCGCAATAATCTCGCCGAAACGGGCAAACTAACGTTCACCGATGTCACAGAATCGGCCGGCGTGGGCTACGCCGATAAGGGCATGGGCGTGGCAGCAGGCGACTACGACAACGACGGGTACATCGATCTCTATGTCACCAATTACGGCCACAACATTTTGTATCACAACAACGGAAACGGCACGTTCACAGACGTAACCGCTAGCGCCGGTGTCGCTTCCTCCGGTTGGTCCACCAGTGCCGCATTCATCGATTACGACAAGGACGGCCTGCTGGACATCGCGGTGGTTCACTATGTCGACTTCTATCGCCGCCCTTGCTATATGTCCGAGGGCAAACTCGACTATTGCGGCCCTTCCCCTTTTAAAGGGACGGCCACAGAGTTGTATCGCAACCTGGGGAACGGGCGGTTCAAGAATGTGACCGACGAGGTGGGCCTGAACGCGAAGGTGGGTCCCGGGCTCGGCATTCTCACGGGTGATTTCGGTCCCGATGGGTTTCCCGGTTTCATGGTGGCCAACGACGGCGCGGCGAATCATCTGTGGATCAATGAGCGGCGCGGCGCGCAATCGAAGCCGAGCGAGAGAGCGTTCAAAGAAGTGGGGCTTACTCACGGGCTGGCGTATGCTTCGGATGGCAAGCCGCGGGCTGGCATGGGCCTTGCCGCAGGCGATATTTTTGGCGACGGCGGCGAATCCATCATCGTGACGAACCTTCCCACCGAGTCCTTCACGCTGTTTCAACGCCAACCCAATGGGGATTTTGTGGACGCGACGGAGCAATCGGGGTTGGCGCATATTTCGCTGCCGTATACGGGCTTTGGCGTCGGCCTGTTCGATATGACAAATAGCGGGCTGCTCGACATGTTCAGCGCCAACGGCGGAGTGAGAGGTATGGCTGGGGATCTGAGCTCGAATCCGAAGGGCGACCCGTTTCCCTACCGCGAGCGCAAGTTGTTGCTGCGGAATATGGGCAAGGGGAAGGGATTCGAAGATATTACGGCTCTGGCGGGTCCGGCGATGGCGACCGCCGAGGTAAGCCGTGCGGCGGCGTTCGGCGACGTAAACAACGACGGTGGCGTGGACATTCTGGTCACCAACAATAATGGCCCCGCGCGTCTGCTGCTGAACACCGTGCCAAACCGTGGACATTGGCTGCTGGTTCATTTGCAGGGCACGAAAACCAATCGCTCGGCGTATGGGAGCGTGGTGGAACTGGTGCGGAAGGATGGAACTTCGGTCCGGCGGTGGGTGAGGGGCGATGGCAGTTATCTGGCGGCAAACGACCCCCGCGTTCATTTCGGGTTGGGCAAGGATACCGAAGTGAATCGCATCCAGGTTCATTGGCTGGCTGGGGAATGCGAGTCGTGGCAACAGACCGCTGTGGACACGATCGTGAATCTGAAGGAAGGCACCGGTCAGGCGTGCGTCGTAGTGCCGTCAGGTTCGAGTCGCTGACCAACGAATGCGTCCGGATAACAACATCGAGCGGCCCGTCATCATCAATATCGAGGAGGACGACGAGCCCCTCAAGGGGAGACCGCGGACTGTGCATCTCCAAAAAACGGACTATCATCTCGGTCAATCGGTCGCTTCGCTGGCGGTAATAACCGACCATGACACTGGCGGAAGGGTCACAGAGCGACGCGTCTATCGGCCTGATGGTACGCTCTCGTTCCACGAGACCTTCCAATACGAAGCCGACCCGCCGGGATGCACGGTGCAAATTTTGGACGCCCAAGGCGCGATAGTCAGTACCAGGCGGATTCTGACTGGTCCCGAAGGAGAGGAGTCTATCGTTACTAGCGCGTCGGGAGAAATATCTGAAAAGACCAAAACAAGACGCGATTCGGAGGGCAGAGTAATCGAGGCGGTCTCGGAAGATATGATCGCCAACAAGGAAATCCGCATGCTGGTTGACTATCGGGCTGGCCTGGTGGAGGCGCACGTTACGTTGCCCCAACGCACCGGCGCACCGCCTGATATCCATATTGTTAGCGGCCCTGAGGGGACGCGGGTCAGCTATCGCGATTCCACCGGACGCGAACACGAATCTCCTCGTATCGCGAGGCGCACCGTTATTCAATCGACAGATGCGGAGGGAAACTGGACTTCGAAGACAATCGTTGAACGCGATCCAGCTACCGGTGTTGAGGTGGTGGTCGCTTCCATGGACCGAACGATCACGTACTACTCTGACTGATATAGAATCTACTCGTGCATTTCCGCGCTCCTTTGCGGCTGATATTGATCGTTTCCGCCTGTGCGGTTATGATCTGCCCGGCGCAAAACGGCGGACAGCAGCAAACCACCGCTGAGGTCACCCAGCGCGACGCGCCCTTCACCTTCAGCACCGGGGTAAATCTGGTGCTTGTGCCCGTGGTGGTTCGCGACCGCGAAGGGCACGCCATCGGTACGCTGAAGAAGGAAGACTTCCAACTCTTCGACAAAGGCAAGCTTCAGGAAATATCGAAGTTTTCCATCGAGAAAGCCGAAGCGCCGCCCATTCTGCCCGACACCTCGATCCAAACCGACGCTAACGGAAATCCCCAGGCCAAGCCTGCCGGGCCGGCCGCGCAACCCATCGCCGGGCACTTCATCATGTGGCTGTTTGACGATCTGCATCTGAGCTTCGGCGATCTGGCGCAAACGCGCGCAGCGGCGAAACGCGTACTGAAGGAGTCATTCGCGCCCGGCACCCGGGCCGCGATTTACACGACATCCGGTCACACCTCGCTCGACTTCACCGACGATCGGGACAAGCTGGACGCAACCCTCGACCAGATCAAGCCGTGGCCGACGATACCAACCGACGCAGCGGCAAGGCCTTGCCTGGATGTCAGCTACTTCCAGGCCGATCGAATCATCAATGCGAGCGATCAGCAGGCACTTCTTGCGGCGGAGTCCGATTTTCTCAACTGCCCGGAAGCCAGCACCTTAGTCGCCGAGGCTAACGCCTCAGCGCCTCAGACCGGTCAGACACCCAACATCCAGGCTTCTATTGCGACACCGGTAAGAATGGAGGTCCTGAAAGAGCTCGAGATCGGCGTTCAGGATACGCGGAACACGTTGCTTGCCCTGAAAGGGCTGGTCCGGCGTATGTCGGCTATGCCCGGGACGCGCACCATTGTTATGGTTTCGCCAGGATTCTATCTGATCAACGCCCATCGAACCGACGAAATGGACGTGATCAACAACGCCATCCGCAATAACGTTGTCATCCGTTCACTGGACGCGCGCGGTCTCTACTCACTGACTCCCGGGGGCAATGCCGACACCACGCCGATCAATTTGGATCCGAATACAATGAGCATCAAAGCGAACTATGAGCGCGAGACAGCTTTCGCCAATAGGGATGTTCTGGAAGAACTCGCCGATGACACCGGAGGTAGTCTCTTCAAGGACAGTAACGATTTCGCCGCGGGATTCAAGCAACTCGCGACGCAACCGGAATACATTTACGTGCTGGGTTTCGCGCCGCAGAAAATGAAGCTCGACGGCAGCTACCACAAGCTAAACATTGTGCTGAAGAATAGCGCCGGACTCGCGATGCAGGCGCGTCGCGGATACTTCGAGCGCAATCATCTGGAAGATCCCGCCCAGGAGGCGATGGAAGAACTGAAGGAAACGTTTTTCTCGCGCGACGAAATGCGAGAACTACCGGTGGTATTGACCACGCAGTACTTCAAGACCGGCGATCAGAAGGCCAGACTCGCCATCCTGGCGCGCGTTGACGCCAAGCACCTGCACTACCGGAAAACGGATGGCCACAACGACGATACCTTGACTGTTGTCGCAGGAGTGTTCGACCAAAATGGGAATTACGTTGTCGGCACTCAGAAAGTGGTGGACCTGAAGTTCCGGGACCAGACGCTGGATGCGCTCCCCGAGGGGGGCATAACGGTGAAGACGAATCTGGATGTGGCCAGCGGTAGCTACATCGTGCGCCTGGTGGTGAGAGATTCCGAAGGCAAGGTGATGTCGGCGATAAACAGTGCGGTCGTAATTCCGTGAAGGATGATCCGCAGGCGTCGGTCGCTGACCCAAGGCAATTAATTCGTTCCGGTCGGCGGCGTGCAGTAGAATGCTTGCTGGGCGAGTTCCACAGAACCAGAGCTCCCCAGAAGGAGATCTTCGATGGAACGGCGTGATTGGATCGGTATCCTCATGACGATTGCGGTGCTTGTCCCCGCAGGAGGCGCTCGCGCCCAGCAAATCCTGGGGTCGCAAAGTGGTGGCGCGGCAAGAACACCTACAGCGCCGCCGCCAATCATCTGGCCTTCACCGCCCCTTGCCGATGGCCCCATCGTTCTCGATACTGGTATCCAACATCAGATCCGTCTGATCGTCACCAAAGGCCTCAATCAGCCCTGGAGCATGGCCTTTCTGCCCGACGGCGGCATTCTCATTACCGAGCGCGCCGGACGCTTACGCATCGTTCGTAATGGCGTGCTCGACCCGAACCCAATCGCCGGCGTGCCGCAGGTGCAAGCGCAACGGTTGTCCGGTTTGATGGATCTGGCGCTCCATCCCCGCTTCAGCGAAAACAAGCTGGTCTACTTCACCTATCACAAACCGGCCGGCGACAATGGCGCGAAGGGCGAGAACAGCGCGGGGATCATCACGCTTGCTCGTAGGCGATGGGATGGCGCCGCGCTCACCGATGTGCGCGACCTATTTTCCGCGATTCAAAACGCCAACGCATCGCGGATTGTCTTCGGCAGAGACGGTATGGTGTACATGACCGTCGGCATCGGCGACCCGCCGGCCGCGGCGCGCGCGCAAGATCCCAATGACCTTGCCGGCAAAGTGCTCCGGCTGCGCGACGATGGAACCGTGCCTCCGGACAATCCCTTCGTCGGACGCGCCGGATACCGGCCCGAGATCTTCACGATGGGCCATCGCAACGCATTGGGTTTGGCGGTCCAGCCGGACACCGGCNNGATATGTGGCAGAACGAAAATGGTCCGAACGGCGGCGACGAGATCAACATCTTGCAGCCGGGCAAGAATTACGGGTGGCCGATTGTGAGCTTCGGCCGGTTCTATCTCGGACCGCGCGTGTCGGAAAATCCATGGCGGGAAGGGATGGAGCCGCCGCTGGTCTTCTGGGTGCCGGCCATCGCCATATCAGGCATGACTTTTTACACCGGCGACAAGTTCCCTAACTGGAAAAATAATGTTTTCGTAGGCGGCATGCGCCAGGGCGAAGTTCCGCGATCCGGCCATCTGGAGCGGATCGATTTCAATGACAAGTGGGAAGAGCTGCACCGTGAATCGATGCTCCGTGAGCTACAACAGCGCATTCGGGACGTGCGCCAGGGGCCCGATGGTTTCCTGTATGTGTTAACAGCTGAAAACGACGGTGCGCTGCTGCGGATTGAACCTTCGCCCGCGCACAACTGAGCAGCCTCTGGATTCAGGGAAGGGGCGTGGCCAGATATTTCAGCTCAGGCTTCTGGTTGTCGTTAGCCATCGGCAGGCGGTCAACGTTCATGAACATCGAAACGATCTGATAAAAGCCTGCGCTGGCCAGCAGGTCTACAACGCCGCGTTCGCCAACGGATTTTTTTACGGCGGCAAAAGTGTCGTCGCTCACGTGCTTGGTTTTGAATAGCTCGGTAATGAAGTTGTAAACGGCTTCTTCATCGGCCGACATGCCAACAGGCCGCCTTCCCTCGGCGATCGCTTTGACTTTGTCCTCGCTCAGTCCGGCTTGCACGGCGGCCCGGCGGTGAGCCAGCCATTCATATTGGGCGGCCCAATAGCGGGCGGTGATGATGATCGCCAGCTCCTTCAGCTTGTCGGGAACCGCCATGTGGAAACGAACTCGGTCCCCCATCGTGAACAGCAGATCGCCCGCTTCGGGGTTGCGAACCGCGATGTTGAACATCCCCACGGGGCCGCGCCCAGCCAGCGCGTGATCGGTCATCTGCTTTTGCTCGGGCGTCATCTCTTCGTAGGTGAGCGGGCGGAAGCGGTCGCCGCGCAAACTGAACGTCTTACCATTAACCGTCGATTGTGCGGTCGCCGCCGACGTTGTACCTGGAACTGGAGTTGTGAAGCCCATCCCCACCACTGGAAGCGGATGTTCGAGCGGCTTCAGTTCGGGTTGCACACCCTGGCCCAGAGGATAACGGTCCACATCGAGCAGCATTGAAACCAGGCAATACCAGCCGCTTAAACCCAGCATGTCGACGACGCCCTTCTCGCCATATGTATCCTTAGCGGCTTTGAACGTGGCGTCCGTGACTTGGTGCGTGGTGAGTAGCTCGTCGATGAAGTTATAGGCCACCTCCATCTCAGGCGACATCCCAGCAGGACGCTTGCCGGTGGCGATGGCGTCCACAATCGCAGGCTTCACACCGTTTCGTAGCGCCGCGGCCTTATGTGCCGTCCACTCGTACTGTGCCATCCAGAAACGGCCAGTCATGATGATGATCGTCTCGGACACGTCCTTGGGCAGAGCAGTATGGAAACGCATGGCGCCGCCGAATTGCTGGGCCAGATCGCCCACTTCAGGACTACGCAACAGGACGTTGAACGGTCCCCTCGCACCCTGACGTTCTCCGGCAAGCAGATGATCGATCATGATCTTCTGCTCGCTCGTCATTTCGTCGTATTTGAGGGGCCTGAAACGATCGCCTACCAAAACCAGACTCTTTGGATCGGGAGCCTGGTTGACGGGCGATGGGTTGGAAGATGTCTGGGCGCTGGCGATTTCGACGAGGCCGATTACGAAGGCCGAGAGAATCTGAAGACGCATCGTGGTCCTCCTTCTGACTATCTGAGTTATGTTACGCCAATCACGAGCCGGGCACATGTAGCAGTTCGCTCACCGGTTGAATCGCGAGCTCCGCATCGCCCCTGGGCTACAGCGGCGACGCCAGTGTGCGTGATCTTCCCATTAGGAAAAGCCCGATTATCCCCCGGCGTGAAATCGTGAATCATGAACGGAAAGAATCCGCCGTTCGTGTATTCGGACCGGTTACGGCAACGCCGGTCTTTCGTAGCCGCTCGACTTCAGCCGAGAAATCAATCGGCCGGATGGCTTAGGCGTACGGCCCGGCATTGGCCTGGATCGCGATCAGTTCCAGATAGGATCCATCCGGAAAACTCGCCTGCGCCATTTCGGTAGCGTGCTTCGAATGCGGTCCGCCATACTGAGCCGTCGATGTGAAATTGCTGAGCCATGACCGTCTTGTCGTCGAGATGTCTTAACGCAGCACGCGCGTGCGCGCAAGTTCCAGACTTTCCCGCTGGCTCTTGCGATCCGCTTCTTCTG
>PKZC01000168.1 GCA_003132905.1 Bryobacterales bacterium | reverse complement strand
CAAGGGCGAGATCCGCGAACGGAAGCCGTCTGCATTGTACGCGCTCGCCTGCCACCAGGGCTGGCCGAACACATGCGGTCTTACGGCTGGCGGCGAATAGCCTCCCGCAACGAGTCCACCCGCCCTTCGGCGCTGACGAAGATATCCTCGGGAAAGCGCCTGTAGGCTAAAAGGCCGGCGTAGATGGCGGCGGCGTCATCGAGGTTCAGCCCGAGCCCTGCCAGGTATTGCATACGGAGGTTCCGGTCGCGATTCAGCGGGACGTTTCTCAGCCACTCCGTGAGATCGGATTTCCGGCCCGCGTATCTCGCAAACAGATCTACCGGCGAGTTCATGCCGATTTCGGCGAGCGATTGTGCTATTTTGCTACCACCACCGCGATAGCTTATGCGTTGCTCCATCTCATCGAGATCGATCCGCAGCGGTTCCGCTTGCCCCAGAAGCACCATGTCGTGGCCTTGACCCTGGTATGGGTTGCCCCAGATAGTGCCGTTGGGAAAGACTTCGAAGAATGTGGCCACCGAGCTCTTGACCGCTTCCAGGTCGGTCTCGAACAACTGGATGTACATCGTGACGACGCCGCCTCGGTTGAGATGCTGCTTCATCGCCTCGATGAATTCCTGCGTGTACAGATTTGCCGCGCCCTTCACCCAGGGATCCAGCGGATCGACAGTAATTCCGTCAAAGCGTTCCTTAGTTGTCATCAGGTAGTGACGCCCATCGTCGATCCGCACCTGGACCTTAGGGTTACGGAGGACACCGAAATTCGGTTCGCTAAAGTAGGCGGAAGCGGCTTGCGGCACCAGCGGCTCGATTTCCACGATGGTCTCGCGTTCTACTCTTGGATCGATGGACACCGCGCCTGATGTGATACCGGCGCCGCAGCCGATTACAAGTACCGACCGAGGGTAGGCCGTCGTCAGAGTCGTGAGGTGCCCCAGCATTCGCTGGAGTCGCATGTCGCGCGGCACGTTCGAAGCCTGGATCTTGCCGGCAACGTGAAAGGTCAGAACCCCGTTCGGAAAACTCGAGACGGCCACCGACGAGTTCATGCCTTCGGCGGCGTAAACGATATCGCCTTTGCCGACCCAGGTCGCCGCGTAGCGGCCATACGCGATGAGCACTTTCGCGATGGGTGGGACGGTGAAGAATAAGAAACCGGTAAGCAGCACGGCTGTTCCAACCAAACTCAGGCCGCCCCAACCTAAGCCTGCCCAGCGGGGTTTGGAGGGTAGGAGAAGGAGCAGACCGGCAATGATTGATAACCCAATGAGCACTTGTTCCGTGCGCTGCGATCCCACCCAGGCGACCAGGAGCAGGCTCGCGCCGAGTGCTCCGACGATGGCCCCGAAGGTGTTGGCGGCGTAGACCCCGGACATCAGCCTGGCGGCATCCTGTCCTGGGGATACGGCCGCGGCAAGCGCCAAGGGGAAGCTCGCACCCCAGAGGAGCGTAGGGGGCAAGAGGGCCCAAAACGCGCGCGCGAGATCCAGCTCGAAGTTGAACCAGATGTTTGAGGAGATCGAGGGGTTGATCGGCCAATAGGGGAGCGACGCGCCCAGCTGGTACGCGGTCCAGGCGATTGCGCAAGCGGCCAGCCATTGGCACCAGCCTAAGGCCGCACGCGGAGACACCAGGATTCGACAGAGTAAAGCCCCGATACCGCTGCCGATCCCGAGGCCAACGAGAAAGACGGCGACGATGATAGAGAGCGCGTAAACCGAGGCGCCGAAGAGCAAGCCCAGCATGCGCGTCCAGATGGCTTCCGCGGCCAACGCGCACAGCCCCGATAGCGAAATGGCGATGTAAACAGCTGCGGCGCTCTTCCCAGGTACAGCGGCAGGCGCTCGTCTTACCTGATCATCTGGATTGCTCTCGCGCGGAATTACTCCTGCCACCGCGAGTGCGAGCCCTGCCATCGATAGGTTGATCGCCATGGCGACGTAGGTCGCCGCATACACGTCGTACTCGCGCAGTAAGTAGAAACCAGCGAGCAGGCATCCCAATACCGCTCCAGCGATATTCGCGCCGTAGAAGAAACCAAGCCACGAGACGTCGTTCTCCACTGTGTTGATCTGGCGTGCCAGGGCAGGGAGTGTCGCGCCCATCAGCAAAGTCGGAGGCAGAAGGCACGCGGCCGCGACGGCTCCCCGGAGCAGGAATCCTTTCAGGCCATATCCGCTCCAAGCGGTGTAGACGCCGCCCACCAACGGCACCAGGTGCAACACCAGAATTCCGAGAACGCCAATACCGAGCTCGATCAGCGCGTATACGCGCAAGGGACGGCGTTGGGCAGAGACAAGACGGGGCAGTATCAGGCTACCGAGACACAGTCCCCCCATGAACGCAGCAAGGAGCATTCCGAGCGAAACGGTTGTCGAACCGATTACCAGCTCGAGGAGCTGGAACCAGACAACCTCGTAGATAAGCGCCGCGACGCCGCTCCCGAACGAGAGCAGGAGGATGAGCGGGAGCTGCGCCAAATGGAATTTACTTCTTCCCAGCCTGCTCTTCCCTACGGGCGCCCACAAGAATCCCCGTCATGCCGTAGTTCCCCTCGTGACAGGCGGAATCGAAGATCATGTGGCGCTGATCTGGGGCCCTCCCCATCTCGATGACAACGCTCCAAGGCTTCGTCCAGGTCTTAGGATCGTCGAAGGTGATTTCGCGCCGCAAAGTTTTTACGTCGACGCGCGTGAAGCGTTCCGTCATCTTGTACGTCTCTATGTTGGATCCGCGAAAGCCCTGCGAAAAATTGGTTGTTTCCACGACCAGCGCGTTTCCTTCCCAATGGCCACGCGAGTCTCCCAGGTAGAGCTTCAGTTTAGAAGGAGCATGTGGACGCCCGTCCATGAAGATCACCCGGTTGCCGCCGCCCGCGTGATCGTCCTCCATATAGATCGCCATGGATTTCGGAGACTGCACCACCTCCATCACAGTGCCTTGGGCAAAGAGCGTATTCAGCGGGAGGAACGGCATCGGAACCCCAAGACAGCGGGGTGATTGCGCGATGGTCTCGGGGTTGTCGTTCCCTCCCGGTGTCGCTGGGCCACCAAACAAATTTCCG
>PKZC01000283.1 GCA_003132905.1 Bryobacterales bacterium | reverse complement strand
GCTCGGGCCGTGTGCGGCTGGAGTTTCACGTGCCCTCGCGCGGATTGATCGGGCTACGCAGCGAGATGATGACCGACACCCGCGGCACGGCCATCATGAACACGCTGTTCCACAGCTACATCGAATGGCAGGGCGACATTCCGTCGCGGCCCACCGGATCGTTGGTATCGGACCGCGCCGGTAAGACCACCGGCAATGCGATTTTCAATTTGCAAGAACGCGGCGAGATGTTCGTTAGCCCGGGCACGGAAGTCTATGAGGGCATGATCGTGGGCGAAAACGCGCGCGACGCGGACTTGAACGTCAACATCGTCAAGGAAAAGAAGCTGACCAATATGCGCGCCTCCACCTCTGACGAGGCCATTCGCCTGGTTCCACCGCGTCTGCTGAATCTGGAGCAGGCGATCGAGTTTATCCGCGAAGACGAGTTTGTGGAAGTGACGCCGCAATCGATCCGGCTGCGGAAGAAGATACTCAAGGCGAATCAACGCTGATGGAACCACGAGAAAAGCGGCTTCGAGACGTGATGTTTCTGCTCATGCTGATTGCGGATTCCGAGAAGGCGCTTCGCGAAGGCCGTTGGATCACGCAAGAACAAATGGAAAAACTAATGCACGAGAAGTTCGGCATTTAGTTGTGGCGCAAAGTTTTATGACGCGGTACCAGCGTCGAATGTTGCACACCTGCTTCCGGTGACCCCACGCGTTAAGGCGTTGAATTGGGTGAATTAGAGGAAACATGCTTGAGGAGCCCTCCTATGAAAAGCAACAGGCCTTCAACGCCGCGCGGGAACTGCTTTCCCGTAACGACGAAGGTGTCCTGCGATACGCCGCACTGGAGCTCCGCCGATGCATTGAGGCCGTGGTGTACGAGAAGCTGTGGGGATACCGTGATTGGATTCCCGTAGATGCGGCCCGAACATGGCAGCCGCCTCAAGCCTTTAAAGCCTTGCTGGCAATGGAGCCAGACGCTGACAAAAGCGCTTCTATCGCCGTAGGAATACAGAAACACCCCGGAATACCGTCCTCCGGCCCGTTTCAACACTTGGGTGTCGATCATAGACCGAAATCTGCGTGGCTTACCAAGACTTGGAATAAACTCGGATCCTACCTTCACGCCCATTGGCCTTTCGCTCAATCCAAAGAGCATGGCGACCCACGTCAGTTCTTTGAGGAGGTCGTGGCTGAGCTCGAACCATTTGTGAGTCGCACCTTAACTGTTACTCTTGCGATGTTGATAGAATTTCCCTGCTCCGTTTGCGGCAACGTCGTAAAGGTGAGCGAGAAAGGCTTGGAGGGCATTCCCGAAGCAACTTGCCTGAAGTGCAGTTGTCGATTCCTAGCCAGAAAGGGCGCTGACGGCTTCACTTTTTATCTGGATGAGCCGTCCCATGAGTGCGAAGCCTGTCACGAGCAGATTTTCGTTCCCGCGCGGGATATGAAAATTGGGCATACATTTTCATGTCGCAACTGCCACGTCCATTTTGAGGTCGTGGAGCAGACATGGGGTGTACGTAGAGTTGTCGACAAAGTTGATGAAATCGAAGCAGGTAGAGGATCTCAGTGTCCCTAGCCTCCAATTTAGCGGGATGGCCAACTGGATAAACCCCGGCATCCTGAGAGTTACCCCAGCTTCGCCTTCAGCAACTCATTCACCGCAGCCGGATTCGCCTGCCCCTTGCTCAGCTTCATCACTTGGCCCACCAGGTAGCCGATCACGCCGGTCTTTCCCGATTTGTACTGCTCCACTTGCTTAGGACTCGCGGCGATTACTTCGTCTACGATCTTCTCCAGCGCGCCGGTGTCGCTTATTTGGCGCAGGCCCTCGCGATCGATAATCGCCGCGGCCGATTGGCCGGTCTTGAACATCTTCGCGAAAATGTCCTTAGCCATCTTGCCGCTAATTTCGCCCTTCGCGATGAACGCCACCAATTCGCCGAGTTGCTCGGGCGAGACCGGCGACTCCGTTATATCGCGGCCTTTTAGCGCGCCTAACAAATCGCCCGTCACCCAATTGGCCGCCATGCGTGGATCGCCCGACGCCTTCGCGGCGTTCTCGAAATACTCGCTGATCTCGCGCGTGCTTGTTAAAACCTGGGCGTCGTACTCGCGCAATCCATAGCTTTCGATGAATCGATTGCGTTTTTTCGCGGGCAGTTCCGGCACGGTCACGCGCACTTGCTCCAGCCAAGCCGCACTAACGCGCAACGGCACCAGATCCGGCTCGGGGAAATAGCGATAATCGTGCGCGTGCTCCTTGCTGCGCATACTCACGGTCTCACCGGTCGCGACGTTATAGAGCCGCGACTCCTGCTCGATGCGGCCGCCGCCTTCCACCACGCCCACCTGTCTGGCTATCTCGTAATCGATCGCCATCTTGGCGAAGCGGAACGAATTCAGGTTCTTTACCTCTACCTTGGTGCCAAACTTCTCGACGCCTTTGGGCCGCACCGATACGTTCGCATCGCAGCGCAGCTGGCCCTTTTCCATGTCGCACTCGGACACGCCGACGAATTGCAGAATTTGCTTCAGCTCGGTCAGAAACGCATGCGCTTCATCGGACGATCGCATGTCCGGATCGGTGACAATCTCAATCAGCGGCGTTCCGCTGCGATTCAAATCGACATAAGTATAGCGGTCGGAATCCTTGAATCCGTCGTGGATGCTCTTACCTGCGTCATCTTCCAGATGAATGCGGGTGATGCCAACGCGCTTCTTCACGGCATCGACGGACGCATCCACCCAGCCGTGTTCCGCCAGCGGCTGATCGTATTGCGAGATCTGATAACCCTTGGGCAGGTCCGGATAGAAATAGTTCTTGCGCGCGAATCGCGAAAAGGGATTCACCTTGCAATGCGTCGCGAGCGCGGCTTGGATCGCCATCTCCACCACGCGACGGTTTAATACCGGCAGCGCACCGGGAAGTCCCAGGCACACCGGACACACGTTTGTATTTGGCGTGACGCCAAAGCCCGTGGGACAGCCACAGAAAATCTTGGTGCGCGTATTGAGCTGAACGTGTACCTCGAGGCCGATGACGGGCTCGTACTTGCCGATCTCTTCCGGCGTTGCAATTGCCGGCGCGCTGGAGGACATGTTTCATTATAAGAAAGAGCCACGGTATAAAGCCCCGCCCATCATTGTTTCTGCCCGGACAGCGAAGCCGTCCCGAGGAGGCCGCCGAGGCCCATAGTCTCCACGGCGCTTGAAGGCACAATCACCATGGAGCCTTTTTCCTTAATCGCTTCGTACAGCATATTCATGGCGCGCAAGTGCAGCGCCACGGGATTATTGATGTAGACCGTTGAAGCTTCCGCGAATTTCGCGGAGATTTCCGTCTCCGCCGTGCCTAGGATGATGCGGGCCTGCCGTTCCCGCTCGGCCTGGGCCTGCCGCGACATCGCATCTTCCAGCGCCTGCGGAATGTGCACGTCGCAAATCTCCACCGATTGCACGGTGATGCCCCACGGGTTGGTCTTTTCGTCCAGCATGCGCTGCAGCTCGCGGCCCAGCGTCTCACGCAGGGTGATCATTTGCGACAGATCGTGCCGCCCAATGGATTAGCGCAGCGCCGTTTGCGCGCTCATCATGATAGCCTCGCTGAAATTGACCACTTCCAGGATCGACTTCTCCGCATTCCACACCATCCAGAACACGATGGCGTCCACGTTCACCGGCACCGTGTCTCGCGTGAGAGCGGATTCCGCGCTTACCTCCACCACGCGAACGCGCTGGTCCGCAAACAGGCTAATTTCATCGATTACGGGGACGATCAGATCCCGGGGCCACGCAGACCGATGTAACGGCCCAATCGCAGCACCGCGGCCCGCTCCCATTGCTCGGCCACACGAATGGCGAACAGGAAATAGAAGCCGATCGCAATGCCACTCGCGACAGGAATCGGATTGTTGAATAGGAAGGTGAGCGCCACGCCCAGAGCTGCGCAGATCAGGAACACCGCCGTACCGACGGCGCTGATTTGGGGCCGCGAGGGCGAGGCTGAGGAACGGGACGGGCGAATGAGTGTTAACGGCAGCATGGTTCAGGTTCTCCTCTCAGATTGCAGGTCGTTAAAATAACTGATTATGTCGGCTAGCTCGATACCTTCAGCGCCGGCCCGGGCTAGAAGTTCGCCACAAAGCTGGCCGACGCGCCGCTGGCGTTCCAACCCGTCCGCAGCCGGCTTCTTGTCGGTAAGGAACGTGCCCGTGCCTTGCTGCGTAGAGAGCACTTCGCGGATTTCGAGTTCTCGATAAGCGCGAACGACGGTATTCGGATTGATCGCCAAGTCGACGGCCAGTTGGCGCACGGTAGGAAGCTGATCGCCCGGGCGTAGCGTTCCTCCGGCAATCCCCCCCAGAACTTGATCGATGATTTGACGATAAGCCGGGACGCCGCTGCGTTGATCCAGCGTGAACTGAACGCGGCGGGCGGCGGATTTGAGCATCGCAGGCAAGTTATAGTGTATTAGTCATATAGTACATTGTCAAGAGTAAGTGTATTTTCGTCGTAAACTTCTGTCCCCAAATGACGTTTAATTGTTTGTAGGCTCATGAAAATCAGCAGTACCTTTCTGGCCCCCACCCTCTGCGGTCTCCTTTTCGTCGTGCCGGCCTTCCCCAAGCCCAAGAAACCGAAACCGCAAGACGATGAGAAGCTGTTCAAGAAAAAGCTCTCCAAAGACGATCAAATCATCCACGCGCTGGATCGCCTGACGTTTGGGCCCCGGCCCGGCGACGTCGACCGCGTGAAGAAAATCGGGCTCAAGAAATGGCTGGATCAGCAGCTTCATCCCGATCGCATGGACGAGAACCCGCTGCTGGAAGCGAAGCTGCAGGCGCTGGAATCGCTACGCATGACGCCGCTCCAAGCGGTGCAGCACTATCCGCCGCCGCAAATGATCAAGGCCATCGCGCAGGGCAAGCAGCCGTTGCCCGACGATCTGCTGCTGCGCGCTAGCGTAGAGCGGATGCTGGTGCGCTACAAGACGAGAATCGCGCAGGCATCGAATGCGCCCCTGCCGCCCGACGCCAAGGAAGACCTGGAACCGATGCGTCCGCTGGAGCAGGTACTCACTCCGGCGGAACTGGAAACTGTGCGCGGCAATAACGGCGAGAAGAAGCGCGAGCTGCTGGAATCGATGCCGCCGGACAGGATCGAAGAAATGCTGATCGCGATGACGCAAAAGCAGCGTTTGCTAGTCTTCCCCCCGGCGTCCAGCACCGTTCGCCGCGAGATTTTTCTGCTCAACGGTCCGCAGCAGGTGGTGAACTACGATCTGGTGGATTCCAAGATGCTGCGTGCCATCGAGAGCACGCGCCAACTGGCGGAAGAATTGGACGACTTCTGGTTTAACCATTTCAACGTCTTCTATGAAAAGGGCGCCGATCGCTTTTTGATACCCGATTATGAACGGGAGGCCATTCGGCCCCATGTGTTGGGGCAGTTCCGCGATCTGCTGGAAGCAACCGCAAAAAGCCCGGCGATGCTTTTCTTCCTGGACAATTCCGAATCGGTGCGGGCCGATCTGGATGCTAACGACAAGAAGCGCAAAGTGAAGCGTGGCTTAAACGAGAACTACGGGCGCGAGCTGATGGAGCTGCACACGCTCGGCGTCGACGNNCTATAACGATAAGCTGCACGACAAGGGCCAGAAGATCGTGCTGGGGCATGTGATCGCGGCCGGCGGCGGCATGGAAGATGGCGAGCAGGTGCTGGATATTCTGGCTCGGCATCCCTCGACGGCGCACTTCATTTCGAAGGAACTGGCACAGCGTTTCGTGGCCGACAATCCGCCGGAATCGCTAGTCAATAAAATGGCCGAGACCTTCCTTTCCACCAACGGCAGCATTCGCGAAGTGATGAAAACCATGC
>PKZC01000461.1 GCA_003132905.1 Bryobacterales bacterium | reverse complement strand
GCCATGTACATGCGCGGCATCAGCGGAAAGTGAAACGCCATGTGGCATTCCGAACCGTCGGCAAAATAAGCCACCGCGTCCTCAGGCCACTGGTTGGCTTCGGCCAGCAGAATACGGTCTTTGTACTTCTTGTCGATGTGCTCGCGAAGCAATTTCAGAAACGCATGGGTTTCGGGAAGATTCTCGCAGTTGGTGCCCTGGCGCTCGTAAAGATAGGGCACCGCATCCAGGCGAAATCCGTCCACGCCCAGGTCGAACCAAAAATCGATTACATCCAGGATCGCTTCCTGGACGTGCGGGCTGTCGAAGTTCAGATCCGGCTGGTGCGAGTAGAAACGATGCCAGTAGTAAGCCTTGGCCACCGGGTCCCAAGTCCAGTTGGAAGTTTCGAAATCCTTGAAGATGATGCGGGCGTCCTGATATTTCTCGGCGGTGTCGCTCCAAACATAAAAGTCCCGCCAGCGTGTGCCGGGGGCGGCGTGGCGCGAGCGCTGGAACCAGGGATGCTGGTCGGATGTGTGGTTTAACACCACTTCGGTGAGCACGCGGATCCCGCGCCGGTGCGCCTGCTTCAGGAAAGTTTGGAAATCCCGCAGCGTGCCGTAGGAGGGATGGACGTCGTTGTAGTCGGAGATGTCGTAACCATCGTCGCGCCAGGGCGAGGGGAAAAAGGGCAACAGCCAGATGGCTGTGATGCCCAGGTCCTGCAGATAGTCCAGCTTCTTGGTGAGGCCGCGAAAGTCGCCCATGCCGTCCTCGTCGCTGTCGTAAAACGCGCGGACGTGGACTTCATAGATGACTGCGTCTTTATACCAGAGCGGGTCGGAATCGGGAATCGTCGTAGACTTGTCGGTCGCCACTAATCTTTAGTGTGATCGATCAAGCGCCGAAGATGTTTCTCTTGGTTCTGCCTCAGGGCGTTACGCTCACATTTCCCGAATTGCTGGACTGACCGCCCACGCTCACGATGAGCGGGACATCACCTTGAGTGAGCCCGGCTGGGACCACGATATTTGCCTGCCAAAGTCCAACGAAACCGGGAGTCAGCGCGGCGGATACTTTGGGAGCGGCTTGTCCGCCGATCGTGGCGGTCACCGTCGGTGTCACGGTAGAGAGATCGGACCCCGAGCCAGCGGCGGCGCCATCGGCAGGCTTCGGAGTCACGTCGCCCGCGCCAGTCAGATACGCGATGACCGTACTGCCAACCTTAGCTGGGTTGCTGGAGCTATTGAGGCTGAAATCAGGAAAATTCTGCACGATGGCATGCGAACCCTGCACGAACAAGCCCGGCGCGGCAGCTTGTATCGTGACGTTCACGGTAGTGCTTGTCAACCCGTTGATCCCCACAGCCACAGTCACCGATCCGGTCGGGGTTTCCCACGGTATCTGAAAGTTGATTTGGCCGGAGCTGGCATAGAGCACAGGCGCGGCAACGCCATTCACTTGAACGGATACGCCTCCCAAGCTGGCCGGCAGCGGAAGCGGAGCGATGGCGTCCACACCTGTTCCAGTGAAATTGGAACCAAAGATGGTAGCCAGCGCGCCCGGAGAAAGCTGCGCGGTGAAACTAGCGGCGTTGACTATGCCGCCACTGGCGATCGACGGCGTCTGTGGTTGCAACTCTCGAAGAATGTCGTTGCCGGTGTCTGAAATGTACACATTCCCGGACTTATCCACGACAATCCCTCGGGGGAAATCAAGCAAAGAGCCAGAAGCGGGACCGCCGTCACCGTAGTAACCGGGAGTGCCCAAACCAGCAATGGTGGTGATGATTCCGCTGGGCGAAACTTTACGAATTCGACTGTTGTCGGTATCGCAGATATAAAGATAGCCTTGTGCGTCCAGCGCGATGCCCGATGGTTCGTCGAGTGCGGCGTTTACCGCCAGTCCGTTATCACCGGAAGATCCGATGTTGCCGTTGCCCGCGATGATGTTCACAACGCCCCCGGAAAACTCTAGAATCCGGAAGCCGCTTTGGTCTGAGATGTAAAGATTCCCCGATGAATCCAGTAGCACGCTCTCGGGATCGTTCAAGTGCACTGGCGTTGCGAGGCCTCCCACGATAGTGTTGATCGTGCCGGCTGAGATCTCGCGGATAACGTTGTTACCAGAGTCCGCAATGTAGATGTTGCCGGATGAGTCCACGGCTACTCCAGTGGGAAATTCCAGTTCGGCGGCAGTCGCGGCGCCGCCATCGCCTGCGTACCCGCCGGTGTTGTCGCCGGCAATGGTGCTGATGTTCCCGTTGGTGGTGACTTCACGAATGACGTGATTGAAGGTGTCGGCGATATAGAGGTTGCCGGAAGAATCCACGGCCACAGCCGAAGGATTCAGCAGTTCAGCGCTGGTGGCGGCCTTGCCATCGCCCGAATACCCTCCGGTTCCATTGCCTGCCACGGTGCTGATGACACCACCCGATATTTTGCGGATGCGCTGATTCACCGAATCGACAATGTATAGATTGCCTGTCGAATCGAACGTCAAGCCCAACGGAGAACTAAATTGGGCGCTGGTGGGGGCGCCTCCATCACCGGAGAAGCCCGCGCTTCCGTTACCGGCATACGTGTTGATGACGTATTGCTGGCCCCAGGCACAACTCAAAGAAAGAACCCCCAACGTGAGGGGCATAAGAAATTGCCGAATTGTCATAATGCGAACTAGAAACAAACCCGCGTGAAATTGGTAAGTTCTGCGGATACCCTAGGATGCCATACTGGAGTGGCTGCTGCGGGTGTGCCGATTCGGATGCAGTGACGCAGCCCAACAACAGAGAAACGGAAACTGCTTTTTGACGCGCGCGGCTAAATCGCGCGAAGATTCTTGAAGGAGAAGAGCCAACATGACAGCGAGAATTGTGATGATCACCGCGGTGGCCAGCCTGATGGCCGCTTCCGTCTATGCCGCGAATAAGCCCGTTACTGTCGAACTGAAGGACGCCAAAGGCGACAGCGTGGGCACGGCGGTGTTGAGCGGCGGCAAAGACGGCGTGAAGATCAAATTGGATGTCAAGAACTTGCCTCCGGGTGAGCATGCCATCCATATCCACCAAGTGGGAAAGTGCGAGCCGCCCTTCACTTCGGCCGGTGGACATTTCAATCCCGACATGAAAAAGCATGGGCTGGACAATCCGGAAGGGCCGCACGCCGGCGACATGAAGAACTTTACCGTGAAAGCGAATGGCACCGCCAAAACAACGGTCATGGATGAGCGCGTGAACCTGGACGACGACGCCCACTCGGTGTTCGCCAATGGCGGAACGGCGCTGGTGATCCACGAGAAGGCGGACGACTTGAAAACCGACCCGGCCGGGAATGCAGGCATGCGCATTGCCTGTGGCGTGATCGCGAAGTAGTCTGTCGCCATCCAGCATTCATCTTTATTTGGCCAATGCGTAATTGACCATTGACCGTCGCGCCATGAGATTGTAACGCGGGGATGCCACTCTATTTGTTTCCTGTCCAAACATGGAGAAAAAGAGCGTAGCGCCAAACTCGCGCAAGGGCAAGAAAGCCTCGGTGGCGGTGCCCGATGCGCCGCCTCGCGCGCTCGAAGATCCTAGTCTCTACATCAACCGGGAACTCAGCCTGCTGGCTTTCCAGCGGCGGGTTCTCGAAGAGGCCGAAGACGGCCGGAATCCGCTGCTTGAGCGCGTCAAGTTTCTCTCCATCCTGGGATCCAATCTCGACGAGTTTTTCATGGTGCGAGTGGCGGGGCTCGTAAGCCAGATGGATGCGGGCATTACAGACTCCGGACCCGACGGCCTGCCGCCGCGCGCACAGTTGATCGCCATTCGCCGCGAAATGAAGCGCTTGTTGGCCGACTCGTACAAGTGCCTGGCCGGTCTTCGCCCGAAGTTGGACCAAGCCGGAATTCAAATCCTGGATTATTCCGGCCTCTCTGAAACCCAACTGCGGGTTGCCGCCAACTACTTCACTGAAGCGGCGTTTCCCGTTTTAACTCCGCTGGCCTTCGATCCCGGCCGCCCATTTCCCCATATTTCCAACCTCAGCCTGAACCTGGCCACATTGATCCGCGACAGCCAGGGCAACGAGAGGTTCGCGCGCATCAAGGTTCCCGATTCCCTGCCGCCGCTGGTTCCGGTCAACCGAGCGGCGACGCCCAAACAAAAGCGCAGGCGATCGCAATCCCATCTCGAGTTCGTATGGCTGGAGCAAGTGATCGCAGCCCATCTTGGCTCGCTATTCCCGGGAATGCAGGTGCTTGAATCGCATCCTTTTCACGTTACCCGGGACGCTGATATGGCGATCAAGGAACTGGAAGCGGAAGATCTGCTCGAAAGCATTGAAGCGGGCGTACGGCAGAGGCGCTTCGGCAGCGTAGTGCGCCTGATGGTGAGCGAAGACATGCCGCCCCACATCCTGGAAATTCTCATCAACAATCTGGAAGTGGAGCCCAGTGAGATCTATCGGATCAAGGGTCCGCTTTCGCTCAGCCGCTTGATGCACCTGTATCAGGTGGACCGGCCAGATCTGAAGGACGCTCCCTTTGTCCCCGCTCTTCCGGCCGCGCTGGCGCAAGGGGGTCCAGAAGAAGATCTCTTCGCACTCATCGCCCACCAGGACATTCTTCTGCATCACCCTTTCGAATCGTTCCAGCCCGTGATCGACTTTTTAAGAAAAGCCGCGCATGATCCGAACGTACTTGCCATTAAGACTTGCCTCTATCGCACGGGGCGTAATTCGCCGATCGTACAGGCGCTGCTCGAAGCCATCGAAGAAGAGAAGCAGGTTGCCACATTGGTGGAACTGAAAGCCCGTTTCGACGAAGAAAGCAACATCGAATGGGCGAGAGCTCTCGAAGCGGAGGGTGTGCACGTGGTCTACGGGTTGGTTGGCCTCAAGATCCATTGCAAAGTCGCGATGGTAGTACGGCGCGAAGGCGACCGCATCGCCCGCTACGTGCATCTTTCCACCGGCAATTACAATGCAGTCACCGCGCATCTCTATACCGATATTGGAATGTTCACCGCGAGCGAAGAAGTGGCCGACGACGTCACGCATTTGTTCAACTATCTGACGGGCTACTCGGCCAAGGCCGACTACAAGCGATTGCTGGTCTCGCCGGTGAATCTTCGCTCTCGCATGGAAGCCATGATCGAGCGGGAGATCGAACATCAAGAGAAAGGCCGCAAGGGCCATCTCATTTTCAAGACCAACGCGCTGGTGGATCCGGAACTGATTCGCCTGCTCTACCGGGCGTCTCAGGCCGGCGTGCGAATCCAATTGCTGGTTCGTGGAATTTGCTCGCTGCGGCCGGGTTTGGCGGGAATCAGCGAGAACATCGAAGTGACCAGCATCGTTGGCCGGTTTCTCGAGCATAGCCGGATCTACTATTTCCACAACGGCGGAGACGAGGAGGTTTACCTGGGCAGCGCCGATCTGATGCAGCGCAATCTGGATCATCGCGTGGAAATTTTGTTTCCGCTGGCCGACGACAAACTGATCGCCCGTGTTCGCGATGAATTATTGAAAGGCTATCTCAGCGATACCGTGAACGCGCGTCGGATGCTTTCCGACGGCTCATATGTACGGAAAAAGGTTGCTACTGGAAAACCGGCGGTGAATTGCCAGGAAAGCTGGATACCGAAACGGCGTGTGGTGGAGTCGCACGAGAGCGCCGAGACTCTCGCGATAAAGCATCGCCCCGACGACTAATCGCGCGAAGCGTGCTGGCCGCGAAAACGGCGTCGCCACCTGTTCCAGCCCCAATTCCAGGCAACGACAGCGATCAAGCCGGTAAGCACTAACAGGAGCGAAGAAGGTGCGGGAGTTGGCGATCCGAAGCCCTGTGGACGCGGGGCCGCTCGCTGCTCAGTTGCGACCGCTACCGATGCCATCGTAATACCAACCATGACCTGGCAGGCAAGCGCCTTCCAGGTGATTGGTAACGATCCGCAGCGCTGAGAAATCGACATCGTCGAAACAGGTGTTTGGCGCTCTCAGAATGTCATAAAATCCGAGCCTTTGCAAGCATTTATGGGAACCGGCCTGGTCAATAAATAAATGTTAGAAATACCTTCCGAACAAGCAGATATACCCTACTGGTTGCGTCGACTCGGCGGAACAGTTGGACATGCTCACTTCGTCCTTAGGACAGATAGAATCGGGAGACGTATCGACGCGGCCTCGCGAAGGTAATCGTCTCCGCACTCTTTTGTCCTGGTTTCGCGAGGACGCGTTTGCCACTTCTCCGCTACGCCGGTGCCCTTATGCGTTTGTAGCCGTACTCCTGGTCATCGCGCACTTGGGCTGTACCAAGATCGGCTGGTTGTTGATTGCAGGTGGGGCGCAGGTGACGCCCGTTTGGCCCGAGGCCGGCTTCGATATCGTCGCGCTCTTGTTGTTCGGAACGCGGTACTGGCCCGTTCTGCTGGCAGCCAACTTCGTGGGAATCTTACAAGAGGGAATTCCGTGGCTGCCTTCGTTAGGCGCCGCGATAGCCGCAATTGGCCGTGCCCTGGTGGGGGTGTGGATCTTTTCCGCACTTGCCCGTTTGAAAGCCTGGGTTGGGCACTTCTTCGATCTGGCAGCGGTTGTACTGGCATCTCTGATTGCGCCGGTTGTATCCACCACCCTCGGCACGCTGGTGTTTTTTTTCACCAACGCTTTTCCTCCGGGACAGCACTGGCAGGATGTCGCCAGCCGCTACTGGGTGTCCGATTCCTTGGGAATTATCACCACCATGCCGGTGTTGCTGGCGCTGGCCCGCGCCTTCACGGATCGCGACTGGAAACCGCGGCGCATTCCGGTGGTTTTAACCGGTCTCTTCGCCGCTGGGGTGGTATCGGGATGTTATGCGGTGTTCTTTCGTCCGGAGGCCGCACATCTGCTTTTCACGGTCTTCCTCTTTATCTTCATCGCGGCGGCGTGGCTGGGTCCGCTGGCCGCGCGACTCACCGCTCTCGCCATAACAGGGGCCGCAATTTGGGCCACTCACTTGGGCTTGGGAGCGTTTACCGCGGGCACGCTCTTTGAAAATCTTCAGAATCTCGACCTGTTTCTAGTGGCTGTGTCTCTCACCGGCGTAGCCCTGGGAGCTTTTCGCGCCTCAGGAAGCCTGGCATTACCGGCTGGGGTGCTGCTCTGCGGATGGATTTTGAGCGGCTGGCTGTTCTCTTCGCTAGACCGTAATCGAGTGCAGTATGACGCGGAACGGTTCAGTAGTTCGATTGTGTCGGTGGAGAATCAAATCCACACCCGCCTCACCATCTATGAGACGGCCCTACGGGGCGCTGCGGGATTTCTGGCGGCTTCCGAGCACCCGTCCGCGCAGGGCTGGAGAATTTCGGTGGAGCGGCTAGGGCTGCTCGATCAGTATGCCGGCACCATAGCCGTGGAGGTAATTGAGGCGATCCCAGATTCGCAGTTGGATCGCTTCGTAGCCGCACGCCGTCGGGAAGGGTGCCCCAAGTTCGCCGCCAGGGCCTTCACGGCGAGCTCCAGTACGTCGCTACCGTCAGCGGAGCACTACCTGACCGTGTATGCCGAACCTGCGTCCATCGCACCCTACATTCTGGGACGAGACTTAGCCACCGAAGGCCGCCGTAAGGAAGCCGCCGAACACTCCCGCGATACTGGCGTCGCAACATTGACGCGCAAGGTCAGCTTCCGAGGCGGCCGCTTGAACGGCTTGATGTTGTTCGTTCCGGTGTACATGGATGGCGCGCCGGTAGCCACGGTGGCACAGCGCCGCGCGGCATTCATCGGATGGGTCTCCATTGCATTTGCCGCCGATGCGTTGTTTCGCTCCGCGCTCACCGGCGTCCAGGACCTGATCGATCTGAGCGCTTACGATGACGCTCCCGCGCCCGCCAACCTGCTGTTCGTCTCCCAGACCCAGACCAAACACGCTGCCAGGCGAGCGTTTGAGCGAACCACAAAGTTGAATATGGATGGCAGTATCTGGTCGCTGGGCTGGAATCGGACACCGCGCTTTCCATCGCTCAGCAAAACTCCTTCGGCCTGGGCCGCGGGCAGCACGGCTTTGCTCTCTCTGCTTTTGGCGGGGTTAGTGATGAGCCTGCAATCCACCGGTCGGCGTGCCGCTGCGCTTGCAACGGAGCGAACCAAGGAGCTAGCCCAGGCGCTGCACGACGCCGATGGCGCCAATCGGGCCAAGTCGGAGTTCCTGGCGAACATGAGCCATGAGATACGTACACCGATGAACGGCGTTCTGGGCATGACCGAATTACTCTTGGACACGCCCTTAACCGAGGAACAACGAGACCTGGCCCAGACCGCTCAGGGCTCGGCTGAAGCGCTGCTGACCATCATTAATGACATTCTCGATTTTTCCAAGATCGAAGCCGGAAAGCTGAAGATTGAATCGGCGCCCTTCGATCTCGAGACCATAGTGGCAAGCGTGGCCGACCTGCTGGCGCCTCGCGCTTCGGAGAAAGGCGTGGAACTCGCCATCCGGTGGTCACCGGGCACGCCCCATTCGGTGATTGGCGATGGAGGCAGAGTACGTCAGGTGCTGCTCAACCTGGCCGGCAACGCCGTCAAATTTACTTCGCGCGGTCACGTGGTGATCGGCGTGGATTGCCTGGAGTGGAGCGGCGAACGCGCGCTGGTCCGCATCACCGTGGAAGACACCGGCATCGGCATCGGGGCTTCCGCCCAAAAGGAAATTTTTCAAAAGTTCACCCAGGCCGACGGTTCCATCACGCGCCGTTTTGGCGGCACTGGGCTCGGCTTGGCCATCAGCAAAGAATTGGTGCAGCTGATGGGCGGGCAAGTAGGCATGCGGAGCGTGCAAGGCGAAGGATCCACTTTTTGGTTTACGCTGTGGCTGCCCACCAGCCCAGGCACGGGGATTCCCGAGGCAATTTCCAATCTTTCAGGCGCTCGCGTTCTAGTGGCCGACCCTCAGCCCTTGAGCAATCGGACCTTCAGTGAAATGCTTACCCATTGGGAAATCGCGCATGAACTGGCCGTCACCCCGGCTGAAGTATTGCGAGCGCTGGATGCCGAGCGGCCGTTCTTCGACATTGTAGTCATCGATCATACTTTGTGGGAGGCCTGCGCCGCCGATCTGAAACAGATCTTTGACGAGCGTGACGTCTTGCAACAAACCAAGCTGCTGGTGCTGGCGCCGCTTGGGTTGCGTGGAGGCTCGAACAGCGACTTGGATGCCAGTTTCTCGGGTTGGGTGACGAAGCCAGTAAGGGCCTCTCAATTTGCGCAGACGCTAATTGCAACGTGGCATTGCCGGAACATTACTACCGCGCGATAAGGTCACTTTTACCGGCGCTCAGCTAAGTAACCTATTATCACTCACTCTAAAGTACTGTACGTCCCCGCTCTTACCGAAGGCCATGAATTTGCACCCTCTTCGGCTTCATGGAGGTGCAGGAATGAAAACGATGCTTTCCGCAGCCTGGGGCGTGCTGCTTGCCATTGGCTGTGCGTACGGGCAACCGCCTTCCCAACCCGACCCGCAGCCAATCTATCGGGTCACAGTGATATCGCGGAGCTTGCAGGCTGTGAACTACGAACACCGGGGCGGTCCCACCCCCATCGATTTTCAGGGCACGGTGCTGCTTCCTCATGCCAAGGGTACGGCGATCGTAGAAAGTCACCGCGGCAGTGTAGCCATTGATGCGAAGTTCGAACACCTGGAAGCGCCCACGCGCTTTGGGCGGGAATATCTGACTTACGTATTGTGGGCCATTTCCCCGGAAGGCCGGCCGAAAAACCTGGGCGAAGTGCTGGTAGATTCCTCCGATAAAGCCCACCTCAAAGTCACAACGGATATGCAGGCTTTCGGATTGATGGTTACAGCTGAGCCTTATTACTCGGTCTCAATTCCGAGCGATGTTGTTATCGCTGAAAATATAGTCCGCCCAGACACGATCGGCACGCGCGAAGAAGTGACGGCGAAATACGAGCTGATGCCGCGCGGCCAATACACGCTGAACATCCAGCCATCCCAAATTCATTCGTTCAATGGAGAAGGCGAGAAGCTCTCCTATGACCGCTATGAGGCTGTCCTGGAGCTTTATCAGGCTGAGAACGCGGTTCAGATCGCGCGATCGCTGGGTGCAGATCAATATGCGGCGGACTCTTTGAGTAAAGCGGAATCTCTTCTGACGCAAGCTCAAGACATGAACGCGCGCAAAATGGACACGCACGCCATCGTATCTGCCGCGCGCGAGGCTGCGCAGATGGCGGAAGATGCGCGGACCATCGCTGTAAAGAGGCGGGACGAAGAGCGGCACAGGCAAGAAATAAAGCAGTCGCAGGATCAAGGCGAGCTTCGCCGCCAGGCAGAGGAAGATCAGGCACGTGCGCGGGCCGATGCGGAAGCGGATGCTGAGGCTGCGGCGCGACAAGCCGAACGTGCGCGCGCTGAAACAGCAGCCGCGGCTCAGGATCGGGCCGTGCAACAATCCGCCCGTCTGGCGCCTCCGCCGCCGCCCCAACCCGTGGCGCGGACTGTAAATTCCGACGCAACCCAAAGGCAGTTTCGCAGCCAGCTCCTGGCGCAACTGAACGGCACCATGAGTACGCGAGACACGCCGCGCGGCCTGGTGGTTACTGTTGCAGATTCCATGTTTGAATCGGGGAACGATACGTTGCGCTCTGACGCCGACCAGCGCCTTCGAAATATAGCGGCGGTAGTCTCGTCGCATCCAGGACTCAACATACGGGTGGAAGGCTATGCCGACCTCGAAGGTCTATCCCAAGCGCGTGCTGCGGCTGTGCGGGCGGCGCTGATCGCACGGGGCGCGTCTCCGGATGCTGTTGTCGCCGTCGGGTTCGGAAACGCGCGTCCCATCGCGTCGAATGCGACCGCTGCCGGTCGTGAACAGAATCGGCGCGTCGAAGTGGTCATCGCGGGCCCGAGTATTGGAGATAAGGCGCTGTGGGATAGGCCCTATTCGTTGCGATCACAACGCTAGGACGATTTAGAGTTATTCGTAGCGTAATGCACGCATGGCGTCGATACGGCTGGCGCGGATGGCGGGGACGCAACCGGCGGCGCAAGCTACTGGCGATTTGCGAAATGCCCGCAGGGCGAATTGGATATCTTTCCCGATGGATCGCATTGCCCTTTAGACGGGTGCGCGACATAAATGTGG
>PKZC01000354.1 GCA_003132905.1 Bryobacterales bacterium | reverse complement strand
CCATGCGAAAGATGGCCTGCATGAGCAGACCGTTGGCGCTGGCCGATCCGGTTCCATTGACATTTGCCAGCTTCAAAGCAAAATCGTTTACGCGGTCAGGCATGACTCGGTGCTTACCGGCCTCCCGGCATAAGAAATGAGCAGCTCAAACTTCTGCATGTCCCAAGCTGCCGTGGGGCAGCGCTCGGCGCAGAGGCCGCAATGCACGCACAGGTCTTCGTCCTTGGCCATGATGCGCGCGGTTTGCGGAAGTGGAGCTGAGACGTAGAGATCTTGCGTCAGGTTGAGCGCTGGGGCCGAGAGGCGCTGGCGCAGGTCGTCCTCTTCGCCATTGCGCGTGATGGTGAGGCATTGCACCGGGCAGATATCGATGCAGGCGTCGCATTCGATGCAGCGCGGGGCCACGAATGCGGTCTCGATGTCGCAGTTCATGCAGCGCAGCACTTCGCGCGCGGTTTGTTCAGCGGAAAAGCCCAGCTCCACTTCGATGTTCATCTGCTGGAATCGCCGCGTCAGGTCGACATGCTGCATCTTCTGGCGCTTTGAAGGATTGTAGTCGTTGTGGTAGCTCCACTCGCTGATGCCCATCTTCTGGCTGATGAGGTTCATGCCTTGCGGCAGGCGCTCGGTCACCGGAACCGCCTGACAGTAATTGTGGATGGAGATGGCGGCCTGATGGCCGTGTTCGGCGGCCCAGATGATGTTCTTCGGGCCCCACGCGGCGTCGCCACCGAAGAAGATCCCCTCGCGCGAACACTGCATAGTTTTCTCGTCAACCACCGGCATGTCCCACTTGTCGAATTCGATTCCGATGTCGCGCTCGATCCAGGGAAACGAGTTTTCCTGCCCGATGGCGAGGATGACATCATTGGCGGGCAGAAAAACAGTATCGATCGTTTTCGATTTCTTGGCCTGAGCGTCCCATTCCAGACGCTCGAACTCCATGCCAGTGAGCTTCCCGTTCTCAATGACGAAGCGCGTGGGCGCGTGATTAATGAGGATCTCGACGCCTTCTTCCTCGGCGTCCTCCAGCTCCCAAGGCGAAGCTTTGAAGAATCCGCGGGGGCGGCGCGCCATTACCTTGATGTCTTTGCCACCCAGGCGGCAGCTGGACCGGCAACAATCCATGGCGGTGTTGCCGACGCCGATGATCAGTACTTTTTCTCCGATGGAATCGGTGTGCCCGAAGGCGATGGATTCCAGCCAATCAATTCCAATGTGGATACGATCGGTGTCGTGACGGCCAGGGATGTCGAGCTCCTTGCCGCGCGGCGCGCCGGTACCGACGAAGATGGCGTCGAAGCCTTCGGCCAGCAGCGCCTTCATGCTAGTTATGTCCGAGTTGTAGCGAATCTCGACGCCCATGTCGAGGATCTGGTTGATCTCGTCCATGAGAACTGCTTCAGGCAGCCGAAAAGCGGGGATGTTCGTACGCATCAGTCCGCCAGGACGATCGTACTTTTCGAACATCACGACTTCGTAGCCCAGGGGCATCAGGTCGTTGGCCACGGTGAGCGAGGCGGGTCCAGCGCCGATACATGCGATACGCTTTCCGTTCTTTTGGCTTGGGATCTTCGGCAGGCGATCCGTGATGTCGTCGCGTAGATCGGCCGCTACGCGCTTGAGACGGCAGATGGCGACGGGTTTGCCATCCACGCGGCCACGGCGGCAGGCCGGCTCGCAAGGCCTATCGCAGGTGCGGCCCAGAATGGCGGGGAACACATTCGACTCGCGGTTCAGCATGTAGGCGTCGGTATAGCGGCCTTGCGCGATGAGGCGAATGTACTCAGGAACGTTGGTATGGGCCGGACAGGCCCACTGACAGTCCACCACTTTGTGGAAGTAGTTCGGATTAGCGACGTCCGTGGCTTTCAAACGTGGATCCTTTCGATCTCAACCACAGTACTCAACCCCCGTGAATCGGTGAGTCAATCAGAGATATTGGAATTAACCTGATTTATTGTACATCTGGGGGCCTGGAAGAGGTGCATGACCAATCCGAGCCAGTGTCACCAAGCCAGGATTTTAAGACCAGGTACGGCTCGAAAGTGGGTGTCGCGGGTGACTAGTGGCCGACGATGATGCCGAGCGAGGGCGGCGATCCAGAGGTCGTTACTCGGAATTGGGGTTCGGGTGGTCTTCAACTCATTACGAATCTCGGAGTAGTGCTCCGCAGTTTCGCGAACCACCGGGAGCAGAGTGAAAAAGGGAAGATTGGTTTTCACCCAGGTTTCGTAGGAAACCCGCTGTCTTGATTGGCGGATGCCATAGAGGTATTCGCCGAGAACGCTGGTGGGGAGCGCCAACTCGTGTTCGTTTTCCACGGTCCGCAGCAGTTTCTCATCGCCGTCGGCGAATGCCGATAAAGCGTTTGTGTCGAAGATTACCGCCACTCAGCCTCTTCAATTTGCTCGAACTCTTGTTCCAAGATCTGATTGATCCGGCTGGTTTCCTTATGCAGCCTGCGGAGTCCACCGAACGCGCTCATCCAGGCAGGCGAGGACGGCTGGTTCTTGGCGGCATCGCGAGCGTCCCGCTGCAGGTGTTCCCGCACTGCCTCGGTCAAAAGCAGCTTCAGTGAGACACCCCGTTCCGCGGCTGTGGCCTTGGTCTTCCGGAAAAGCGTGTCGGGCAACTCGACCGTGGTTTTTATGCATACCATTTTCCCATAAATATGGAAAAGTTGGAACGGCAGCCTCGTCGTCTGGCGCCTCCGATGTTAGCCTGAAAGGCATGTTGGCTCGGAATGCGATGGCGACCCAGGCGACGCGCAACGACATTCAGCAATTGAGCCGTTCGGGTTGGTACCACAGCCTGGAATTGCCCGACGGAACGGTCATTGAGGGCGTCGTTTCCCTCGAGCGGCTGAAGTGGCGCATTGCGCAATTTCCAATTGCGCAAGATCTGACGGGCAAGCGCGTGCTCGACATCGGAGCCTGGGACGGATGGTTCAGCTTCGAAATGGAGCGGCGCGGCGCGGAAGTGGTAGCCGTGGATTCCACAGACCAAACACGCTTCCCGGCCGCCCGCAAACTCATGGGCTCGAAGGTGGAGCACGTGGTGGAAGATGTTTGCCGCCTGACGCCGGAACGAGTCGGCTATTTCGACATCGTCCTTTTTTTTGGCGTTCTCTATCACGTGAAGCATCCCTTATTGGCCTTGGAGCGAGTATGCGAATTGTGCCGGGAGGACGCTTACGTTGAATCGTTTGTCACAGATCCCAGCGGCGACTTGGCCGCCGTGCCCGCGATGGAGTTTTATGAAACCACCGAGCTGCGCGGGCAGTTCGACAATTGGATTGGTCCGAATACGTCATGCCTAATGGCGCTGTGCCGCGCTGCCGGCTTCGCTCGCGTGCAACTGGAAAGCGTCGACCAGAGCCGCGCTCACGTGAGCTGCTTTCGCCAATGGCGAGACGAGCCGGGGACGGGAGCATGGAAGCCGCTCATCCTATCGATTGAGAACAGCGTCACAATGGACCATCGTTTTTCCCCGGCCCGCGATGATTACATGAATATCTGGATTCGTACGGACGAAGGCCGCGAACTGACCCTCGACAACGTGTTCGCACAAGTGGGTCCGTTTGCGGCGCGTCCGGTAATGGTGCAGAAAACGAGCCCGGTGCAGTGGCAAGTTTGCTCGAAAGTGCCGTTGGGGCTGACGTCCGGTTGGTACGACGTGAAGCTTCGCGT
Organism: Bryobacterales bacterium; assembly: GCA_003132905.1. The sequence continues at coordinate 4,339 of PKZC01000354.1, read as the reverse complement.
CGAGGATAGCGATTGGAGCAATCCTCTGCAGATTGGCGTGGATGTATCGGAGGCTGATCGGCAAAACTTATCCAGTCCTACCGAGAGCGAAGAGTTAAGAATCGGCGAGGCGACCGATGGAAAAACCTGGGAGCCATTCGCAGTGCGGCTGGGTCCCGATAGTTGGATTTCGCTTTGGGTGGATGGGTTACCCGACGCCGCTCGGATGGAGGATCTCCGGGTACGGCTGAATGGCTTCGATTTGCAAGCAGCATTCTTGTCGCCGCGCGATGCACAGGACCGTCGCCAGGTAAACGCCAAGCTGCCGAGTGGTCTGAAGGCGGGCCAGGCCCGTGTGGCGGTGATTTTCGAAGACCATAAGTCGCACGATGTGGAAGTTCGGCTGGTGCGGGAGGTGGAATAGGCCGCGCATGCCTGTTTCAGATTGGGCGATTCGTCGAGTGGACGAGCTACACGGGACGAAAGTCCCGATCCAGCGGCGGGAATGGCTCAGCGCCCTCGCTTACGCCGTGGCGTTGCTGTGGATCAATGCATACATTTGTCGCGATCTGTTCCGGAACCCGACCGCGCACATGAACTCGATGCACGGGTTTTGGATCGCCCTGGCAAAACACGCCGGGAACAACTGGCTCCAGTTGAATTGGTGGCCGTATTGGGACTGTGGTCTGCCGTTCCAATTCACCTATGCCCCATTGATCCCCGTTTTGATCGCGGCCTGGGCGGCGGTTACCGGCGTGTCTTACATCCTTGCGTTCCAATCCATCGCTGGAGTGGTGTATTGTCTGATCCCGCTCACGCTGTTCGCGATGGCTTGGCTATTGATGCGCTCTCCCGGTTACGCCTTCGCGGCCGCATTGTGTTACTCGCTGCTATCGCCCACGCAATTGATCACGCCCGACGCCACGTTTTCATGGACCAGCTTGTGGGATGCCCGGCGTCTCTCCTTACTGGCTGTTTGGGACGATATGCCACATCTCGCAGCCTTGGCGTTACTGCCGATCGCGATTCTTTTTCTTATCGCGTCACTTGAGCGGCGTCGTCTCCGCTGGTACATTCCCACGGTTCTGTTGATCGCCCTGATGGCCTTGGCGAGCGAGTTCGGACCGGTGGAGATTATCCTGGCTGCGATCTGTCTGCTCTTCGTATTCCACCGCGAAGCGCTGTGGCGGAATATCGCGATCACACTGGCGCTCGGCGCTTGCGCGTATGCCGTGGTCTTGCCGTTTCTTTCGCCATCGCTGCTGCTCGCCATCAGCAAAGCTTCCCAAGATGGCCGCGAACCGGGATTCAATATAAGCTCGTTCACCGCTCTCGCCATCGTGGTAGTGGGCTGGGTGATTATTGCGCAGTACCTGCCGCGCTGGACGATGGATTGGAGACTGCAGTTTTTGGTCTATTTCGCCTACTTGACCGCCAGCGTGCCGATTCTCGCCCAGTACCTTCACCGTCAATTCTTGCCGCAGCCGGGCCGCTATAAATCCGAAATGGAACTGGCCTTGGCCCTGTTGTTGGTATTCGGAGTTCGCCCTTGGTTGCAGCGCGTCTGGTTTCCCTTAAAGGTGGCGCTCGGCTTTCTGTTGCTCGCCCTGGCGGCAGAGCAGATTGTGAACCATCGCCATTACGCCAAGGCGATCCTGGTACCGCGCGATGTAACTCAAACCATCGAATACCGGACTTCCATGCAAGCGCAGCTCCTCGCAACACGCGTCATGCTGCCTGGATCCATCGCCCAGTGGGCCAACGCATTCACCGACGTCGCGCAATTTTCCGGCGCCGCGTGGAGTGAGGCGATGAATCCGGTTCAACAACTCGGCGTCGATACTGTATACAACGGTGGCGCAACGTACCAGGAAGATGCGCATGTATCGCTGGCGTGGCTCAAGGCCTTCGGCGTGGGAGCGATCGCCATCAGCGGACCCAACAGTCAGGAATATTGGAAGCCCTATACGCACCCAAATAAATTCGAAGGACTGTTGCCTGTCATCTGGCGCGCGGACGATGTCACCATCTATCGGGTTCCGCAGCGTTCGGCATCGCTGGCGCACGTAGTGCCCCGAGCGGCCATCGTGATGCATCCGCCCGCGGCGGCTTCGGACATTAAAGAAATCGAGGCTTACGGGCAGGCTCTGGACGATCCCAGTTTCCCTGTAGCGGACATGCGATGGGATGGAACGAATCACATGTTCGTGCACGCCAACGTCTTAAGCGGGCAAGTGGTTTCGGTGCAAATTTCTTATCATCCCGGCTGGCGTGCGCGCGCGAATGGGCAGACCGTTCCCTTGCTGCGCGATGCACTCGGATTGATATGGCTCGCTCCGGCATGTCAAGGCCCTTGCGAGCTCGAATTGGATTATGACGGTGGTTGGGAGCTCCGTCTAAGCCGCTACATCAGCTCCGCCACCGTTGCCCTTCTACTCGCGCTGATCGTCATCGCCGCCATGAAGCGTCACCATGCGTCGCTGGCATAAATGGCTGGTACCATAGCAACGTCGAAATGCTATCGTGGCGCTCGCGATTTAACAGGCGGTTGATCCGCTTTTTGAAAAACCATCCAGGGAACGTTGTCGTTCCAGCCACTGAGCCTTTCGATCAGGAACGTCTTAAGAAGGCAGAGACGGCGTTGCGGCAAATGCCGGTGGAGCATCCCGGTGCGAAGGCTTACCTGGAAAAGCACATTCCACGCTTGGCGCGCACCCTGGCTTTAGCGCCGCCGCCGGCCGGGACCGGACGCGTGCTGGAGTTGGGTTGTTATATGCAGATCACTCCGCTGCTCCAGAGAGTCTGCGGTTATTCCGAGGTACGGGGCGCTTACTACGGACCGGCAGGCCGCACGGACCGGAAAACGATGCAATTTCCGGATGGCGAATTCTCCTGCCAGGTGGATTTGTTTGACGCCGATCGTGATCCGTTTCCTTATCCCGACGAACATTTTGACTTAGTGGTTGCCGGCGAGGTGATCGAGCATTTGACGTACGATCCGATGCACATGCTTCTGGAATCGAACCGCGTGCTTCGAGAGGGCGGTTTCTTGTTAATAACGACCCCCAACGTGGGAAGTATCACCAGCGTAGCGAAGACGCTGGATGGGCGGGACAATCCGCAGATCTATTTTCTATACACTCGGCCCGCGCCAGGAGAGCCCCCGGAAATCGGACATGTGCGCGAGTACACCATTCATGAGCTGGGAGCGGCTGTCCGCGCTGCCGGTTTTGAAGTGCGGCAACTGTTCACCACCTTCATTTCTGAATACCGATCGCACCTGCCATTGCTGGATTTCCTGGCAGCGAATGACTACCAGACGGAGAATCGCGGCGAGCAATCCTGGTGTCTAGCCGTGAAACGGGCCGGATTGCCGGTAGATCGGTATCCATTCTTTCTTTACGCCCCGTAAGCCATGCAGGCGCCGGCGTAACCTGCGTCGTTCGGCAGCATGGCGGAAATGGGAGTATCATTCTGAGAAGATTCTGTGAGGAGGTAACTCGTGGCCTTGACCATTGGAGTGCCGCGCGAGACCTTTCCCGGTGAGCGCCGCGTAGCGCTGACGCCGCGCGCGTGCGAGTCATTGGGGAAGCTGGGCGCCGGGGTGATCATTGAAGAGTCGGCTGGCGTTGCCGCCGGCTTTCCCGATCCACTCTATGTCGCCCGTGCGGCGCGTCTTGGCACGCGCACCCAGGTTTTCGAGCAAGCGGACATCATCGTCCAGGTGCGCTCACTGGGCGCCAATCCCACGGAAGGGCGCGCGGATCTGCCGCTGCTGCGCGCGGGCCAAATCGTAATTGGCTTCGGCGAACCGTTGACCGCGGCGGAAGAGACGGCGTCGCTCGCGAGAGCGGGTGTTTCGTTTTTCGCCATGGAGCTGATGCCGCGCATCACGCGCGNNCATCGCAGGATATCGCGCCGTGCTGCTGGGGGCCCAGGCCCTGCCCAAGATTTTTCCGATGCTCATGACGGCGGCCGGCACCATTACGGCGGCCCGTGTGCTGATTCTCGGCGCCGGTGTAGCGGGCCTGCAAGCCATCGCGACGGCGCGGCGGCTGGGCGCGGTGGTTTCCGCCTATGACGTACGCAGCGCGGTGAAGGAGCAGATTGAAAGCCTAGGTGCGAAGTTCGTCGTTCTGAACGTAGAAACAACCGCGGCGGAAGGGCAGGGCGGCTACGCCAAGGCGATGGACGAAGAATTCTACCGGCGTCAGCGCGCGGCGCTCCAAGAGGTAATTCGCGAACAGGACGTAGTGATCACGACGGCGGCCGTTCCGGGCAAGAAAGCCCCCATTCTGGTGACGGCGGAAATGGCGAGCGCGATGGCCCCGGGCTCTGTGATCGTGGATATCGCGGCGGA
>PKZC01000104.1 GCA_003132905.1 Bryobacterales bacterium | reverse complement strand
GATGAAGCGACCTTGATAGAGCACTTCATGCGGCACGGCGATTATCTGGTGCACGTGAGCGAAGTGACCGATCCGGCGACATTGACCGAGCCGTTTGTGCGAAGCCAGGTCTTCCACCGGATCAAGGAAGAAGGACAAAACTGGCTGTATCCATGCGAGTCGGTTGTTGAAATTGCGAACCAGCCGCGGGGCGCGGTACCGAATTTCCTTCCGGGCGAAAATCCATTTGTGGCGGAATTTGCAACGAAATACGGAATTCCATTGGCTGCGACGTTAGGCGGCGCCGAGACCATGTATCCGGAGTTTCAGCGGAAGATGAAAGAGTTGGCTCCGCCCAAGAAGGGGAGCGCCGGAGAACGGTGAGAGACAGGCGCGACGTCGAACGGCCGGGCGCTACGCAAGCATAATTTTGCGTGGGAACTGTGCATTGTCCTCAAGAAACGTCTTCTTTCGGCTGAGTTCGACGCGAGCCGGTTGAACCGTCCCGTTTACGTCCGTGGCGCGAGAAACCAGGGTATGCTCGCCGGGCGCTGCTCCATTCCAGTTGAATGTGAATAACTTCCACGAGTAGCGCGTGTTGGATTTGTCGAGCGAGGCCGCTTGCCAGGGCCCGCCATCGACGCTGACCTCCACGGACTTGAGAGGCGTCCCGTCATTCAAAACGAAGCCAAACACCTGATATCCGCTCGAGTTCTTGCGTACGCGCGCGATCACGGACTTCAATTGCATGTGCGTAACCTCGGTCTCCACCCACTGCGTCCCCGGATCGGCGTCTTCTCCCGTGCCGCCGACGCCGCGCAACGTACGATACCAGCGGGCCTGGAAATTCCCGAGATAGCGGTCCTCCTGCAGATGGATTTCGGATAGCCATTTGACGTTGGAGACGCCGTACCAGCCCGGCATGATCAAGCGAACGGGAAAGCCCTGATCGCGCGTGAGTGGCTGGCCGTTGAGCGCGTAGGCTAAGAGCGGCTCCGGTTTCATCGCGTGCTCCAGCGTGATGCTGCGTCCAAACTGCTGCTCGAGCTTGTAGGTGTTTTCGCGGAAGACAACATCTTCCTTGCCGCGATCGGTGCCAAAGAACACGACCTCGCGAGCCTTAGGGCCAGCACCCAAGTGCTTCAGCACGTGGCTTAACGGCACACCCGTAAATCGGCCGCATGAAGACAGCCCCTGGAAAAAGCGGCCACTGTTGCCAGAACATTCGTAGCCGTTCACCAAGTCTGTGGACTTCATGGCTTTGAGATCGGTTAACGAAAATTCGGCAGGCTGCTTCAGCATCCCGGTGAACTTCAGCCGGTACGAATTCCCGTCAATCTCCGGACGGTTGTAGTGCTGGATGAAGAAGAACTGATCGTTGGGAGTGATGTGAGCATCGATTTTGCGAATATCGAGAAAGCGATTGGCCGCGTTGGGATTGCCGTTCACTTTGTAGTCCTTCGGGTAGTCGGTGAACGGGATGTCCGTCTCGCCTTCCGCCAACGCAGGCACAGCCCAATCCGTTGCGAAAGCCAGCAGCCCGGTGGCGGCCAATCCGGTTTTCAAAGTAACTCGACGAGTAATCTGCTCGGGCATGGGTTCTCCTTCATGCGTATGATAGCCCAGGTACGCTTGAGGCTTTACGCTTCAGATGCCGAGAATATTTGCTTGCACCTTCACGTAGTGATGTTCCCGCGCCCATAGGTTCAGAGGAATGGTAGCAAGCTCGTCCACAAGAGGGACGGCGCGGCCGTTCTTCGTCAAATCGACCGTCTTGATATAACAACCACACGTGTCGCACGCTTCGACGCGAACGTGCCCGAATTGCTCAGCTGTGTAGACGGCGAGCTTATCGACGTTCTCCTCACCGCAGGCGGCGCACATGATGCGGCCGATCGGCCACTCGGTGGCACACATCGAGCAGATGAGCGATCGCTTGCCGCCGTCGCCTTCCGGCCGCAGGACGCCGACCACTGGTTTTCGCGAGCAGAACGGACATAACGCCGGAGCGCCTTTTGCGGGGACGTGTTTCGAATGTTCGGCGAGGTGTTCGGCATAGGGTTGCAAAAACAACCGAGCGAGCAGCGCTTCCGGGTTGGCCTCAGACGATGACGATTGCCAATGGATTTCAAGATGTTCGCGCGTTCGATTGTGGTCCCACGTCTTTTGCTCGCGCGCGCACTCTGCGATAGGCTCCGGAGTGCCAGCCTCGATTTCAGACAGGAACTCTGGAAACTTGGGCACAAGCGCGTCGAGATCGGACGCCTGGGATTCCTGCACGTACCAATACAGTCCTTTCTGTATGGTCGCGACGCGATGATAGAAGCGCAGCACGTCGGCCGCGAACGGATGCGCGGCGGCCAGCTCATCGGCACGCTTGGTTCGCTGGTCCCACCGGGCCAGATTCATTTTCTACCGGTGACCCGCTCGTACCAGAGCCGATGATGATGGCGGGCCCAAGATGCCGTCACTTCTCCCTCAACCATGGCGCTGAAGCTGCCGCGTACCATCGCGGTGCTCATGTAGACGTGGATGATGAAGCCGGCGATGGTGGTGAGCGCGGCGATGACATGTACGGCGATGGAAAGATGGCGGAGCCAGGGCGGAATCGATTCGACGAACCAGAGGCCGAGTCCCGAAAGCAGCAGCAGGAGGGCGCCATAGAGCATCAGCCAGAAGAACAGCTTCTGGCCGTAGTTGAAACGGCCTTCGGGCGGAACTTTTTCGTCCTCGTTCTCGATGTAATATTTCATGGCCTTGGACCATGCGCGGTCCGCGTCGGTGGTGGCCATATCTTTGCTCCACAGCTTGAGCAGCCAGAGCATCGAGATGGTGAAGAGGACCCCCGACCAGGGATGCAAGAAGCGCGCGGTGGCTCCGCCGCCCACCAACACCGCGAGCCAGAACAAATAGGGCGACCAGAACGCGAGGCCTGTGACCAAGCAGTAGATATAGGTGATCGACCCCAGCCAATGGTGGATCCGTTCATCGAGGGTGTAGCGAACGATGCGGCTCTCGCGCCTGTCAGCCAATCTGGAATCAGGCATCACTGGCGATGCACTCATGATTCGCCACCTTTCCGCTCCTCCTGCTCATCCACTCGCTTGGGGCCGAAGCGCATGTAGTGAATGACGACGCCCAACAGGCCGCCCACGATGGCAAGATTGCCCACCCATTTGGCCGGGCCTTTCCAAATGCGGACCGTCCAGGGGATATGCGGATCCTTGGGCAAACCGCCGTAGGCTTCGGGATTGGTCACGTCATGCAGAACATAGATGACGCCGGTGCCGCCGACGCCGGGCGGATCGTAGACCCCGGCATTCGCGAATCCGTAATGCTCGCGCAGTTGCTGAGCGCGCGTTTCGGCGAGATCCTTCATGTCGTCCTTGGTCCCGAAGTGTAGGCAGCCGGTGGGCAGCTCTTGATGCAGGCGGGTTCCAGACCTTCGGTAACACGGTCGACGCAGAGCGTGCACTTGAACATCTTCTTGGTGGCTGGATTGAACTTGGGGATGTTGAAGGGACAGCCATTGACGCAATAGCCGCAGCCGATGCAGTGGTCCTGCTGAAAATCCACGATGCCGTTGGAGTATTGGACGATGGCGCCATCGGCCGGGCAGGCGGCGAGGCAGCCGGGCTCGGCACAATGCATACATTGATCCTTGCGCATGAGCAGGCTCATGCTGCCGTCCGAGCGCTCCACTTCGTTGAACTTGATCAGATTCCAATAATTCCAGGCCGTCTCGGGCATGGTCTGGTAGGAGTTGTCGAACGCCGTCTCGCGGAATGGATAGCCGTTCCATTCCAGACACGCCACCTCGCAGGCTTTGCAGCCGATGCAGGTGGTGACGTCGATGAGCTTGCAGACGTCGTAATCGCGTGAGGTGTCGCGGCCGGCGACGGGGCCGGCGTGTCCGGAGATGGCTTTGATTTCTAGTGTGCCGTTGCTCATAGGAATTCGGGTAATGTCCCCTTGCTTACGCGCGGGGCTACCGGATGGGGTGTCGGGAACACACGTGGGCGGCAAGCCGGCAACACGCGTGGGCACTTGGTAGCCCCGCGCGTGAGCAAGGGGACAATTGTTTCCGGTTTCATGCTTTCTCCAGTTTCACCAGGAAGCCTTTGAATTCCGGGGTGTAGGCGTTTGGATCGGTCACGGTGGGAGAGAGCAAGTTCGCCAGAGTCTTGGATTCTCTGCCGGCGTCCTCTTGAATACCGCGATAACCCTGATGGATGGGGATCCCGATCTGGTAGACCTTCTTGCCGTCGATGGTCATGGGTTTGATGCGGCGTGTGACCATGGCTTTCGCGATGTAGGTTCCGCGCGCGCTCGATACCTTCACTTTCTCTCCGCCTTTGATACCCAAGTCGGCGGCGAGCTCCACGGGAATTTCGACGAACATTTGGGGAACAAGCTGGACGTTCATGGGATTGTTCTTGGTCCAGTAATGATAGTGCTCGGTCAGGCGATAGGTGGTGCAGATGACGTTGTAGTCGCCGCCGACGGGCGCGTACTTGTCCATATCGGTCTTATATTTTTTCACAACCGGATTATTGGACTGTTTGGGATGCAGGAGATTCGCTAGCGGACTTTCGATGGGCTCGTAGAATTCGGGGAACGGTCCGTCGGCCATGCCGGCGAGCGGGACAAATAAGCGTCCGATGCCATCGGGGTTCATGATGAACGGGCCCATGTGATCCTTGGGATGCGAATCGAGCTTGAAATCGGGCACGTCGTTACCGACCCAGAGTTGCGCGTCTTCGTTCCACCAAACCTGCGGCCGCGTGGGATCCCAGGGCTTGCCGGAGACATCACAAGAGGCGCGGTTATAAAGGATGCGCCGGTTGGCCGGCCAGGAGAATCCCCAATTGGGGAAGACGCCCATTCCGGAGGGATCATCGGTGCCGCGGCTCATCAAGCGCGGGCCGGCTTCGGTCCAGGAGCCGGAATAGAGCCAGTTGCCGCAAGACGTGCTGCCGTCGTCCTTGAGGAGCGCGTAACCGGGCAATTGCTGGCCGGCCTTGAGCACCACTTGCTGCGTCTTTGGATCGGTAATGTTCGAGACGGCCTTTCCGTTGACCTCGCGGGCGATTTCGCTGAGCGAGGGATGTTCGGGCTGGGCGTAGGCCCAAGTGACATTGAGGATGGGATCGGGGAACTTGCCTCCTTCGGATTTGTAGAGGTCGCGGACTTTGAGGAAGATTTGAGCCACAATGTCCTGATCGAGCCGGGCCTGGCCGGGAGGCGGCACCGCAACGTTTTTCCAGACCAACCAGCGGGCGGAATTGGTCATGGAGCCGTCTTTTTCCGCGAACCCGGCGCAGGGGAGACGGTAGACGGTGGTGTTGATGGTCTTCATCTCCTCGGGTGTGATACCGGGTGATCGCCAGAATTCGCTGGTTTCGTCGGGATAAATTTCACCGACCACGAGCCAGTCGGCCTTCTTGAGCGCGTCGATATTCTTTTGGGAATCGGGACCGATGCAGACGCCGTTCATGCCGAAGGCGAGCATACCTTTGACACTACCGCGATACATGTTGTCCCAGATCTCCGTCCAGGAATAATCACGATCGACTTTGGGCAGGTAATGAAACGCCCAGTCGTTTTCCTTCTTCGCAGAGTCACCGTAGAAAGCTTTGAGAAGCGAAACGGTGAACTGGGGCGTGTTGGACCAATAATTGAACGAGTCCCACGCAGCCGGCTTGGAAGAGGTGGGCGTAACGCGCGTCAGGTAGGTCTTTAAATCCACGTCGGTGGGGATGGGGATTTTTAGGTAGCCTGGCAGCGAATCATAAAGACCCGCCATATCCGTGGCGCCCTGGATGTTGGAGTGTCCGCGCAGAGCGTTGACGCCGCCGCCGGCGCGGCCTACGTTCCCGAGCAACAACTGCAGCATGGCGGCGGTGCGGATGATTTGCGTGCCGAAGGTGTGCTGGGTCCAACCCACCGCGTACATTATCGTCGCCACCTTCTTCATGTCGCCGTTGGTTCGGACTGAAGTGAACAGATCCGCGGCTTTGAGGAACTGGTCTTTCGGTATGCCGGTGATGCGCTCCACCATTTCGGGTGTATAGCGCGAATATTGCTGCTTTAATAACTGAAATACGCAGCGAGGATTCTCAAGCGTGAGGTCGATAGCGACTTTGGGCGGCAACCCATCTGATGCGGCGCCGCCGTCGGACTCGTAATTCCAGGTCGATTTATCGTAAGTCTGAGAGGCGGGATCGAAGCCGGAGAACAAGCCGTCCTCAGGCAGCTTGAAACCCTCCTTGACGATGAAGGCGGCGTTGGTGAAATTGGTGAGGTATTCTTTCGCGATGCGGTTGTTTTCGATCGCGTAACGGATCGTGCCTCCAAGAAACGCGATATCGCTTCCGGCCCGAATCTGGCAGAACAGATCGCCGGTAGCCGCGGTACGCGTGAAGCGGGGATCCACGACGATCAGCTTGGCGTTGCGATCCCGCTTGGCTTCCATCGCCCACTTAAATCCACAAGGATGATTTTCAGCGGGGTTGCCACCCATCACCAACATCATGTCGGTGTTCTTGATGTCCACCCAACCATTGGTCATCGCCCCGCGTCCGAAAGTTGGCCCCAAACTGGAGACCGTGGGGCCGTGTCAAACGCGGGCCTGGTTTTCCAGGTAGC
>PKZC01000062.1 GCA_003132905.1 Bryobacterales bacterium | reverse complement strand
CTCTGTGTAACCCTCGCGGGAATACGCCCACTTGGCCGCGCCGATCGCGCGGCAGAAGCTGCGCTCGGGGTGCCTTGACTGCCTGTCGCTCGATGTTGTCGGAGGTGACCCCGAGCCGGTCAGCCTAGTCTTGGAGATGGGACACCACCCGATCGGTGAATAGATCATCGGCCCGTCTAGTAGTTCCTGGTCGCTCTCCGCGAGCGTCTTGATATTCACTTTGCCCATCGAGACATCCCGCTCGGTAAAGTCCAGTAGCGAAGAGTACGTCGCTCGGCAGCCGGAGGAGCACCCCGTGATGCGTTCACACCCAGCGTTATCGGCTAGTGCGGGCCCTCGCCGAGACTTGGGTGCTGGATGGGTGCGGCGCTGGCAGCACGGAGCGCGGCGAGCGGGTAGGCTCCAGGCGTCGAACTGGGAACGATGGCGACCCGCTCCCTTAATCGCACTGCGGCGTCTTGCTGCAACGCGGTGTCTTGCAATGACAACGAACCCCATTCGCACTCAGGGGGACCAAAGTACGGCATCCGGACGGTTAGCTGCGTGAAATCGGGCATCGGCGCCGGTTTTCACACTGAGGATGACGGAATGTGCCGGGAGAAACGGACCACGAAACGGACCACGGTGTCTGCGCCTGGAATGCCACGTTGCTGCAACCCGGTGCCTTGGCAATGACAACGATCTACCGCACTCGTCCAGATTGGCTGTCGTGTAGAACAACGCATGGTTCCTCAAGCACCACCAACCCGGGCTGCCACTCTACGAACCACGCCCGGACGCGCTCTTAGTGGATTTGGTCCTTCATTGAGCAAAGACGCGCCTGGCTCCTGCCTCAGAGACGCTGCTTACCCCCCGCTTCCGGGGAGAATCTGGTCGTTCGGATCGAGCTTCGGCTGCACGATGCTGACGCCGATATTGACTTCTCGTCTTTGCGCCCAAACCTTCCAGCACGTCCCTAATATGACCCCGATGCTTCCACCTACGCCGATCGCGAGCAGCAGCCACCCTACAGATACCCCGCTCTCCCCAGTAAGAGCAACGTGGCCTCCCCCAAATACTAGGCCGCCAGTACCGCCTCCGAGGAGACCGAGCAAGAATGTCACGATTGCTGAACCCTTTACACTCTTGCTTAGGGACAGCATTAACCCGATAAAGAAGAATATGGCCCCGACGCCGAAAGCCAGGACCAGCACGGTCAACCGATCCGAAGCTGGAGGTTCCTAATATCGAAAGCCACGGGCAATTGGGTGAGAAAATCGTACGTCCCGAGCAACCCTACCCAAATCTTGCCCGGGAAGTTTTGGTTCATGAATCCTGCATAGCAATCCAATCTGATTGAATCCATGACAAGCTCAATGTTGAAGAAATAGAGATCAACACTGCCACCGCCAAACCCACCGATGTTCTTTCTAAGCTTTCCCGATCGGACATCAATTCCCAATCTATTAGCGGTATCGAGGCCGAACACACAATACGCGGATCCTGTATCGACCAATACCTTTATGAGCCCAGTCGTCGAACTGCCGATCCTCAACTTCAAATCAATCAATGGTAGGTGATTTACATGTCCGGCCGGAAAGGCTCTTGCCGGAGGAATGTCGGGCTGAGAACGATACTGAGAGTAAAGAAATGTCTCAGGCACGACTCTTAGAGGTGAAGGCTATTTTCCATGGCCGCGCGGCTCGGCGCTCGCATAATAACCGGCTCCGAGCAACCTTGAGCGGCGGCTTGGTCCTCAGCATCCTGAATCGTCGTGCCGGTTGCCACAACCCTAGTGTTGTCCCTAGTCACGGCGAGATACAATCCGGAGTCGAAGTAGGGCTCTACTAGCCTATTTAGGTCGACTGCTTTCATCGGTCCTCGTTCTCCCCGAATGCGAAGTACTCGTCGAAGCAGTGGGAGCCATTCTTCGAGGTGCTTCTTGAGGTGAATACCCCCACTAGCTCTCTTTGGCGGTTCCTGCTCGACTTTGGAGCCATATGCCAACATAGACACCAACCTCTACACGGGAAGGTTCCGTAAATCAAGAAGCATCACCCAGTTAATAGCTATTCACCCGACTCATCAGCGATAACAGAGTCACAGCTATCAGTATCGGCCGTGGAAGAAATTTACCGCGAGCGCGCCGAGATAACCAACTAAGCGCTCATAGCCCGAACGCCCTCCACGTCGTCCGAGCGCCAAGACCAGCTAAAGCTCTCGCTTTCGATGAGGATAAATGTAAGCTGCTCATGCGCCGACCACGGCGACTATAGCGATGCGCACCCAGGCTTGGGCGTGTCGCACTTTTTCATTTTGGCAAACGCATACCGAACCGCGCAAACATCCTCTTCCCTAGCCAGTTTTCGGTAGGTCAGGATCTCCCAGGTGACTTCCCGTTCGGGGTCGCGAACTACGTTGCTGACGTCCAGCCCTAGCATCGATGATCTTCCCGTTCGCCCGGTAGCTAGCCGTTACTCGCTCGTGATGCGCCTCTGCCACTCACGCTTTACACGCCGCGCAGTTTGCTATTCGCTGATCCTATTCAGAGCTTCTCCGGAGATTCATAAAGGAGCGAGTGGCCACATTGCCGCACGCGGCCAGTGACGAGATTGGCAGAACATACCGCACCGGACGTATCCCGCCAACACCCGTAGTAACCTGGCCGATA
>PKZC01000125.1 GCA_003132905.1 Bryobacterales bacterium | reverse complement strand
GTGTAGTGTGAACACGCCCTAGCCAAGGCGAGGACGCCAATGGTCAGTGCCATCTGTGTGGCGATGACTTCCAAAACAGTGTGAAATTCCGGAGTGGCACGTCCGGGGAGGCGGGAGAGGACCGGCGCCGCGACAACGAGCAGGAGCGTAACGACGATAGCGCGTTTCGGACCTTGTTTGTTTGGGGCGGACGGCAAGGGAGTCCCCTTAGTCGTACCATCGACCCAAACCCTCGGAAACTTCAATAGTGGGGCGGCCTTTCCCTGGATACCGTGGGATCAAGTTGAAGAGTCACGGCAAGTTGGAGAACGCTTCGTTCAAGTCGCCCCGTATCCGCGCCTGCGCACCTGCCGCAACAGCAGGTGCGCGGTGGAATCGAACAACTGCGGAACCGCTTTGAATTCAGTGAGCAAGCAAGCCTTGTCCACGATCAAAGTCGTCAATGTAGTCGAAACTGTAGCTAAACGTTCCTCAAAGTTCAACAAGGGCGATTTCTAAGTTGTTGAATCTAAAGATTCACCAAAGAGGTAGCGCACCTGCGCCCAAGACGGTCTTTCGACCTTTTGCAAAGTTCCCTATTTTCAACGTGCTGGTTTCATTGGAGATGCCGACAGCCTATTGAAAGCTGTTGAGCTTTCTTGAACGCGGGGAATTTCGCAGCCTCAATTTCATCTACAGCCATTCAGAGCTGAGAGGTTTTTCGTTTCCAGCCGCGCGAGGTCGTGATCCGATAAATAGTTTTGCTCCCTCAAGAGATTCACGAATACGCTTCATCGCTCTGACGTGCCCCGTGCTAAGTCGGCCGGTGTTTGTTCAAACGCAGCACAAAAGCCGCCCAGGATGAAGAGAGAAAACAACAGTGGTGGTCTTAATTGGCTCATTGATGCGATCCTTCTTTCCCATGTACTTCGGCGAGGGCCTGCTCCAGCACTCGCAACCCTTCCTCGATTTGGCCGTCGGTGGCGACGAGCGGCACCAGCATCCGAATCACGTTTCCGAAGGTTCCTGCTGAAATGATGATCAGTCCACGGCGATGGCACGCCGCCAGGACTGCGCGAGTTTGTTCGCTCGCAGGTTCCTTGGTGTAGCGATCCTTCACCAGTTCGATAGCGCGCATCGCTCCAAGTCCCCGTATTTCTCCAATGAAAGGGAAGCGGCCCGGCCAATCGTGCGTTATCGATTCAAATAGATCGCCGATGTGCCGGGACCGCTCCGAAAGATCCAGGGCGTCCACGGCTTTCAGAATCTCCAGCGCGGCTGCGCATGCCACCGGATTGCCGCCGAAGGTACCACCCAGCCCACCCGGACCAGGCGAGTCCATGATTTCGGAGCGGCCCGTCACGGCTGCGAGGGGCAAGCCCGCAGCAATGGATTTGGCTGTCACGATAATATCGGGCTCAACGCCGAAGTGCTGGCAGGCAAACAGCGGGCCAGTTCGGCAAAAGCCGGTTTGGATTTCATCGGCAATTACGAGAATGCCGTACTTGCGGCAGATGCTGGTTACGACTTCAAACCACTCCGGTGGCGGCGCAACGAATCCACCTTCGCCGAGAACAGGTTCGAAGATCACGGCGGCGACAGATTCGGCCTCGATGTAGCGCTTGAACGTGGATTCCAGCCGGCGCGCACACTCGATCTCGCAGCCGGGATACGTAAGATTGTGCGGGCAGCGGTAACAGTATCCGTACGGCATTCGATAAACTTCCGGAGCAAACGGACCGAAGCCTGCCTTGTAGGGCTTGGACTTTCCCGTGAGGCTCAGGGCCAATTGCGTGCGCCCGTGGAAACTATCTTCGAAAGCGATCACGGCTTGCCTGTGGGTGAAGTGGCGCGCAACCTTGATCGCGTTCTCCACCGCTTCAGCGCCGCTGGTGACGAAGAAAGTCTTCTTGGGAAACGCTCCAGGGGCCCGCGCGTTCATTTCCTCGGCTAGTCGGACATAACCCTCATAAGGCGTCACCATAAAGCAGGTGTGAATAAACCGATCGATCTGGTCATGGATCGCGGCGACGGCTTCCGGCAGAACGTGGCCGGCATTTTGACAGCCGATGCCGCCGGTAAAATCGAGCAGCTGGTTACCGTCGATATCCTCGACTGTCGCCCCTGAAGCGCGGCGTACGAAGACCGGCAGCACCGAAGCTACTCCCCGCGGCACGCTCGCTTCGCGGCGTTTCTGGAGTTCAGCTGAACGCGGTCCGGGAATCGCTGTGACGAGATGAATGGTTTCAGTGGCGATATTCATGACGTGGAAATGCCTTCTTTCGACGTACTCGGAGTCTTAGTGGAAGACCACCGGAACGCAAAGTAAACCGGGACCCCGATGAGGACAATCACCATGCCGGGGAAGGTTGTCGCGGGACGATAAATAAACAACACCGCCAAGATGGCAGCCGCAGACAACAAATAAAGCGCAGGAACCACCGGGTACCCAAAGGCGCGGTACGGCCGCTGCACTTCAGGGCGCAGGAAGCGGAGACGAAACACCGCCGCAATGGTCAGAAGATAGAACAACAGTGCCGCGGACACCACGTAGTCCAAGAGATTGCTGTACAGGTTGCCATAGGTTCCCTTGGAGAAATCATAGGTTCGGATCAAGACCAGCACCGCGGCCCACGCCCCTTGCATCATCAGCGAGGCGCCAGGGACGCGGGCTTGATTTAGTACGGCCGCGCGCCGGAAAAATAGGCCATGCCGGGCCATTGCAAAGTAGGCGCGCGCGCCGGACATCAGCATGCCGTTGATGCAGCCGAACGACGAGATCATGATCGCCAGGGCCATCAAAACAGCGCCTATCTGGGGAAAGACGGCCTGCAGCATCGCTCCCGCCACGCGATCCGACGCTGCGTGCTGCACGCGTTCCAGCGGCAACACCACAACGTAGGCTAGGTTCGCGCAAGTATAAAGAGCAATGACGATTATGGTTCCCAAGGCCAGCGAAAGGGGGACGTTGCGCTGTGGCGACTTCACTTCCCCAGCCGTGAACGTGATGTTGTTCCAGGCATCGGCCGCGAACAATGAGCCCACCTGGGCCACCGCGAGTGCGACAAACAGGCCAAACACAGTGTCCGGCGAAAGTCCCGGTGCTACCGGTGTATAGCCTCGGGGAGCCCACATATGGCTGAAGTTCGCATGTACCGCCTGAGCGTTCCAGCCCACAAAGATACCCAGCCCAATCACGCCTAACAACGCGCCGATCTTGGTGGACGTGAAAGCATTCTGAACGATCTTTCCGTACTGGATGCCACAGGAGTTGCTCCAGGTCAGCAAGCCGATCAACAGGATTCCAACCAACTGCGCCGTCGACAAAGATAAGGCATATCCACTCGAAATGTGAACCGGTGGAATCAAATAGTTGCTTTCGGAAATACGCGGCCAGAGGACGCCGAGATACCGGGCAAAGCCGACTGCAACCGCTGCGACAGTGCCCGTCTGAATGACTAGAAAGAGCGTCCAGCCATACAAAAAACCCCACAGAGGCGACCAGGCTTCCCGCAGATAAACATACTGGCCGCCCGCACGAGGCATCATTGCCGCCAACTCGCCATAGGAAAGCGCTGCGGCAATGGTCAGCAAACCGGTGATCACCCAAGACGCTAGCAGCCATCCGGCGCTGCCCACCTGCCGGGCCATTTCCGCCGACACGATGAAAATGCCCGACCCGATCATGGAGCCGGCCACAATCATGGTGGAATCGAAAAGACCGAGGCTCCGGTGGAGTCCCTCTTGTCGATCTTCGCTGCTAGGAGCAGTAGATGGCTGCATAAATTCGGGCTGTGCGAAACGGATCGGACGAATCCCCTGTGTGTCTGCTGAATCTGCTTGCCGAGGTTCGCTGAGCCGATATAATTGATGCGCGGGCGTTCCCCAGCCCGGGATCGCGATGCCAAAGGCGCCTCAACACATTTCCCCCCCTGGTTTGCCTCCTCGCTATCTCACGGTCGGGCAAACGGCACGCATCCTGGGTATCAGTCCCTCGACGCTGAGGTTGTGGGAAAACGTGGGCCTGATCAATCCAGGGCGCAGTTCCGGGCGTTATCGGCTCTATAACCATGAACTCCTCAGCGTCCTGAAGCGGATCAAGTATCTGCGCGATGTTAAGAAGTTGAGCGTGCCAGGCATCAAGAAGGTGCTGAACGGCAACGCGCCCGCAGCCGACGCCCCAGACCTTCCCGACGGGCCAGCCCTTGGACCGAAGTTGCGGAAGATGCGCAAACGTCTGAGTCTCGGAATTGTAGAGGCCTCCAAGCGCGCCGGCATTTCGCCCGGGTTTCTCAGCGCCATCGAATTATCCAAAGCCAATGCCTCCGTTGCCACGCTGCATCGTCTGGCAGCGACTTATAACTCCACCGTTCTCGAGTTCTTTGATCTCCCAGGCCACGCCCGGCGTTTGATGCGGCCCGGTCAGCGCCGTATACTACGGACCGATTCCGGTGTCGACATCGAGCTGCTGTCGATTGGCACCAAGATGCTCGAACCAATGCTTTTTCGGGTGCCTCCGTCGGCCGGCAGTGACGGATCGTACTCGCACGTCGGCGAGGAATTCATCTACATGCTCAAGGGCACGCTGGAAATCTGGCTCGGGGAGCTGGAACGCCACCTGTTGCGAGAAGGCGACAGCTTCTGGTTCGAAAGCAATGTTGGTCATCGGTGGTTTAATCCGTCGGATGAGGATGCCCTGCTGATTTGGATCAATACGCCATTGACGTTTTGAGCTCAGCGTGTTCATGCGCACCACACCGTTTTCATATTCACGAACTCACGGATGCCAGCAGTACCCAGTTCACGGCCGTACCCAGATCGCTTGATCCCGCCGAATGGGATCCGCGGATCTGAGGCCACCATGGCATTCACAAAAACCTGCCCCGCCTCGATGCCATCGATAAACTGGCGCTTTTCGTCGTCGTTCTGAGTCCACACGCTGGCACCTAGTCCGAACGGAGAGTCGTTGGCCACTTCGATCGCCTCATCAGCGTCTTTGACACGGAATAGCATTGCAACAGGACCAAAAAATTCCTCGTGGAAGATTTTGGAGTTGCGCGGTACGCCGGCTAGGACCGTGGGCTCGTAGGTGCAATTATGTCCCTTCCAGCGCCGGCCACCGGTGAGTAATTTGGCCCCGGCATTCAAAGCCCGTTGAACCTGACCGTCCAGATCGTTCAGGCTCCTTTCGTTGGCGAGAGGGCCGATATCGGTGTTTGGGTCCATGGGGTCGCCGATCTTCAGCGCTTTCATCTGCTGCACAAACTCTCGCTCCACATCTTCGTAGACGGCGTCCGCAATGATGAATCGCTTGGCTGCAATACAGGATTGGCCGGCGTTGATCACTCTTGCCTTGACACCGGTTGACACGGCGGTCGTTAGATTCGCGCTCGGCATGATGACAAACGGGTCGCTACCGCCCAGTTCGAGAACGGTCTTTTTTATTTGACGGCCGGCTTGGCTGGCCACCGCACGCCCCGCTGGCTCACTGCCGGTCAGCGTCACCGCAGCCACGCGATCGTCGTTGATGATTACCTCCACTTCGGACGACTCCACCAGAAGAGTCTGAAACGCACCTTCCGGGAATCCCGCGCGCAGGAAAATGTCTTCGATCGCCAGCGCACAACGCGGCACGTTCGAGGCGTGCTTGAGCAGGCCAGTATTGCCGGCCATCAAGGCCGGAGCCGCGAAGCGAAAAACCTGCCAGAACGGGAAATTCCAGGGCATAACGGCCAGTACGGGTCCCAGAGGCTGGTACTTCACGAAGCTTTGAACTCCGTTAGTGGGAAGGCGGGCGTCGGCCAAGGCCTCGGCGCCTGTTTCCGCGTAGTAACGGCAAACCAATGCGCATTTCGCCACTTCGGTCTCCGCAGATCGCAGCGTCTTGCCCATTTCCTCAGTCATGATGGCTGCCAAACCGCTCTTGTCGTTTTCTAGGATGTCGGCAACCCGAGCTAACTTTGCTGCCCGTCTCGCGAAGGGCGTCTTGCGATAGCTTCGAAAGACCTGGTCGGCCAACTCCAGACGCAGTTCCACCTCGCTACGAGAGTGTGGCTCGAAGATTTTGATCGTCTGGCCGGTGAACGGATTAATAGAGGCAATCATGCAGTTGGTAAGCGGAACTTGGCTTGCCGGATGTTCCTAAGCACGTTCGTATAGCACTTTGCCACCGACAATGGTCATGTCCACTTTCATGTTCAACACCTTCTCCGGCGGGACATTCAAGAGATCCTCCGGCAGTACGATCATGTCGGCTAACTTGCCTACTTCAAGCGTGCCCTTGAGCTTCTCTTCGCGCGTCAGAAATGCCCCGTTCCGTGTATACATCGTGATAGCGTCCTTCATGCTCACGACTTGTTCCGGGCCGTACACCTTACCGCTTTCGCCCTTGCGCGTGACAGCGGCGTACAATCCCACCATGGGTCCAATGGGCAGGTTGTCGCTGCCGAATGCCATGAAAATGCCCTTTTTGATGGGAGTCGTCAGAGCATTGTTGGTAGTGAGGCGCTTGCCCTCCAAAGTTTCCACGTAACGGCCTTCCAAGTTGTAAGTGAAGTTCGGCTGCTGGGCGATATGGATCTTGTCCTTCACCATCAGGTCCATGGTTCGCTCCGGGGGGAGGACCGTGAAGTGGCAGAGGTAGTGCCGGTGGTCGTTCCGTGGATAATCGTGCAACACCTTGTCCAGCGCATCCACCGTCATTGCGATGGCGGCGTCACCGATAGCGTGGATTCCGAATTGCCAGCCGATCTTGTGGCCCTCCTCAATGTTGGCGTGGATCTGTTCTGGTGTGAAGAACGCCCGGCCACGGAATCCCGGCAAGCCTTTATAGTCCACCAGACACCAGGCCGTGGGCCCGGTGAATCCACCGTCGGCGGCCATCTCACCGATGGAACCCACACGCAGGCGGTCGTTGCCGTCACCCGTCTTTTTCCCGAATTCCTTTAGCTTTGCAGCCCCGGCCTTCGCTTCGCCGGCCGGTGAAGGATAGCCCACCTGAATGGATGCGCGCGGCAGTTCGCTACCGTGCTTCTGGTACAAAATCTCCCACTCGGCGTAAGAGCCGACAACGTTGGGATCCACGGACGATCCCGCCTCGATGACGCTGGTGATGCCCAGCTTGAGCTGATCTCGAACATTCTGGAGCAAGCTGTCGCGCACATCTGCCGGCTTGTCCCGGGGCACCAACCGTGTATACAGATCGGACCGCTCGCGGATCACGCCATTCGGCGCGCCGCTCGCATCTTTTTCAATGAGCCCGCGCGGAGGATCCGGCGTCGCCGGGTTGATGTCCGCAAATTCCAGGGCCTTGCTATTTCCGACCGAGCTGTGGCCTCCCGCTCTAGTCAGTACGACGGGGTTGTTGGGCGCCGCGGCATCCAGGTCGCCTCGAAGCGGCTTTCTCTGCTCCGTGAAGTGATATTCGTCCCAGCCACCGCCCGTGATCCATTCGTTAGGCCCCAGCTCCTTGGCCTTCTCGCTTACCTGCTGCTTCAGTTCCGCGAGCGACTTAGTATCATTGAAGTCGATATAGCGCCGGGAGTGTCCGCCCAGGTGGATGTGGGTGTCATGAAAGCCCGGCATCACCATGCGTCCGCGCAGATCGATGGTGCGTGCCGCGCTGTATTGGTTGCGCAGCTCGTTGCCCCCTACCGCCAGGATCCGCCCGTCTTTGATGACGATCGCCTGGCGAATCGAAAATGCGTCATCCACGGTCACGATCTTGCCGTTGAACAGCACGAGGTCGGCTGTGGCGCCTTGCGCCTGCAACCGCGCTGCTACATCGAGCGAGGCAACGCCCGCTACACCTAGAAATTGACGCCTCGAAAATTCCATCATTCCCTCACAATTCAGAAGTCAAGCCGAAGCGACAGTTGTCCGACGCGATTGCCGCCGTTTTCCGAGCTCTGTACGGTTTGTGTTACACCAAAACTACTGAGCGCGGTATTGCCACCGAACTGGCTGAGCGACGACACATCCATCGACGCTGGAGGTGCAAAGTTCGGATGGTTCAGAATGTTCGTAAACGTGGCTTCAAATCGGACACGCAGCCTCTCCCACGGCACAAAAACCTTTGACAAGCCGCCCGCGATGGTTACCGTCCCCGGACCCTCACAAACTCCGACTCCCGCGTTTCCAGTGCGTCCCGCGCCCACTGGTGTGAGAACGAATGCATTGTCATTGAACCAGCCATTCGGCGTCGGGTTCGAAATATTGCAGTTCGCGATCTGGTCGGGCCTCACAACCGCTGGCCGGCCCACTTCATTGAGGTTTGCCTGGCTGTCTAACGGATTGCCATCGTAAGGCGTCAGGTACGGCCCGGTTTCGGCCAGAGCAATGGAGCTGATTTGCCATCCGCCCAGCACTCCGTTTGCAAAGCGATTGGAGTTGGCCAAGAATTTCCGCCCGTGGCCGAAGGGGAGTTGATAGATTCCGGTCAGCAGGAAGCGCTGGCGGCGATCTCCGGGCGCATTGCCACGGTCATTTCGCAAATTGAATCGATCGTTGACACCCACCACGAAGCCCAGCGGGCCTGTGAAGTTGCCCTGTTCGGCGCCATACGCCGCGGGAGCATCATTGTTGGCGTCGCTCAAGTCTTTCGCCCAGTCATACGTGGCTTGCACATAGAAACCGGACGCCATGCGGTGGGAGAGCTGTAGTTCCATATCCTGGTAGTTGGCAAACCCCCAGTTCCCCAATTGATAGATCGCGGCCCACTGCGGATAGGGCACTTCCGAACTGGAGAAAGGCGTTGTGCTTGCACGGATAGAATTTTGGTCCGTCGTCAATGGCAGACGGTAGGAATTCTCTCCGATGTAACTGATCCTGCCCGTCCAGTTTTTCCAGAACTCATGCTCGATCGTGACGTTCCATTGCGCCGAAGTGGGGTCGCGATAATGTATCTGCTGAGCCACGTCAAAGGTGTACGTGCCGACGTCGCTCGGCACCAGACCACCATTGCCGTAAGCTACCTGGGGAAGCTGAAACAGCGCCTGGCCGTTTGCGCCGATGGCATTAAAGTAGAACGGCGAATTCGTGCTGCCTGTCCCCGTCATTTGATACGCCACGCCGCCCAGAGAGGGCACAGTGAAGATGCCAAAACCTGTCCGGAATACGGTCTTGTCGTTGCCGAACGGGCGCCAGGCTATACCGATGCGCGGGTCGAAGTTCTTGTAGTAGGTATAGCGTAGCCCTTGCGGCAATCCTGCTTGACTGGCCGTTTGCACCGGTGAACACGGCAAAGTAGCGATAGTCCCGGGGCACGCGTTGATGCTATAAAGCACGGAAGCGGCGGGGGGAAGGACCTTCGCGGCGATGTCCGGGTAGACCAGGCCTCCGTTGGCCGGATTGAAATTGGCGATGTTGCCATTTTTTTCTGTAAAGGGTGGCTGCAGTTCCCATCTCATCCCGAAACTCAGGGTTAGACTCTTTGTCAGGCGCCATTCGTCTTGCGCATACACGGCGAAGTGTTGAGATTTCTGATCGATGTGTGGGCCAATGTCGAAGACGCCGTTAAACGTCGGCAAACCCAGAAGAAGATCCGCGAATGCGTTCCCGCTGAAAGTACCGGAGAAGTTCAGCGAACCGAATTCGTCCGAAAGACCAAAATTATTGACCGTCGTATAACTCACCGAGCGGAAGTCGACGCCGAACTTGAGCGTATGCTTCCCCTTGATCCAGGAAACATTGTCCGTGTACTGCAGGGTCTGCGAGCTGGAAGGGCCGATGTCGCCATGGCCAATCGTCGTGAAGCCAGTTCCAGCACTGAAGTTGAACCCCGGGAAACCACCATCTGAACCGGCGTGCGACAGATCCAACCCTTGTAAGCCGAGACTCGAGACAACGGAAGCGCCCGTGAACGGATAAGTCTGGGCGGTGTTCAGGTTGCTATATCCGAAGCGGAACTCGTTCACCAGGTGCGCGGTCAACGTATAGCTGTCCGCCAGCACAAGATTCCGATCCGCCTCGGCGATGCTGATTGGTGGTAACAATTGGGAGAGGCCGAGGTTGGCCTGCGCCTGGAAGGGAAGGTTCTTCCAGCTCCAACGCCCGAAGAGCTGATTTTTGCTGCCGATGTATTGATCGATCCGGATGTCATACCCGTTGGTCTCATTTGCCAAAGGCTCCAATGTCCGGTAGTTGCCGACGGTGGACCCGGAATCGTAGTTCGGCGCTGGATAGTAGGTGGTGAGCAGCTTTTCCGCCACCGGGTTGAGCAGGCTCGCCGGGATCTGATTGTTGGGAAACGGTGCACCGGTGAAGGGGTTCACGGCAGCTGGGCCCGGCACGTTGTTGAGATTGCCGGACACCATGGACGCAGTCGGGACGCTGTCGACCACTAAGTCCGATCCAGGTTTGCGATTGCCCTCATAGTCCACGAAGAAGAATGTCTTGTTATGGCCGTTGTAGAGTTTCGGAATGACCACCGGACCGCTGAAACTGCCGCCGAAGGTGTTCCAAACTTTCCCCGGCTTTTCGTTTGAACCATAGGTCGTAGCATCGAGTGCACGATTCTGAAGATACTCGAAGCCGCTACCATGCACCGCGTTGCCTCCGCCCTTGGTAGTCACAGTGACGTCAGCCGAGGAAGCCATTTCTGCGTTGTTATTAATTGCCGATACTTTGAATTCGCTCAACATCTCCGACGAGGGATACATATTCGAGGCGGGCGAATTGCGCTGCACGTTGACTGAGGAGGTCCCATCCACGCTGTAGTCGGTCATGAACGGGAGGGAGCCGGTCAGCGCGATGGTTCCGTTCTGATCCTGCTGGACGTTGGGTAACGAGACAATTGCGCCGAGGGGGCTGGTAGAAGACCCGCGATAAT
>PKZC01000404.1 GCA_003132905.1 Bryobacterales bacterium | reverse complement strand
CTTTAGACTCGGGCTGCTAGCCAGCTCCTCGACCTTGGAATGGATAGTCACCCCATAGGCATCGTCGCGCCGGGTCAGGATCGCGGTGAGTACCAATTGTTCGAATTGGCCGATAGAATCGGGCTTTGCCATTTGTCTAACAGCGTTTGATAAATCTGCCCGCGAGTCAATCCCTTTTCGTTGGGTAGGGACGCCAGCAGAGGGCTGGCAAAAAGCGCATAATCAACGGAGAGGAGATACTCACATGAAACTGGTTTTGTCTTTAGCGGCCACGTTAGCTTTGGGCGCCATGGGATTGCTTGGTGCGGATCAGAGCTGGACCGGTACCATCAGCGACAGCATGTGCGGCGCCAGCCACGGGAGCACGCCGGCCAAGCAGTGCACCACGGGCTGTATCAAGAAAGGTGCGAAGTACGTAGTGGTGGTAGGCGACAAAGTGTACAGCATCGCCAATCAAGATGCTCCGGGCCTGGCGAAGTACGCGGGCGACAACGTGAAAGTGACCGGGAAAATGGACGGCGACACTATCACGGTAGCGAAGATCACCAAAGCCTCATAGCATCTTAAGGCTGCAACTGGCGGTTCGGTCCGGATTGAGGTACCAAACATGCCGGATTGGATTAGAGGACTCGGTATGGCGGGGCTGCTATGCCTGCCTTCTGTACGCGGGGTTTGTCAGGACCCCAGCGCGCAAATCCCGACGCACAGGCCGGGGAACAAGCCATTGTTGAACGGCGTTCCCATTGAAACGGGGCGAGCGATGTCCACCGCCCCGTCTCCTCCTCGAGTTGTCGAGCCGATTGAAAAGACTGACCCGCAGTACACCGAAGAGGCTCGACTCGCGGAACTCGAAGGGGTGGTCGTACTCAGCGGCGAAATCGATGAAGAGGGTTTCGCGCTGAATCTGAAAGTGGCCCAACAGATTGGGCTTGGGCTGGATCAGAATGCCGTGGACGCAGTGAAGCAGTGGCATTTCAAGCCTGTGTTGACTCGACCGCAAGAGGCCCGGCCGATTGCACAAATCGCTGTTGATTTTCGCCTCACTGCGCATCAATCGCGCTGGCACTTGATTCAAGTGCAATTCGACACGCCGCTCGAGACGGAACGTCCGGTTTTCCTGAACGCACAATATCCAATTGGTGCCGGACTGGGGCCCGAGGCGATGGAAGAAGGCCTGTTGGTAGTCGCAATGGGACGGCTAGCGATGGCCAAAATCGCATTCGACATCGATGAGTACGGCGTTCCGATTCACTTGCACGCGTTGAGCACTTCCGATCCCGTCTGGGGTAGTGAAGCCACCGCCGTGGTAGGCCAATGGCGATTCACCCCAGGCACGAAAAATGGTATCGCGGTGCCTGTTCCATGCACGGTCGAACTGGTATGGGGCGAAAAAGAGCTGACTGCCGACCTAGAGCGTCAACTGCACGACGTGCTGGCCGCGCGGTAAGGTCAGAACAAAGCCAGCACCGGATTCGACGGGTTTTGGATCGCAAGGCGTGCCGTCGATTTCGAGCTTGCGAGGCCGGGCGTTTACGATCGCCAGTGCACGAGCGCTGCTTTCATAGGAAAAACGGAAGCCGTCTGGAACCACACTGGCCGAGCGCAAGTCTCCGTTGAAATCGATCATTTTCAGCACGGCGGCTTTCGGAATAGATGCAGCCGGCGCGGGCGGAACAGATGCGCCAGGCGCAGGCTCAACGATGCTTGGCCCGGCGGCAAGCCACAGAGTTGTGTCGTTTTGAACAGGCCACGGGCGGCTGTTGACCAGCGCTGGTCCCCGCCAAGGTACGCCGACGCCGTAGCGCGATTCGATCACCAGCCGGGATCCGTTCTGTTGCGCTTTATCGACGTTCGCGGCGGCGGAGGCGAGCAGCGGAAGATCGGGCGTGAGTATGGAATTCTCAAAATATAGCGCGACGCGCGGGAAAGACTGCGCCGCCACATGCACCAGTTGGAACAATTCGGTGCCGGTTTGTTGTTTCGTCGGGTATACGTCCTGATAGCGCTCGACGATATTGATATCGATTGCCAGACGATTGGTGTGAGAGGTGAGCGGCTGGTATCGCGAAGCGATTTGCGGATAGCGCCGCGGGCCGAGGTTCCAGATGGTAGCGGGATCTTCGATCAGAAACGTAAAGTCGTGATGATCGAGCAACGGCAGAACTCGCGCCGCATCTGCGCCGATGAGATCGTGCATCCGTGTATCGAAGCGGTCGTCTACGTGGGTCAGAACAAGATCGAGATCGGGCTTCGAGGCGCGGATGGATTCAACCTGATCGATCCATTTCTCTTGCTGCCGGCGCGCCAGATCGGCGCGGTAGTCGAGAAATGTCTGTAGCCGTTTGTCATCTGGCTTAGCCGATTGAAACAGCTCGATCGGATCGTAGTTATTGAGGGCCAGGAACTCGGCGCGAATATCCTTATTCATGGGCGTGAAGCGGGCCGGGTTGGCTGCCCCTTCCAGTGATTCGAAGTACAGCTCGGCCAGATTGACGCCGTCCCAATCGAAGCGGCCGACCAATTGCTTGACCCCTTTCGACACCGCTGCAAAGCAATCTGGATTGTTCAGGTTCATCAGCTTGCGCCAATCGAGCTGCGCATCCTGGAGAAGAGCCGTCTTCTCACGCCATTCCGGATGTTCATCCCAGAATTTTTCGCTGACGTGCGGTAATTCGAGCCACACATAGACCAGGATGGCTTTCCGGTGGCAAGCTTCGATCAGCCGGCGCAAGTATTCATCGGACTCGGCGTTCTGCTCGTAGTAGTGCCAGCCGGCAACATGCAGCGCCCCGATGCCTGCTTTTCGCCAGCGATCGGCGAAATAATCAAGGTCCACCCGCGAGCGGTAAGCGCCGTCGAAGAACGCCCATAGGCGCTGGCTCTGGAAGGGAGGCTGCAATCCGAGATCGTTGAGGGCCTGGAGCAAATATGGGAATCGTTCGTATCCTTCTTTGCCTGGCGAGGTTGCAATCCATAGGACGACGCCCATCCCGCGATGCAACGCCAGCATGACGGGCGCGTGCTCCCAGCGCTCCGTGGCGAGTACGATTGCTTCCTTGGGCGCGTTAAAGACTGGAATTTCGAGCGGTGATTCCCAAACGATAGGCAGCTTGGGCGCGCGCTGATCAACGATACTCCGAACAGTTACGCGTTTGCTGCCGGCGGTGATACCAAGAGCCGCAGCCAGGTCGCTCTCGCCTTCCAGGATCACCGTGCTGCCTTTTTCGATGCGCTGGATCCATTGCGGTCCAGAGCCGGCGGCCGCGTGCCGCACAACAAAAAGATTCGCCGGACCGCTGGCGGAGCGAGTCAATCCGATGGAAGCCAAGATTTGCGGCCACGAGCCGGCATCGTCGCCCGAGATCTGGTAATTCAGAGTGGCCGCCGGAAGGCAACCCGCACAGCCGAGAAAGGCAAGCGTGAGATTAACGCGTAAATGCATACCAGATTCCGATTCGTAGATCGAAGTAATTTGGGCGGCGCGGATTGTCCAGATTAACCAGATAAGCCCCGCGCAGGAAGTTCACCGAAAACAACAACGACTTCGGCATATCGCGGAAACGAAATCGCAAGCCAGGACCGGTTTCGGCAAAGTTGGCCCAGTATTGCCGCAACCGATCCGTGGTAGCGTTCACGTTCCAATAGAGCTGTGTTTCAAGGCCGCCGGCGCCTTCCGCCGAGGGCAACGTGTAGCCCGCGCGATTCTGCGAATAAAAGAGCATATCGTTTTGAAAGCGGCTGACGAAGACCGCATCGTCGTTGGTCTCGAGATAAAGGCCGGGGGAACTGCCCAGCAGATGTCCGAAACCCTTGGCGGCGGAGCNNGTAGTCCGGTATCATCGCGCCCACATCCGTGCGGTTGGGAAGATATTTGACGGCTTCGCCCGCCTCAAACCATCCGGTAGCACCGTGCCAAGGGACCGTAGCTGCGCCCGCGGCGAAGATGAACGAAGTTTCCGAAAGATATTGCGGGTTGGCGATGCCGACTGTGGGTCCGATGGTCTGGCGCACATCGCCGTCCAGTCGAATGGAGAGGTAGGGATGAACGGGAAAACGGCCGAGCTTCAATTCGGTCTTAATCTGGCCGTAGCCAAAAGCGTCATGCCAGCGGCTGGAGAAAAAAGGAAAAATCCAAACCGTAGTGCGGAAGGGATTGAACTCGGACGCTAAGTTTCGATAAGCCTTACTAGCTTCGCTGGCAATGGAAGAATCGGAACTTTTGCTGGCTTCGCGAAACCACTGGATTGCTTCGCGGTCGTCATGCAGGATGTTGTAAGCCCATCCCATCTTGAGCATGATGGAGAAGTCGGACGGGTCATTCTCGTGGGCGATCGTAAGATATTTCAGTGCATCCTTCAAATAGCCGGCCTGCATGCTTTTTTCCGCGAGAGCCTTGGCATCGGGCGGATTTGGTTGAGCCGGATTCTCGCGCTGATTGAGACCTTGCGGCAGCTTTAGTGCAACCCGCACGCGATCGGCTAGTTCCTTGTCGCCGCCTTTCAACACTTGATCCAAAAGAGGTTGAGCGCCCGCGAAATTCTGTCGATTCAAACGCAGGAATCCCAGTTGAGCCGTCGTGAGCTGATCGTTTGGAGACACGTCATGAAGGGCTTGAAACTGATGTTCGGCCTCGGGTGCTTTGCCGATGGCCAGCAACAAGTAAGCGTATTCACGGCGCAGTTCGAAGTTTTGCGGATCGAATTGGAGCGCCTTCTCAAATTCGTAAACGTACGGATAGCGGCCAGGCAGCAGTTCACGTGCTTGTTCCGCAACACGCGGTGGTCCGCCGCGCGACGCCGCCAGCAGCAGCGAGTCGGCGTCTTCGCTGCGGCCGCTTAGTTTCCAGACCCGAGCCAAATCGAGCATCAGGGAACGCTCGGCGGGCCGCAGGGTCCACGCTATTTGATAATGTTCTGCAGCCAGCCCGGGCTGATCGCGCTGCTCGGCCAGCGTGGCGAGTTCCTGGTGCGCACTGAAGTTGTTGGGCTCGGCCTCCAGCGCCTTTTGCCAACGAACAATCCCCGCCGCGAGAGGTCCGTCGATATTTTGAAAGGCCTGCTCAGCCGTTTCCCGGAGCGCCCCTTGGCCAGTTTTCCGGATGCGGTCAAAAATGTGACGCGCCAGCGCCTGCTGTTTGTTTTCGAAGCAAAGGAACGCGTACTCGAGTGCCACGTGTCCATCGGTGGAATCCAGGCGCATCGCTTCGCCGAATTGGTCGCGCGCGTCTTCGTTCTTTCCAACCTTGAGCAGCGTGTAGGCGAGATCCTTCCGAATGGAGGCGCGCTCCGGCGTGAGCGCGATGGCCCGCTGAAAGCCGGCAATGGCTTGATCGTAGTTCTTATCGCGCAGAGCCTGATAGGCACGTTCCAGATGTTGGTAAGTGGGATCGGCTGATTGAGACGCCAAGGAAGCCGCGGTCAGGGCGAGCACGAGCGTGATCCGGAACAACATGTGGCGCTTGGGACATAGGCCTAGTGGGCCACAGGCTGAACTTCTCTCACTTTTGCTGGGAGGGCTGAACTCGAAACCCGATCGCAGCCTTCGGCGAGGCAAGCAGCGCTCGAATGGCATCGAAGACTTCCCGGATCTGTCCGTCGTGCCTATGAAACTTCTTTTCCAATTCTTCCAGGCGGAAGGCAAGGTCTTGATGAGTGGCGAGCAATTCGCGCAGTTTGACGAATGCACGCATAATTGCAATATTCACCTGGATGGCTCTGTCGCTATTCAGCACGCTGGAGAGCATCGCGACACCTTGTTCGGTGAATACGAAGGGCAGATAGCGCCGCCCTCCCCAACTTGAGGTCACAATCTGTGACCTCAAGTTTTCTGTCTCATCCGAGGTGAGTTGAAACATGAAGTCCGCCGGGAAACGTAGCATATTGCGGCGAACGGCTTGATTAAAAGCTTTGGTCGGAACGCGATAAAGCGTCGCAAGGTCGGTATCGATGATCACCCTTTGACTACGAACAAAGTAGATGCGCTTTTCGATGTACGCGCGCTGCACCGTTGCGATCCGTCTCACGGGACGTGGTTTTGGCTTGCTCTTCATGCCAGGGAAGTTGCGCGGAGCAAGAAGTTGTCTCAAATAAAGATAAATCGCGAGCGGCGCTAGGTCTCCAAAATCACCATCGCCATGGCCTGCACCGCCGTGTGGGTAATCGAGAGCGCGATATTGCGGACTCCCAGGCTATCCGCAAATTCCGCCGCCACGCCATGAAATTGCAGCGTCGGACGCCCCGACGGCAGGTTCTTTACTTCGAAGTCACGCCAGCGGACGCCGCGCTTCCACCCTGTCCCGATGGCCTTCATCCCGGCTTCTTTGGCCGCGAATCGTGCCGCGTAGCGTTCATAGCGGTTGGCCTTCCGCTCGACGTAGGCGATTTCGGCGGGAGTATAGATGCGTTCGATAAAGCGGCTGCCATGCCGCTCGATAGCGTTTCGAATACGGTCCACCTCGGCGAGATCGACGCCCGTCCCGACGATCACAGCTCCACTCCAGTGGAGGTGATGGTCAGCCGTCCATGCTTCACTCCCTTGGTGCTGATCAGGGCATCCGCGATTTTCTTGACAGCGCCCGCTTTTCCTTTGACCACCAGAACCTCCAGGCAATTGTCGTGGTCAAGATGCACATGCATGGTGGATAGAACGTTATGAAAGTGCGAGTGTTGAAGATCGGTCAGCTTTTCATTCAGCATGCGTACGTGATGATCGTAGACCAGGGTGACGGTGCCCACCACATTGGCATCGGGACGCTCCCACAACTTTTCGACCAACTCGTCCCGAATCAAATCTCGAAATGCCTCCGAGCGGTTGGTATATCCGCGGGCTGCAATCAAGTGGTCGAATTTCTTCAGGAGGCTGGCGTCGATTGCCACGCCGATACGGCTGAGATCGCTCATCGGTATAGCCAGATTAGCGGAGCCGGCCTCGCACGGCAAGGCTGCGCGTCGTCATACGCTTTGGAAAATCGTGCTACTTTGAGACTGCGGCGCGATGCACATTCCGGACAATTTTCTATCGCCACCAGTATGGGCGACGATGGACGCCATCACCGTGCCGGCCCTCGCTTTGATGGTACGGCAGGCGGGCCGCGAACTGGAAGATACGCGCATTCCCCTGCTGGGCGTGATGGGAGCATTTGTGTTCGCCGCCCAAATGATCAACTTCCCCGTTGGCGTCGGCACCAGTGGACACCTGGTGGGCGGCGCGTTGCTGGCCGTTACGCTTGGTCCGGCTCCGGCGGTTCTGGTGATGACCGTGATCATCGCCATTCAGGCATTTGTCTTTCAGGACGGCGGCGTGCTTGCGCTCGGAGCCAATGTCTTTAACATGGCGGTAATCGGCGTACTTGCCGGATACTGGCCGTTTCACGTGTGGGGTGCGAAGTGGCGTCGCGCTGCGATCTTCGCCGGGGCGTTCCTGTCGGTAATGGTAAGCGGATCGCTGGCGCTCGGCGAGTTGCTGATGTCGGGTGTCGCCATGCCCCGGCCAGTGGTGGCGATTTCTCTGGCTCTGTTTGCGGCCAGCGCGGCGATAGAAGGCGCGATTACGATTTGCGTGATTCAGGCTATCGAAAAACTCAATGCCGGATTTGTTCAACGGCCGCATGGTTCCAGCCGGCGTACCCTGGCGGTTTTCAGCCTAGCGGCCGTCGCTCTGGGCCTGGTTGGATTTCTGGTGGCTTCGGCATCTCCCGACGGCATTCAGCGGCTGGGAATCGAAATGGGCCTCACCGCGAAGACCGTGCTGCATGCGCCTTTGGCGGATTACAGTTTCGGATCGTTCGGTGAATCGGTCTGGATGAGAAAAGCCACAGCTGGGCTGGCGGGGTTGTTGCTTATCTATGCAGTGTGCGCTGCCACGGCCCGGTGGCTGGTCCGCCGCAGGAGCACTTGATTGCATCACATCCTGCTGGACCGATGGAGTCAAGGCGCTAGTCCGCTGCATCGCCGCGACGCCCGCGCGAAAATCGTGGCTCTCCTAGTGTTCCTGGTCCTGTTGGCAACAACTCCCGAAAACGCGATCGCTATTCTGGTCACGGACGCGGCGTTGCTGGCCTCAGCCATTCTTATCGCCGGCCTTCCGCTCAGCGGCATACTCTTGCGCGCCATGGTAGTGCTGCCATTTTCGCTGACCTTCGGGTTGATCAGCTGGCTGGCGGGCGAACCCTCTCGCGCCTTGGCGCTGGTGGAAAAAAGCTATCTCTCCACGGTCGCCGTGCTCTTACTGGCAGGCACTACTTCATTGCCCTTGTTGCTCGGCGGTCTGGAACGCTTGGGAGTTCCGAGATTACTCGTGTTAGTAGCGCAATTCTTGTATCGCTATCTATTCGTGCTGTCGGAACAGGCGCAGCACATGCGATTGGCCGCAGCCTGCCGCGAAGGGGATGCTCGGGCTGGCCGAAGTTTTCGATTTCGCGCGGCTACGGGAGCGTTGGCGGTTTTGTTCGCGCGATCTTACAACCGAGCCGAAGGTATTCACCGGGCCATGCAAGCGCGCGAATTCTCAGGGCGGTTTTCGATTCTCCATCCCCAGCGCTTTGGCGCGCTCGATGCCGTATTCATGCTGTCGGTCTCCGCATTCCTGGTGCTGGTGCGCGTGGGATGACTCCGCTGATTGAAGTCCGCGATCTTCACTATCAATATGAAGATGGCACAAAAGCTCTGGAAGGCATCAACTTCACGTTGCTTCCGGGCGAAACCGTGGCGCTCTTGGGCGCCAATGGGTCCGGCAAGACGACCTTCATTTTGCAGCTGAATGGCGTCTTGCGCGGAGCGGGCAGCATTACCGTTTGCGGCATGCCGCTGAGCAAGGAGACACTGCCACAAATTCGCTCCAAAATCGGAATGGTCTTTCAAGACTCCGACGAGCAACTGTTCATGCCCACCGTCTTAGACGACCTGACGTTCGGGCTGCTCAATCAAGGAGTGCCCGAGCAGGGAGCAATCGCGAAATCGAAGTTGGCGCTGCAGCAGGCCGGCTTGGCGCATGTTTGGAATAAGGCCCCTTATCATCTGAGCGCAGGCGAGAAGCGGCGGGTAGCGCTGGCGGGCGTTCTGGTTATGGAACCCGAAATACTCGTACTCGATGAGCCAACTACGTTCTTAGACCCGCCGGCCGAACGTGACTTACTCCAGTTACTCAGCGAGCTTCCACAAGCGAAACTAATCGTCACGCACAACGTACGCCTGGCATCAGCGCTTGCCACCCGCGCGGTCTTTTTCGAAAAAGGACAGTTAGTCGCCAGCGGTTCGGTGGATGAGATTGCCCGGCGTTTTGGATGGAACTATGCGGATTTGCCGGCGGCCGACTTGCGGTATTCCGCCCAGCGGCGCTTCTGAGCAGCCGCGATTCTCTTCCGAGCAGCGGCGCTCAACCGTCCCGCGGTGCGTTTACTGGCCGGAGCGTTGTTTGTTGAGCCACTGTTAGTGGAACCAGGCGGACGTCCACGACGGCCCGGTGTTTTCCCCAAAAGGGAACGCACTTCTTGAATTTGCTCGTCGATTCGTTGTTTCTGCAGCTCCAGTCCTTCCAGAGCCGCCGTCAACAAGGAATGATTCCGAATCGAATTTACTATACGAGGCATTGGTGCTCCTATTTGGATGATACCGAAACCCAGCCTGAGGCTGTCACTATTTTTGTTGTTACCTTGTTACGGCGCTTCCGTTTGAGTCGAGTATGAAAGTCACTGGACCGTCATTGATAAGGTGAATTTCCATCTCGGCCTGAAAGACGCCTGTTTCCACTGCAATGTTACTCGATTTCAGGCGCTGAATAAAGCGTTGGTATAAGGTGCGCGCTTGGTCGGGTGGGGCGGCGTGGTCAAAGCTCGGCCGCCGTCCCTTTCTGCAATCCCCATATAACGTAAATTGGGAAACCACTAACAGCGAGCCTCCCGCTTCGAGTAAGCTGCGATTCATGCGGCGCGCCTCGTCGGGAAATATCCGAAGTTGGATCACCTTGTCCGCCAGGTACTCGGCGTCAGCCTGTTGGTCTGTTTGCGTGACTCCCAAAAAAATCAGTAACCCGACTCCAATTGCACCTACCGTTTCTCCTGCGATGTCGACGCGAGCGTTCTTCACGCGCTGCAAAACGATTCTCATGAAGCGATCCAAATTGGAGCGGCTGGAAGCCGGCAAAAACTAGTATGCCATTCGGCCTGCCGCCACACGACACTGCTCCCGACCGGGGAAACCTTAAGGTAGCCCATCGGTAATCCTAAGGTGATTCCCTGATCTGAAATGGGAGCAGGCGCCGCGATAATAGAGTTAAATGATCCATCGAGGTATCTTCCAGCGCCGCCGCGTCCACGCCAAAATGCCTGGCGGCTTCTTCAATTTCGAAGAAGAAGGTACCAGCTCGCGCCTTTATGGTTTCGGCCATGGCGATCATCTGCGCTTGCGTGACGAATTCGGCAACATCTGGCGCGGCACGGCGGAAAAGGTGAGCGAGGAATCGGTGCGTTACACCTTTCGCGACGCCAACGGCCGCACCATCACCGGCGTCTCCGACAGTTTTGGCATCGTGCTGCGCGATGGGCGCGGCAAAACCTGGCGCGGATTTATCGAGTAGCACCGCCAGTCCACCCTGCGCGATACCATCAACGGCAGTGTGGCGGCGAACCATCTCATTCCTCTTCCTGTAGTGATTGGGCCTACAGGCTCGGGCAAAAGCGATCTTTCCATTTGTATTGCGCTGGCCGTCGGCGGAGAAATCGTCAATTGCGATTCACTGCAGGTTTATCGCGGCTTTGATATTGGAACCGCGAAAGTCCCGGTCCCCGACAGGCAGGGCATTCCTCACCATCTGATCGATGTCGTGGAACCCACAAGTCTCTTCACGGCGGGAGACTATGCTCGCCAGGCCGAAGCGGTGATTCGCGAGATCTCCGGACGTGCAAGGACGGCCGTGTTAGTGGGCGGCACCGGCTTCTATTTGCGAAGCCTCTTAGAAGGTCTGTCACCTGGCACTACGCGCGATGATGCTCTTCGAGCTCAGTTACAGGACCGTGAATTGCGGCGGCCTGGAAGCTTGCATCGCATTTTGGCGCGCTTGGATCCGGCTTCTGCTTCGCGCATTCATCCCAACGACAAAAACAAAACGCTGCGCGCTCTGGAAGTCCGCTTGCTCGAAGGATCGCCGCTATCGTCGATGTTTGAACGGGCACGCTCGCCGCTCAGCGGATTCCGCCCCATCAAAATCGGATTAGACCCGCCGCGCGATCTGTTGTATGCAAGGTTGAATGAGCGCGCTCGTAAGATGTTCGACGAAGGATCATCCAAACCGACTCTCGTGGACGAGGTTCGCGGCTTGCTGGCAGCGGGATTGCCGCCGGAAGCGAAGCCCTTCGAGTCGCTCGGTTACAAACAAGCGTTACAGATGTTGCAGGGACGCATCACTGTGCAGCAGGCCTTGGAATCTACCCAGCAGGAAACTCGCCGTTACGCTAAACGGCAGCGAACCTGGTTTCGAAAAGAACAAGACGTGCGGTGGATCGAAGGCTTCGGGAACGATCCCCGAGTGCAGGCGGAAGCACTCGCGATCGTGCAGCGCGCGACCTTGATTTAAACTTCGAGATTTTTGAATTTCTTCGGAACACAAACGCATCTTGAACGTATCAGTACGTGTGGTTAGTAAGTTTAAGTTGAGGAGTTACAACAATGGTTAAGAATATCCTACTCGGATTTGCGTCCCTTGCTTTGGTCGTCGCGAGTGCTGCCAGCACCTATAACGTTACCTTCTATCAACCAGTCATGGTGAACGGGTCGGAACTGAAGCCGGGCGACTACAAACTGGAATTGAAGGACAAGACGGTGGTGATCAAGCAAGGTAAATCCATCACCGAAGCGCCTGTCACTGTTGCGACTGAGAATCAGAAATATCAGCGAACGGCGATTCGTCTGAACGGCAATCAAGTGGAAGAAATCCGGATTGGCGGCACCAATACGCGGCTTGTGTTCGATAAACCGTCCAACGCCACCAACTGAGTGTTAATGGCTTTCGAGGCCTTTTCTCCCCCGGCCTCCTGAGAGGGCGGCAGTCCACCAGCTGCCGCCATTATTGATTGGCGCAAGATTTATTCGCGCAATGCAGCGCGCGGTAAAATGGATTCGTGCTCCGAATTCTCTGTGTCTTGCTGAGCGTGTGCTTTTTGCTTCCGCCCGCACAGGCCGCCACCTATCTGGTGCTGCCGTTTTTCAACGTTTCCAAGAGCTCTAATCTCGATTGGATAGGGGAAAGTCTGGCTGAATCGGTCCGCGAGGCGCTTTCCTCAGAGGGGCTGATGGCGCTCGATCGGGACGACCGCATTGAAGCCTACAGCCGTTTATCCCTTCGACCCTATGCGCTACTCACCAAAGCTTCTGTAGTGAAAATTGGAGAAGAACTGGACGCCGAGCAGGTAATCTTCGGCCAGTATGATCTAAAGACCATCGCTGATTCCACCGCCAAGAGCCGCGGCTCGTTGCAGATCACCGCGCGCGTGCTCGACCTGAAGCACGTCAAGCAGGGGCCCGAGTTTCGCGAAGTAGGCGCGCTAGAAGATTTGGCGGCGTTACAAGAACATCTGGCATGGCAAATGTTGCGTTTTTTGAAGCCCGCCAGCGCGCCTTCGGAAGTGGAGTTCCAGCGGCGCCATCCGGCCGTGCGTGTGGATGCCGTGGAAAACTATACACGCGGATTGCTTGCCGCTAACGCCGACGACAAGCATCGCTTCTTTACCCAAGCCGCCCACTTGGATGCTCACTATTCGCTGCCCGATTTTCAACTCGGCCGTTTGCTCTGGAGCCGAAAAGAATATAGTTCGGCCGCCGAGTGGTTCCAAAAGGTGTCGCCTGGCGATGTCCATTATCACGAGGCCAGTTTTTTCCTGGGCCTGTGCCGCTATCACACCGGGGATTTTGCGGGTGCCCAATCGGCATTCCAAGCTGTAGCCCGGGTGGTACCGTTGAGCGAGGTATACAACGATTTGGCTGCGGCCGAGTCCCGCGCCAATATCATTCCAGCCTCTGTCGACAACTTTCGGAAAGCGCTGGAAGGCGACAGCAGCGATCCTGTGTACCAATTCAATCTTGGCTACGCCCTATGGCGGGCCGGGAGTTTCACCGCCGCCGCCGAGCGCTTCCATAGCGTGCTGGATCACGATCCCGATGACGCGGTAGCCTCGCTATTGCTGGAGCGCTGTAATAGCCATAGCGGTCCTCGCCCAGGCGACTCGCAGACCGAAGGTTTGGAACGCCTGAAGACGAATTACGAAGAAAGCGCCTATTGGCAGCTGAAAGCCGTGTTGCAACCCGACAAGCCGTAGTACTCCTCCGTGGATAAAGACGACCCTCAAATTCAGGAAACGGGTATAATCCAAAAAGCTCATGCTGGAAGCGTTCGGTCTATCCGATCCTGGCTGTGTCCGCCAAAATAACGAAGATTTCTACCTGATCTCTCCCGCCGGGGCTTATATCGTGGCGGATGGGATGGGGGGTGCTCAGGCTGGTGAGCACGCGTCTAAACTGGCTGTGGAGACGGTTGCCTCGTACCTGCAGAATGCGCCCTCGCCCGATGCCGAAACCCTCTTTCAGGCCTTTCGCGAAGCCAATCAGCGTGTGATGAAGGAAGCCGCCAGCAATCCCGAGCTGGAAGGCATGGGGACAACTCTGGTGGCGGCGCTCGAGTCTGGGCCGGAACTGCTGATCGCCAGCGTCGGCGATAGCCGTGTCTACGTCTACGACGGCGAGCTAAAAACTATTACCGAAGATCAAACCTGGGTGAACGAAGTGGGACGGCGTCTGGGGATTGACGAGACCAGTCTCAAAACGCATCCCATGCGCCACGTTTTAACCATGGCCATCGGCGTCAGCCCCGAGTTGCGCGTCCATTCCTACACCGTCCATCCGCATCCGGGTGAGTTGATCCTGATTTCGAGCGACGGTCTGCACGGTGTCATTGAGCCGAGCGTCATTGCAGACAAATTGTCCGGCAACGGCTCGCTCCAGGCGAAGTGTGAACGCTTGATTGACGCGGCCAAGCAGGCCGGTGGCCCGGACAATATCACGGTAGTACTGCTACAAGCCAAATAATCGCAACGCTTGTTTTCAGAGGCGTTTACCCTCTTTTACACCGATTTTGGTAACGATAAGGCAGGGAAGTGCGATCCTTTAGCTAGTGCTCCGGATTTGCTTACTGTTGGCTCTTGGTGCGTCGTTGTACGCGTCGTTATACGCACAGACAAGTGGGA
Organism: Bryobacterales bacterium; assembly: GCA_003132905.1. The sequence goes on along the minus strand of PKZC01000404.1, from coordinate 6,911 downwards.
CGGCCAACGCCACATCCACGGGAATCGTCAAATTCGGCGGACAACCGCTGCCGGGAGCTACGGTCATCGCAACTCAGGGCGATCGTCGCGTGGTCACCACCACTGACGAGTCAGGTGCCTACGAACTCACCGGACTTACAGGGGGAACCTATACCGTGGAAGTCCAGATGTTCGGATTTCAGACCGCTCGCAAGCAAATCCAGGTAGGCGCTGTCTCACAACCCAGCGACTGGTCGCTCGATTTGCAGCCGCGCCCCAGAGAATTCGCGCAGCGTCCTCAGCAGCAACAGGGTGGCTTCCGCGCCGCGGCCGGAACCACAGAGAACGAATTGGATCAAATCGCGGCGGCCGCTCCGCAAGAGAATGCTCCCGCAGCGTCTGCCAATGCCAACGAAGCCTTTCTGGTGAACGGATCGATAAGCAACGGATTGCAAACCGGCCAGGACGATTTCGGATTGCGCGGGCCCGTGATGGAGATGCAGGCGCCTCCGGGAGGCCAGCCCGGTTTAGGCGTGAACGGACAGCCGTTAGGTGGTCCCGGCGCTGCTGGAGGTCCCGGTGGCGGCGCTCCAGGGTTTGGCGGACCGGGCGGCGGAGGAGGATTCGGTGGCGGACGTGGAGGTGGCGGCGGATTTGGCGGCGGACGCGGTGGCTTCGGTGGGCCCGGCGGCCAGCGCCGCAGGCCGGGAGGCAATGGCGCGTTTATAGGCAATCGCGCGAATCGAGGCCGTCAGGGCATTCACGGCAACGTGTCGTTCCAGTGGCAGGGCGCTTCCACCGATGCCAAACCATTCTCGTTGAGCGGCCAGCCCGTGCCGCAGCCCGATTTTAATAATTACCGCTGGAGCGCTGTACTCGGCGGACCGCTGCGCATTCCGCACCTGCTGAAGGGCGACTCCACGTTCTTTACGTTGAGCTATTTCGGTACGCGCGGTCAGAGCGCTTTTTACAACGTCGGCACCGTTCCGATAGCCGCCGAACGCCTCGGCGATTTTTCACAGACGTCCATCAATGGCGTGGTTCCCACCATCTACAATCCAGCCACCGGGGCGCCCTTCCTGAATAACGTAATCCCGCCCAGCCTGTTCGACACGAACAATGCCGTCATGGGGTTGCTCAAGTTGATCCCGACGCCGAATCTTCCGGGCACGGTACAGAATTACGAATTTGTAACGGCCGTGCCAGCCGACACCGATAACGTGAGTTTGCGTTTAAACCAGAACCTCGGCAAGAACGATCGCCTGGCATTGAACGAAAGCTTCCAGCGCCGCAAGAGCGAGACCGCGCAACTATTCGGGTATCTCGATCCCGGTAGCGGCTTCGGCAACAACACGAATCTGAGTTGGACCCACAACATCGGATCCAACGCCATCAATACCGCGCAACTCACCTTTAACCGTAATCGCACCACGCAGAATTCCTTCTTCTCGTACGGACCCGATATCGCGGCTGAACTCGGCATCCAGGGGACTTCCCAAGCGCCTATCAACTACGGGCCGCCCACATTGTCATTCACCAATTTCGCCAGCCTCACTGACGCGCTGCCTTCGCTAAGTGTGGTGCAAAGCCTGGCGGAGGGCGATTCCTATAGCTGGGTAAAACACAACCACACGATGACGTTCGGCGGTGATTTCAAGCGCCAGGATCGCAACACAACTACGGACCAAAACGCCCGCGGCTCTTTCCAATTCAGCGGAATCGCCACCAGCGCCTTTAATTCGAACGGGCAGCCGTTGCCCAACACCGGATTGGATTTCGCGGATTTCCTGCTTGGTTTGCCGCAATCCAGCTCAGTGCAATTTGGAAGCGATAGCACCTATTTTCGACAGAATACCTGGGACGTTTATGCCAACGACGATTGGCGCGTGAATCCCAATCTGACGCTGATGTTCGGTTTGCGCTACGAATATTATTCGCCGCTATCTGAAAAATACGGACACCTGGTGAACCTCGATATCGCGCCGGGATTCACGGCGGTGGCTCCGGTTTTGCCGGGCGCCGTAGGGCCATACTCTGGCTCATTTCCGAGCAGCCTGATTCAGCCGGACCGCACTGATTTTGCTCCCCGCGGCGGCTTGGCCTGGAAACCGAGCTCGAAACACTCCACCGTCGTGCGCCTGGGCTATGGGATTTACTACAATCCAACCGCGCTGAATCGCCTGGCCACGGAGCTTTCCGAGCAGCCGCCTTTCGCGGAAACGCAGACTTTGACCACCAGCACCGCGAATCCGCTCACTATCCAAAACGGCTTGGCTACCGCGCCCACCAACGCCTCCATCTTGAACACCTACGCGGTCCAGAAGGATTACAAGATCGGCTATGCGCAGAGTTGGAACGTCAGCGTGCAACAAAACTTGAGCCGGTCGTTTTTCATTGAGTTAAGCTACCTGGGAACCAAAGGCACCGATCTTGATACGGAAACCGTGCCGAATCGCGCCGCGCTCNNGTCGCCGTTGACCTCGCAACAGATTCTGCCGATCGCAAATGCCGAGCAGTTTATCTACGACAGCTCCTGGGGCAATTCCATTTATCATGCCGGACAAGCGCGGCTGATGCGGCGGTTTGCCCGCAATATGTCGTTCAATATCATTTACACTTTCTCGAAATCGATCGACGACAGTTCTACGTTCGGCGGAGTCGGCAATGTGGTTGCGCAGAATGCATTCGATTTGAGCGCCGAGCGCGGACTTTCTAGTTTTGATCGACGGCATGTGCTGAATCTCAATTACGTCCTGAGCACTCCCACACAATCCAGTTGGTGGAAGCGCAACTGGACGCTCAGCGGATCGGCGCTGCTGGAAAGCGGAACGCCACTCACCGCGCGGATTTTGGGCAATCAATCGAACGCTGCGGGCACCGGAGTTGTGGGCAGCGGGCGCGCCGAAGCTACTGGCCTGCCAGTGACTGACGGAAGCGGTTATTTCAATCTGGATGCCTTCACCGCGCCGCCGCCGGGCGAACTGGGTGATGCGGGCCGCAATACCATTCCAGGGCCATGGTCCTGGGCGCTCAACTCCGCTTTCGGACGCTACTTTACGCTGGGCGGCGAGGGCAGCCGTAAACGCATCGAACTGCGTCTGGAAACCAACAATACATTGAATCATGTGAACATCACCAACGTGAACACCGTGGTTGGTTCTGCGCTGTATGGCTTGCCCACTACCGCTGGAGCGATGCGAACGGTCGACATCAATATCAGGTTCCGGTTTTGAGGATGGCTTCTTTTTGAGGATGGCTTCCATGTCCAATTGCGCACTGAAGATTGTTTCCGCGGCGTTGGTATGCGCGGGACTGCTGGCGCAGGATCAACCCTCGCCCACCTTCCGCAGCAACACGAACCTCGTCATCGTCAACGTTGCCATCAAAGATAAGAACGGCAAACCGATCGAGGATTTGAAAAAGGATCAATTCACGCTTCTGGAAGACGGCAAACCGCAGCAGATCTCGGTGTTCGAATTGCAACGCCTGAACGGCGACATTCTGCCTCCGCTCGAAGTAACGGCGCCCACGCTGAAGACGCGCGGCGCGTCCGAAACCAAACCAGGAGTCGCTGCGGAGGCTCCCGCAGTCAAGCCGGAGCCGCTGAAGAGCGATCAGTTAAAAGACCGGCGTCTGATTGCGATGTTCTTCGATCTTTCCTCCATGCAGCCGGCCGAGCAGATTCGCGCTCGCGATGCCGCGGTGAAGTTCATCGACACCCAGATGACGGCGTCCGACGTGGTTTCCATCATGACCCTGACCAACGAACTCCGCGTCGTGCAGGATTTCACCAACGATCGCGAGACGCTTTTGACTGCAATTCAATCGCTGCGCGTGGGCGATTCCAGCGAACTCGCGGCGCTAGGCACAACCGGCGCGGATTCCACCGACGATAGCGGCGAGTTCACCGCCGACGATACGGAGTTCAACATTTTCAATACCGATCGCAAGTTGAGCGCGCTGGAAGACGCCGCGCGTAAGCTGGCGCCGTTTCCCGAAAAGAAAGCCCTGGTCTATTTTTCGAGCGGCATCGGCAAAACAGGTGTCGACAATCAATCGCAGATCCGCGCCACAGTGAATGCGGCAGTTCGCGCGAACGTGGCGTTTTATCCCATCGACGCGCGCGGCTTAGTGGCCATGGCGCCGGCCGGCGACGCGACACAGGCTTCGCCCAAAGGCACGGGCGTGTTCACCGGCGCCGCTCAAACCAGCGCCCGCAGCTCTTTCCACGATAGCCAGGACACCATTTACACCTTGGCTGCCGATACCGGTGGAAAGGCTTTGCTCGACAGCAACGATCTCACGCTCGGCATCAAAGCCGTGCAGACCGACGTCAGCAGTTACTATGTTCTCGGATATTACAGCGCCAATCCCGCGCAGGATGGCAAGTATCGGCACGTAACGGTGAAGGTGGCATCGCTTCCGGAATCGGCGAAGCTCGATTACCGGCGCGGTTATTACGCGGGCAAGGTGTGGGGCAAGATGAATACGAGCGACAAGGAGCGCCAACTTGAGGATGCGCTTACGCTCGACGATCCGTTCACCCAGCTTCCGCTGGCCATGGAAGTGGATTATTTCCAAACCGGGCGCGACAAATATTTCGTTCCAATCACCGTTCGCCTGTCGGGCTCGGCTCTGGATCTCTCGCCGAAATCCACCACCGATCTCGATTTCATCGGCCAGATTCGCGACCTGCATGGAAAGCTGCTGGGCGGTGTTCGCGACGAGATCAAACTCAAGCTTACGGACGAAAATGCCGCGCAGCTCGCGCAGCGCCATGTGGAATATGACACCGGCGTCACTTTGCCGCCCGGCGATTACAATCTTCGTTTCCTGGCGCGGGAAAACCAGAACGGAAAGATGGGAACCTTCGAAATGAAGTTCAACGTGCCGGATCTGAGCAAGCAGTCCTCTTCCGTCCGAATGAGCTCGGTGGTGTGGAGCAATCAACGCGAGCCGCTATCGGCCAGCATCGGTACCGCCGGCGCCAATAAGAAGCTGCTCAGCGAGCACCCGCTGGTGGACAACGGAACTAAGCTGATTCCCGATATCACGCGCGTGTTCCGCAAAAACCAGAAGCTATACGTCTATTTCGAAGTCTACGATCCGGGTACCATTGCCTCGCCCAGCGTATCGGCCGAATTAATGATGTTCCGCGGCAAATCCAAGGCGTTCGAATCCGCCCCGGTGCGCGTCACCAAGCCAAAATCGGGGCGTCCCAACACCCTGGCTTTCGAATTCCAAATGCCGCTCGCAAATATTCCGCCCGGCCAGTACACCTGCCAGGTGAGCGTCATTGATGAACAAGCGCGCAAGTTCGGTTTCGCCCGCGCGCCGCTCGTGGTCCTGCAGTAATCAGTATTTAAACGAAAGCTCCAGCCGCAATTGCTGCCCGTTGAAATCCTTAGGAAACGGAGGGAACGGCTGCGACGCGCCGATTCCAGCCACCGCGGCTTTGTCCAGTGAATCCGATCCCGAGGGCGTCGCGATCACCAGCTTCGGTACCGAACCGGTGCGATCGATAATGAACTGAATCTGTACCAAGCCATGGTTGCCCAAGTGCGCGCTCTCCGGAATCACGGCGTACCAATTCTTCTTTACCAGGGCCAGAATCTGGATCAAATATGGCTTGAAATCGGCGCCCATAGGGTCGCTCTTTAGCTCCAAGCTGCTGCCCAGTTGCTGCGTCTGGCCGGGCATGCGCGGGCTGGGTAGGTCCGGAGGCTGTTCCGTGTCACCCACCACAACGTTGCCCTGTCCACCACCCCCGCGCGCAAGCTCACGAACCGTGTCCTGGATACTCGCCTTCGGCGGAGTGAGCTTGCCTTGGCCCTTGTACTCGCTAGGCCCGTTCTGCCCGGGCGTCTCAAATACGAGTTTGGGCTGTTCCACCGGCTGTATCTGGGTAGGCGGAGCTTTCGGCGTGCCAGACAACGCTGGCAGCGCCGGCGCGGTGTTTTGGGCCGTGAGAGGCGTGTCGATCTTGGGAGGCTCGGCCAGGCGCGGTGTGACGGTGGATTGTTGGGGACCAGGCGGCCGCGGATTTGGTGGCCGGAACGCTCGCACCGCCGGTGCGGGAGGCAGGCGCTCCTGAGATTCCGGACGCGGCTGCAAGTCCTCTACATTCACTTCCTTCGCCACTTTGCCTTTATTGGGAGCTTTTTGCGTCAGATCTTGCGGCAAAAACAAGTGCACGGCCTGTCTGAAATCGGGAACAATTTCGGTACCCCCCTTCACTGCCGGACCGTTGAGACTCCCGAGAAAAAACACCAGCGCGATGATGCCGGCATGTACGACAAGCGTGCCAATCGCCGCGCGCCAGTACCTGCGCGCGTCCACGGACTCGTGCCAGTCCAACAGAATATTAGGACCGGAATCGGCGCCTGATGTCATGATGGCCCAATGAAAGACGCGAATCGCGCGTCCGGCGTTGCCAACGAAGTGCTAGGTAAGTGATTGAAGCCGTTGCGCGACTAACTCCGCGTGCTCTTCAATTTTAACAAGAATCGCGAGGGCGACTTCGAGGGCCCTGAGTCCTTCCTCTCCTGGGACCCGCGGCCGCGTGCGATTGGCCACTGCTTCCAGGAACGATTCCACCTCCAGATGCAACGGTTCTTCCTTCACTGCCGGCAGCGGTTGAAACCCAATCTGCTGGTTACCGCTGACCGTGAATGCCACCGCTTCCTGCTTCTGGTAATCGAGCGAAATGTATTGGTGGGGCTGAAAAAGCCGGAGTTTCCGGACGCGCTCGGTGGAGATGCGGCTGGCCGTCAAATTCGCGATACATCCGCCCGGAAACGCCAGGCGCACGTTCGCGATATCCACTTTGTCGGAAAGAATCGAGATGCCGGCGGCGCGAATCTCTTCCGGCAGCGTACCCACCAGGTCCAGCACGATGTCCAGATCGTGAATCATCAGGTCCAGCACCACAT
>PKZC01000270.1 GCA_003132905.1 Bryobacterales bacterium | reverse complement strand
TATCGATTCGCGCCAATCGCTCGCGGTTCGCAGCCGCCGGCATGAGCCGGTGGTTTTTGACGATCCCAATAAGTTCTCGCAAGACATCTTCTTCGACGAGCGCGCGGCGCTGCCATCCACCGTGCCCGACGCGAAGATCACGAATGCATCGCGCCGCTTTCTTCTGGAAACTGCGCAAAGCGCCAAGCAAGCCTCGGCGCTGGTTCGCGAGGCGTGGTCGAAATATCATTCGCCTGTGGATTACGGCATCGTCGGACTGGACTTGCCCAAGGTGGCCGCGCTAATTGAAGCAGGCATGCCAACGCGCCTGTTCTACACGGCCTATCGCAACAACGCTTTTGACACGCACGTCTTTCAGAACGATACACATCGACGTCTGCTGACCTACGCATCGGATGCGGTTGCGGCGTTCATGCAGGATCTGGAACGGATCGGCCGCGCCGACGACGTGGTGGTGATGGTGTTCTCTGAATTTGGCCGCCGCGTACCCGAGAACGTCAATCTGGGAACGGACCATGGCGCCGCCAACCTGATGTTTGTCGCCGGCAAACAGGTGAAAGGCGGTCAATACGGAACGGTGCCGAGCCTTACGAAATTGGATGCAGGCGACAACCTGATTTACACCACGGATTTCCGGCGAGTCTATGCGACTATGATCGCGGGCTGGCTGGGGCTGAAGGACACTCGCGAACTGCTCAACGGCGAGTTCCAGCCGTTCGACATGTTTCGTAGCGCTTAAGTCTTGAGCAGTTCTAACAGCGCTGCTGAAACCGCTTCCGGCTTCTCGCGCGGCAGAAAATGTCCCGCGTCTGCGATAACACGGCGCGCTACCAGGGCAGGGAACACGGCGCGCTCAGCCGGCGTTACATCGGACGCAGGGCGAGCTAGCGGATCGGTGGCGCCGTACAACAGAATCGATGGCGCGGCGATCTTCGGGCGCTTCGCGAGCTGCTTTTCCATCTCTTNNGCCCGGTGCGCCTCCATTCCGATGCCGGTAGGAATGAATCACGACGTCGACAAAATCCGGATTGTCGAATGAGGGTGCGGTACGATTATATTCTTCGTCGCTGAAATGCCAACCGGGCGACCAAGTCTGCCACAGGAACTTGCACAGGCTGCGTCGATTGGCCGCGAGTCCGGCGCGCCCGCGTTCGGTATTGAAATACCACTGATACCAAAGCTCGCGTTCCACTTCTGGTGATGCGGGTCTTTGCGGCGCGAAAACATCCTGGATCGTGTAACCCCCAATGATCACCGTGGCGCGCACGCGTTCCGGATGAAGCGCTGCTGCAATGGCTGCGGCGCGTCCGCCCCAATCGTAGCCGGCCAGCGCCATTTGCTTCAGGCCGAGAGCGTCGGCGAAATCGATTAAATCCTGCCCGATCGCCGCTTGTTCCGCCATGCGTGGCGCGGATGCATCGCGGAATCGGGTGGGCCCGTAGCCTCGCAGGTAGGGCACCAACACGCGGTAGCCGGCCTTCGCGAGTGGCGGCGCTACTTGGTCGAACGCGCGGACGTCGTCGGGGAAACCGTGCAGCAGGACGATCGGGAAACCTTGTGCGCCGCCGTGTTCTTCATACGCGATGTCTAGTACAGGCGTTTGAATCGATCGTGTGGTGGATTGCGCCTGAGCCATAGTCGCGATACCCGCGGTTGCCGCCTGAAGGAAGGTTCTGCGATCCACTTTAGCGTGCTTCCATCTTTATCTTGCTTCCATCGGCTGTATGAAGAAGTTATTCTGATCGCGCACGATAATCACGCGCGGACCTTGCGGCAGCGTCACTGGCGCGCCGCCGCTAGTGATGACCGCAAATCCCGCGCCCTTCAGCGACTCGGTCAGTGCCGCGATATTGTGTACCTGTAAGCGCAGCATACCTTGGCCAGGCTCCGGAAATGAGGGACTCGGTTCGCCAGTGCCTGCTGCCTTGGTAAATCGGATTCGGACGGACGATTCCGGAACGAGAAGATCCGCCCCATCGACTTTAAATCCAAGGACCTGTTTGTAAAGCGCCACTGTTTTTTGCACATCATGAACGGGGATGATCAATTCCGCGAAGGCTATGTCAGATATCTCCTTCGCGACTGGAAATCCGTCCGGATCGCGCAACGGCTTCGTACCTAAGCGAGCATCTCCATGCAGAACCAAACTTATGCGTCCGGGGCCGTCGATCGGCTTCCGCGCTTCGCCCCACTGCACCAGTTCAATCCCCATCGCCGACCCGGGAATTTTCAACACGGCCGCTCGAAATTGCTTGCCCGGTACACCGTACAAATTCGCGACCGCCGGATTGTCAGTGAACTTGTGCTCTCCCGCTGGGCCTGAAAGTTCCAGGCCCAGAGTGTCGTGATAGAACGCCAGCGATTGATCAAGGTCCGAAACAATGTGAAGAAAAGGCCCGACGCCGACGACGGGACTTTCCGTTTGCGCCGCCATCGTTGCGACGCCGAGCAACAATAGAAGCGCGACGCGCCGGATCACGCGCCGGCGGCCTTTGCGTAGGTTTTCACGGCCTGCTGCATTCCTGGAAGTCCGGCCGCAAGATCCTGCGGATTCATTGCCGGACGAACCGAGACTTTCGCGTTGAACGCCAGAAACCACGGCTCCGCAATTGAGGTCAGTTCCGAAGAATCCTTCATATCGAAAAAGACAAACGCGGTACGCTCTCCGCCATCCGAGACGAAGTACGCAGCTTCGGGTTTCATCTCGGCCAGAATCTTCTGAATCGTTGAGCCAAGGGTCCCATTGGCTGCGGCGGCATTGCCGTTTTCTACCGGCATGGATGCGGTGAGTAGCATTCGCATGGATTCGCCCCTCCTTTGGGGCTCATCAAATGATACACTCACGCGGGGCGCGGAATAAAACGCAGTGACGATTCATTCATGCAATAGCGGAGATTCGTCGGCTCAGGCCCGTCGTTGAACAGATGTCCCAGATGCGCATCGCAGCGCGTGCAATGCACTTCGGTTCGCTTCACTAATAGGCTGAAATCGGAACGCGTGCGGACGTTTTCCTCGGCGATGGGCGCCCAAAAGCTGGGCCAGCCGGTACCCGAATCGAATTTAGTGTCCGAACTGAACACGGCTGTGTCGCAACAGATGCAGCGAAAAAGCCCTTCTTGATGGATCTGATAATACGTCCCGCTGAATGCGGCATCGGTCNNACGCGTTATGTAATATTGCTCGGCGCTCAATTGGTTGCGCCATTCGCTGTTGGAGCGCACGACCTTCTTCACCCCGGCCACCCCGAGTTTCCGGCCCACATCATCGAACTGCACAATTTGGATTTCTTCATTGGAGCCGCCCGCCGACCCGTTCTCATCCGAATCGTGGCCCCGGCGCATTGCCAGGACGGCTACGCCTGCCAAGGCAAAGGGAGCGATCAACAAGGCTCGCCGACGGGTGAACTCCTCTTTGAGGGTTTCGAACACTAATATCATTGTCTCACCGCAGCTTCATTACAATTGGCTTTGAGATTGTGGAGGTTGTAACGAGGAGGAAATCATGAAGCGTCTTTTGATCGGCGCGGCGATCATCGCTGCACTCCTGGTGGTGCTCGTTGTAGCATTGCCGTTCTTCGTCAATGCGAATCAGTTCCGTCCTCTCTTGGAAACGAAATTAACCAAGGCGCTCGGGCGCCAGGTGAAGCTGGGTGAACTGAAGCTGTCGCTTTTCTCTGGTGGCGTCACAGCTTCTGAGGTGTCCATTAGCGACGACCCGAAGTTCAGCCCCGGCCCATTCCTCAGTGCGCAAGCGTTGACTGTCGGCGTGGATCTTCCTGCGCTAATCTTTTCGCGCGAACTGCATGTGAAGCGGATTTCGATCGACCAGCCCGACATCACATTGCTCGAAGACCCTACGGGCGTTTGGAATTTCTCCACTCTGGGTTCCGCTACCACCACGACGCCCAGCTCTCCCAATGAGGCGGCGCTCGATCTTTCCGTGAAGGTGTTGAACGTCACCAATGGCAAAATCGTTCTCGGCAGAACCGAGAGCAAAATGAAACCGGAAGTTTTCGAGAAGGTGAATATCCAGGTCCAGGATTTCGCTCCAGACGTCATCTTTCCGTTCTCGCTCTCAGCCGATGGATCGGGCGGAGCGATTGTAAAGCTGGATGGTAAGGCCGGGCCGCTCAATTCCGCCGACGCATCCGCCACGCCGCTGGAAGCAACCATCAACGTCACGCATCTCGATTTGGCGCACTCCGGATTTCTGCCCGCCACCGGATTCGCAGGAGTGGTTTCACTGAGCGGAAATCTTTCGTCCACCGGCACTCAGGCGCACATCAAAGGCAATTTCCAAGCCGAGCAGTTGGTCCTGGCCCGGCGCGGGACTCCGGCCAAGCGAACGGTTAGCTTTGATTTCGACCTACAGCACGATATGCAAAAACACGCCGGCACGCTGGACCGCGGCGCTCTCCACATCGGCGCGGCGCAAGCGTCACTCACTGGCGCCTATGACCGAGAAGGCGATGCGACGGTCCTGAAAGTGAAGCTCTCCGGTCCGGCTATGCCCATTCCAGACCTGGAGGCCATGCTGCCGGCCCTGGATATAATTNNCCCGCAGGATCGTCGTTCCAAGGCGGCACGGCCAGCGCCAACGTTACTGTTTCTGGGCCCACCGATCGCATGGTGCTGGATGGAACACTGGGGTTGAATAATACAAAGCTGGCGGGTTTTGATTTGGGATCGAAGCTCGCGTTTATGGCCAGGCTGGCGGGCATCAATGAAGGATCCGGCACGGAGATTCAATCCATGAGCATGAATATACACATCGATCCCGACGGCGTGCGCACCGAGAATCTTTCCCTCGTGGCGCCGCAAATCGGCGACCTTACCGGCGCGGGCACGGTCAGCGCTTCGCACGCCCTCGATTTCAATATGATCGCTAAAGTGCGCACGGGCGGCCTGCTGGCCGTGATGGGTCCGAATACCACAGTGCCGTTCAAGATTCAGGGAACGTCCAGCGCGCCCAGGTTTGATCCCGACACCCGAGGAATCGTCGTGGGCAAGCTGAAGCAACTCGGAGGGAGCGACGTAGAGAAGGCTGCTACAGGCCTGCTAAAGGGTTTCCTGGGCGGCAAGAAATAGACGCACGATCCCACTCTACGAGCTCCTGGGCTCATCCAGCAGTTCCCGCACCTTGTCGAGCAGTTCGTCTGCCGTAAAAGGCTTAGGAAAGATCTGCACTTTTTCCAGCTCCGCGCGGTATTCAAGCCGGTTGTCGTCCAGCAGCCCGGCCACCATCATAATGCGCATGGTCGGGCAACGAGCTTGCAAGTATTTAGCAGCGTCATGGCCCGTGATGGTCTCCACATAGGGTGAAATCATCAAGAGGTCCGGCTTCGCTTCGTTGATACGATCGACGGCTGTTCCCAAGTCGCCGGTCGCCATCACTAAGTATCCGGCACGCTCCAGTACTTCCTGAATCACAACCCGAGCCAGGGGCTCGGACATCAGCAGTAATATGGTCAACTCCATTGGCGACTTACTCATCATCACCCCAGCCATAGTGTAAACAAGTCCAAACGTCCGTGTTCTGCGATATCAGTTGCGCCACCACCCCCTTGCATGCAGGAGCTTTTTTTGACATCATTAATCCACACCGCTCTGGCGACGGTGGGAGGGTTGATTTGTTCAGAAAAGACATTGTTTGTCTTGGAACTTTCGCTTTTGTCGTCTCCGCATGTATACAGGCCGCTCCTCCGCCTCAAGCTTCACCCGATGCCCCCTCCGAACGCGCTCTCCTCGATAAATATTGCGTTACTTGCCATAGCGACAAGCTGAAGACAGGCGGTTTATCGCTTCAGTCGGTGGACATGACGAACATTCCCGCCGGTGCCGAGACGTGGGAAAAGGTCATTCACAAAGTGAGCTTGGGCGCGATGCCGCCCCAAGGCATGCCCCGACCCGATCAAACCAGCGTCAACACTCTTGTCTCGTGGCTGGAAACTTCCATCGACCGCGCCGCTGCCGCGAATCCCAACCCTGGACGCGCCACGCTGCACCGTTTGAATCGCACCGAATACGCCAATGCCGTTCGCGATCTGCTGGCTCTGGATGTAGATCCCGCGCCGCTGCTCCCCGCCGACGATGAGAGCTACGGCTTCGACGACATCGCAGACGTGCTGCGTACTTCACCATCGCTGCTGGAGCGCTATATGTCGGCGTCCTGGAATCTGAGCCGACTGGCTGTGGGCGATCCGGGCCTGGGTGCAGACACTGCCACCTATCGCGCCAAGCCCGATCTTTCGCAGAACGGTCACATGGAAGGCCTTCCGCTCGGAACACGCGGCGGATTGGCCATGAAACACTATTTCCCGTTGGATGGCGAATATGTGATCAAGGTTCGGTTGTGGAGAGCCACCGCCGACGTCATCAAGGGTTTGGAAGAATTGCACCAGGTTGAAATCAGCGTGGACGGCCAACGCGTCAAGCTGGCAACCATCGGCGGCAAGGACGAACAAGAGCTCAGCTACAGCAACTCCGGCAAATCGGCTGAAGAGATNNCGGCAAGTCTGCTGAAGAGATCGATACGCGCCTCACCGTGCATGTTCCGGTGAAAGCGGGGCCCCGCACCGTGATCGCAACGTTCATGGCCGAAGGCGAATCGCAGGACGACAATATCCTGCAGCCCTTCGAGCGCGCCAATCTTGATCCGCTCGATTTTCGTGGCTTGCCCGCCGTGGATCGCGTCAGCATCACCGGCCCTCTGCAATCCACTGGACCTGGCGATACGCCCAGCCGAAAACTGATTTTCGTTTGCCGCCCCACCGGCCATGCGGACGAAGTGCCTTGCGCGAAGAAAATCATCAGCACGCTGTCGCGCCGCGCCTATCGCCGGGCCGTATCGGACAACGATTTGGAAACGCTGTTGACCTTTTACCAAAAAGGCCGCAACGAAGGCGGGACGTTTGATTCCGGCATTGAAGCCGCCATTCAATTGATTCTGGCGAGCCCCGAGTTCCTGTTCCGCTTCGAGCCAGATCCGCCTGCGCTGGCTGCCGGAGCGGCGTACCACATCAGCGATTTGGAACTGGCTTCGCGGCTTTCGTTCTTCTTGTGGAGCACGGGTCCCGACGAGCAGTTGCTGAGTGTGGCCACGGCTGGAAAGCTGAAGGATCCGGCGGTGCTCGACGGCCAAGTAAAGCGCATGCTGGCAGATCCGAAATCAAAAGCCTTGGTGGACAATTTCGCCGACCAGTGGCTCTACCTGCGGAACCTGAAGAACATCAATCCCGATTTTGAAACCTTCCCGGATTTCGACGACAACCTGCGCCAAGCTATGAAGCAGGAGACCGACCTGTTCTTCGGCAACATCATCCGCGAAGACCGCAGCTTGGTGGATCTGCTAAACGCGAATTACAGCTTCATTAACGAACGGCTGGCTCGCCATTACGGCATTCCCAATGTGTACGGAACCGACTTCCGCCGCGTCACTCTGGCCGACGACCGGCGTCGCGGGCTGCTGGGCCAAGCAAGTATTCTGACCATCACGTCTTATGCGACGCGCACTTCGCCAGTGCAGCGCGGCAAGTGGATTCTGACGAATTTGATCGGCATGCCGCCCGATCCGCCGCCACCCAACGTTCCGGCGCTGAAGGAGCACTCCGATCCCGGCAAAGTTACTTCGCTCCGCGAGCGCATGGAAGAACATCGCAAGAACCCTGCTTGCGCCGGATGCCACAAGCTGATGGATCCGATCGGCTTCTCGCTCGAGAATTTCGACGCCGTCGGCCAATGGAGAACCACCGATGAAGGCGCCAAGATCGATCCGGCGGGCGTCATGTTCAATGGCGCGAAAGTAGATGGCCCGGATACCCTGCGCCAGATCCTGATGGCGAGGCCCGAGATTTTCGCCAGCGTATTCACCCAGAAGCTGATGACTTACGCGCTCGGCCGAGGCGTCCAGTATTACGACATGCCGTCTGTGCGCTCCATCGTTCGCGATGCAGGCCACAATGACTATCGGCTGTCGTCTATCATCTTAGGAATTGTAAAGAGCACGCCGTTTCAAATGAAAGTAAAGCCCACCGATGTTGACAACCGCACGGTGAGCGCAAGCATTTCGCATTAGTATTGGATATTTTTTAGCGCGCTGAAAAGAGGAGATTGGGAGCAATGATCATAACGAAGAAGCATCTTCCCCGCCGCATGTTCCTGCGCGGCATGGGCGTCACCCTGGCCCTGCCATTTCTCGATTCCATGGTCCCGGCACAAACGGTTCTTTCCAAGACCGCCGCGAATCCTCAAATGCGCCTTGGTTACTGCTACATTCCGCACGGCGCCGTCATGAGCAATTGGACTCCGGCCGCCGAAGGTTCCGGCTTCGAACTCTCGCGCACTTTGATGCCCTTGCAGCAGCATCGCGACCAGATTGTGGTGGTGAGCAATCTGGCTCATAAGCTGGCAGGCGCGCAAGGCCCCGGCGATAGCGGTGGCGATCATGGACGATCCCCCTAGGTCTTCTTGAACGGCGTCCATCCCAAGCGCACCGAAGGCGAGGATGTTCGCGCCGGCACCACGGTGGATCAGATTGCCGCCATGCACATCGGCCAGGATACTCCGCTGCCTTCGCTCGAATTGGCCACTGAAGACATGACCGGCCTGATCGGCGCTTGCGATGTCGGCTTCAGCTGCACTTACACCAACACCATCTCGTGGCGCACGCCCACCACGCCGCTTCCGATGGAAATCAACCCGCGCGTGGTTTTCGATCGTCTGTTTGGCGACGGTTCAAACGCCACCGAGCGCTTGCAGCGCATCCAGCGCGAGCGCAGCATTCTGGATGCCGTAACGTCGCAAGTGAGCCACTTGCAGCGCGGCCTGGGAGCGAACGATCGCAACCGCGTAGCCGAGTATCTGGATAACGTGCGCGAGATCGAGCGCCGCATCCAGCTTACCGAAGCCAAGAACAGCCATAGCATCAAGGTGCCAACCACGCCGATCGGCATTCCAGACGATCACGTCGTTCATTCCAAGATGATGTTCGATCTCACGGCGCTCGCGTTCCAGGCAGACATCACCCGCGTCTCGACATTCATGATGGCGCGCGAAGTGAGTTACCGGACGTTCCCGCAGATTGGCGTCCCCGATCCGTTCCACGCCACTTCGCATCACCAGGACAATCCCGAGAAGCTTGAGAAGCTAACCAAGATCAATACCTATCACGTCAGCCTGATCGCTTACTTCATGGACAAGCTCAAAGCAATTCCTGATGGCGACGGTACGCTGCTGGATCACTCACTGGTGATGTTTGGCAGCTCCATGAGCAATAGCAACATGCACAACCACTCGCCGCTTCCGGTCTTTGTCGGCGGCGGAGCCTGCGGACGCCTGAAGGGTGGCCGTCACATCAAGTATCCCGAAGACACGCCCATGGCCAACCTGCTTGCCACTACGCTGGTGAAGGCTGGTTTGAATGAAGACCACATTGGCGACAGCACCGGCATTTTGACGGAAGTCTAGGAAGGACTAAGGACACGAACATGCGAATCGAACGCCTTCTTCAATGTTCACTGGCGGCGCTGTTGTCGGTCGCCTGCTATGCCGCCACCAGCGGAAATACCGCGCTCGTGGATGCCGTCAAGAATCAGGATGCCGAATCCGTCCGTTCTCTTTTGAAGCAGCATGTCGATGTGAACGCTCCGCAGGCCGATGGCACCACGGCACTGCATTGGGCCGCCCATTATGGCGACCTGGAAACCGTGGATGCCCTGCTGGCGGCTGGCGCGAGCGCAACTGCGCTCAATCGTTATGGCGCGACTCCCCTTTCAGAAGCAGTCCGTATCGGCGGAACACCGCTGATCGAAAGGCTGCTCAAATCCGGGGCAGACCCGAATACGCTGGTCACCGCGCAAGCTGAAACCGTCCTCATGAAGGCATCCCGCGACGGCAACGCGGACGCCGTGAAAGTCCTGCTCGAACACGGCGCTGAAGTGAACGTGAAGGAAAACTTCCGTGGGCAGACGGCCGTAATGTGGGCCGCGGCCGAAGGGCACGCCAATATCGTGAGCCTGCTGGCAGCGCATGGCGCCGATCTCAATCTTCGGTCCTACGATCGTGATCCCACCTTGCCGAAGATGGAAGCGGGTACGCCCAACGCCCCCATCGCACGCGGCGGCCTGACTGCGCTGTTATTCGCGGCACGTCAAGGCGAAACGGATGCGGTGAAGGCGTTGCTGGATGCCAAGGCTGACATTAATGCCGTGGATTCAGACGGCAACAACGCCTTGATTCTTGCCATCCTGAACACCCACTACGATCTGACGCAGATGCTGATCGATCGCGGCGAAGACGTCAACATCGCCTCCAAGAATGGACGAACGGCGCTCTACAGCGCGGTGGAAATGCACGACATGGATTGGTCGCCGCGTCCCGCTCATAAGGAAGTGGATAAAGCTACCAGCATGGACGTGATTCACGCGCTCTTGGATCACAAGGCCAATGTGAATGCTCAGCTCACCGCTCCCGCGCCCATCGAAAAGCACGCGCAGGATATGGGCGACAAGAGCATGGGCGCCGGCACCACGGCGTTCACGCGCGCGGCCCGCAGTGCCGACGTCGAACTGATGCATCTTCTGCTGGACAAGGGCGCGGATCCGAAGCTGGTAGGCAAAGACAACCAGACCGCACTCGTTGTTGCGGCCGGAGTCGGCTATAACGATCATATCCGCGGAACCGAAGCGGAAGCGTTAGACGCAGTGCAACTGTGCGTTTCGCTCGGGCTGGACGTGAACATCGCCAACGGCAAGGGTGAGACGCCCCTGCACGGAGCGGCCCAGCGCGGCGCTGATTCCATCACCAAGTACCTCGTCGAAAAGGGCGCCAACGTGAACGCCCGCAACAAGCGCGGATTCACTCCGCTCGATCTCGCCATGGGCAAGGGCGGCTACAATGGCGCTCCAGGCCCGGTGCACGATGCCAGCGCGGCCATCATCCGCCAGGCAGGCGGCGAGCCCGGCCAAGAGATCAAAGAGACCGCCAAGGCCGAGTAAGGCATCGGCTGGCTGTTCGTCCCTAGCGGTGGTGCGGAAAGATATTCTGCAGCGTGTCGATGATGCCTTCGGTCAGGTCCTGCGGATAGCTCTGAAATCCGTTCAGGAAGCGGGAGGCGTTCAGCCGTCCTCCCGGTTCTCGCGCTAGCGAGATCACTTCCAGTTCAACGTAAACTCCGTTATCGGATTGCTGCACGCGTAAGTAGAAGTTGAATCGCCACAGATAGCCCTCGGCGTCCTCAGGCGAGCGTTCCTGATCCTGCTTCTTCTTGTTTTTGGGATGTTCCACCTCACCGATATGCGTCGAATGGGACGCGAAGGTCCAGTGATTAGGATCGACGAGCGTGTATTTGCCCGTCTCATCCACGTTCAATACAACCGTGCTGACCTGCTTCTTGTAAAGGCGCAGAAGAAAGTCGTATTGATCTCCATCCTTCTTGTTCACCTTCGATTCGCTGATCAGCTGCTTGAAGAAATCTTTGTATCCCGCTAAATTCATCAGCAAGCCGCGCACGTGATCGGTATCGGCGCCTTCCAGAAATACAGCGCCTAGCCAATGCTGAAGGTCGCCACCCGGAACCTCGATTTCGGTGCCATGATCCAGCGTCTTCAAAGGCCTGATCACGCTCTGCCCCAGCCACACCAGAGTCTTTTCACTGGAATGATGATCCAGCCAGAGAAAATTCTCGAAGCCTTGACCCTTCGCGAAGCCCTCCTCGGTAACCTTCACATAGCGATCGAAAGCAGCATTGGTCTCAGGGTTCAGCTCGGCGGCGTCGAGGCCGGCACAAACTAAAACAACGAGAAGCAGGGTACGAACACGAATCACTCTTCCAATATAGGACGCTCCGGCTAAAATGGGACCGTGCAACTTCTTCGCCTCACTGTCCTCGCCGTCAGTTGTACGGCCGTTCTCGCCTCGGCCCCGGCCATTTCAGGAATCGTTAACGCCGCCAGTTGGGTTCCTCCAAACTTGCCCAATTCCGGAATCGCCCAAGGGGCGATCTTCACGTTGCTGGGGACTGGGCTCGGCCCTTCCACCTTGCAGCAGGCCTCCAGTTATCCGTTGCCCACCACGCAAGGGCTGGGAGGCACCACAATTCAGGTGACTGTAGGAGGCGTGTCTGAGACCTGCGTCATGGTCTATACCTCGTCTGCGCAGGTGGCTGCGCGTCTGCCATCGGCGACGCCATTGGGATCTGGTACGCTAACGCTTTCCTATCAGGGCGGGAGCAGTTCTATTGCGATCCAGGTGTTGGCCGCGAATTTCGGCACGTCCGCGCTGAATGAGGGCGGGACTGGACCCGGCGTGGTCACCGACACCTCTTACAATGCGATCACGATGATCAATGCCGCGCACGCAGGCGACAATTTGGTTTTGTGGGGCACCGGCCTGGGCGCGGTGACGGGCGACGAAACCGAGCCGCCTCCGACAGGTAATTTAGACGCTGGCCAAGTGCAGGTGCTGGTGGGAAATCAACCAGCGACGGTGAGCTACGCTGGCCGCAGCAGTTCTCCCGGCCTCGACCAGATCAACTTCGTCGTTCCCGCCGGGGTCACCGGCTGCAAGACATCGATCGCCGTAACGGTCGAAGGCGTCACCGGCAACGTCACCACCACGTCCATCGCCCCGGCCGGACAGACCACTTGCGGCGATACCTACAACGCGTTGACGGCGGCCAATCTGCAAAAGGCGATGGCGAGCGGCTCCTTGAACATCGCGGGCGTCGAACTCAGCCGCATTGACGGGGGGGACGACTACGTGAACTCCGCTTTCACGAGTTTCCCGGTCGACAGTCTTATTCGGTCCTACGGCGGCGTCTTCGGCCCATCCATTGGCAATTGCCTGGCCTACGAGATTGAGGGCAGCTCATTGGTGATCACAGATCCCATCAAGCCCTCCTTCCTGGATGCGGGCTCGCAGCTGATGATTACCGGTCCCGGCGGCGTCAAAACCGTGAGTGCAACCTCCACGGGTTACTATTTCAGCACGCTTGCCACCGCTTCGCCGTTCTATATTGCGCCCGGAAATTATACGGCTGCAAACGGCGGAGGCGGTTCCAATGTGGCGGCGTTCAATTGGGACGTGACGCTTCCTCCATCGGTTGTGCCCAACATCCCGGCGAGCATTAATCGGTCACAGAATCTAACCGTAACCTGGACCGGCGGTTCGGCATTCCCCGTGGTGAGTATCTACTTATACAACGGCGTAAAAGCCACCTCGACGCTGAAATCATATGTCGATATCATTTGCACCGCGGAAGGTTCAGCGGGGTCTTTCACCATACCCGCTGCGTTTTTAGGCCTGCTTCCCCCGGACGGCTTTGGAACGCCAACCACCGCCGGAGTGAGCATTGAAATTGGCGGGGTCGCCTTGAATCACTTCACCGTGGTGGGCTCGCCTGGGATCGACGAGGGCTTCTTCACCGCTTTTATAGCGAACGGTGCAGTAGCCACCATTCAGTAACAAATCCCGGAACCAGAAGGCCGGTTTTTGGGTTATATATAGGTCTATTGGAGGTTGCCGTGTTTACTTACCTTCACGCAATTGTAATAGGAGCCGTTCTATTGCAAGTTCCCGCTTCGGCTCAGGCGCCGGCTCACATACGAGCCATGCAGGAACTCGCCGAGCCGCCGGTTCCGTCCGATCCGCTCGAACTCGTCACTGGCAACGCGCAACCGGTGCAGGACGTAAATCAGAGGGCCGGAATCATCACCCTGCTGGAGGATGCCTACCAGCGTTCCAATGTCCGTGCGCAGCCCTACGATCTAAAGACCACCTTCACCGTTACGGGCTCTTTGTCCGCGGGCGTGTGGCAGATGGAAGATACCTCTCCGGGACCGGGTCTCTATCGTTGGACCGTGCAGGGTCCCAGTTATTCGGCGGTAAACTTGACCGCCAATCACATCTTCTACAGCAGCCAGCCCGCGACCGGGCTCCCCTTGCGGCTGGTTCAGGCGCGAGAGGCGATCTTTTACGCCAAACCGTTCGTGGGTCCGCGCGCCACGCTTCGTACCGCGAACGCAAGCCTGAATGGCGCGGATTTGGTTTGTGCATTGGTCGCTCACAACGCTATGTCGCCCGCCGGAACCGGTGGCCGCCTGTGGGAAGAGGAAGAGTATTGCCTGGATTCGAAAGCGGGCACCGTGGTCACTTACTCGCCGGCGCCTGGCTCCTATATTGTCTACGATTATTCGAAAGCGCTGGCGTTTCACGGCAAGTTGATTCCCAACGGCTTCACCATTTCACAAGCCGGACAAACCATCATTGAGGCGCAGACCGAGAGCGTGACAGATCCAGCGAATAATCCCGCCGCCTTCCAGCCCGCCGGCTTGAACCAGATCGGCGTGGGAACCGTTATGTCGGGAGCATGGCGATCCCGCATGCGCATGCCGTTACCGGGCGGCCCTCAAACCACCTCCGCGCAGACTACAACCGCACCCGTTGTCGTCCTGCATGGGATGCAAGCGCCGAGCGGACAAGTTTCCGATCTCGAAATGGTGGCGTCTTCCGATCCTTCGTTAAACGAGTCCGCGCTCGCATTCGCCACGCAATGGCAGGGTGGAATGCTCGGCCAGCAGCCCGACACAGGAGCCACGCCTCAATCGCACGAATTTGTGATGCTGATCCAATACTTCAATATGCAACGTTTGATATCGCAGCAATAATCTTCACGCGGCGTGTTCCAGAATCTTGTGCTGGCTGGTGGCCGCGCCATCTTTGCTTTTCAGTTCCCAAAAAACGATCGTAGACAAGACCGTGATGCCTCCAAGCACGAAAAGGGCATAGTGGATGCCGTGGATCATTTCAGGCGCGCTGGTGTGAAAGCGATCTGGAATGAAGAGGGCGGTAAGCAGCGAGGCGGTGGCGACGCCGAAGCTGATCGACATCTGTTGTGTGGTGCTGGCGATGGAACTCGCGCCGCTGGTCTGCTCTTCGTTCACGTCGGCATAGACCAAAGTGTTCATGCTGGTATATTGAAGCGAGCTGAAGAATCCGTAGCAAAACGCCAGCATCACGATGAACCAGACCGGTGTGCCCACTCCTATTGTTGAAAAAAGGAGAATGAGCGCGCCGAGAATCACAGTATTCGAAATGAGCACGCCGCGGTATCCGAAGCGGCCCAGAATGCGTGGCATGGTCATCTTCAAGCTCATCGCAGCAATGGCTTGCGGCATGATCAGCAGGCCCGATTGGATGGGCGTAAACCCAAGCCCCACCTGATAGAGCAGCGGAAGGATGAACGGGATCCCGCCCATGCCCAGCCGCGTGAAGAAGCTTCCGCTCACGGCCGCGCGAAAAGTGCGAATCCGAAAATGGCCCAGAGCCAGCAGTGGAAAAGGGAAACTGGCGGCGTGAATTCCATAACCGGCTAACAGCGCGATCGAAATGGCCAGCAGCGCCAGAATCTCGCGCAGAGTCAACGTATGCTCGCCGAACACTTCGAGCACATACGACAGCAGGGCAATACCGGCCCCAAACAGGATCAGGCCGACAATATCCAGCGGGTTCGACTTCTCCCGATAGTCGGGCAGATGCAGATAGACCAAGCATAAACCGGCAATGCCAATGGGAAGATTCAAGAAAAAGATAACGCGCCAATGAAAATATCCAACGATCAGGCCGCCCGCTATGGGCCCGAGCATGGGACCAACCAGCGCCGGAATGGCCACGAAGCTCATGGCGCGAATCAGCTCAGACTTGGCAAAGGTTCGTACCAGCGTCAGGCGTCCCACGGGCACCATCATTGCTCCGCCACAGCCTTGTAAAACCCGGTCGGCCACCAGTACGTGGATGTTGTTCGATAGGCCGCACAGCAGTGATCCCAGGGTGAACAGCCCAATAGCGGAAGCGAAGACCCGGCGCGTTCCGAACCGGTCCGCCATCCAGCCGCTGATCGGGATGAACACCGCCAGGCTGAGTGTATAGCTGGACAGCACCGCTTTCATGCTCAGCGGGGCTACCTTCAATGCCGCCGCGATGGTGGGTACCGCGGTGTTTAGAATCGTCGTGTCCAGCGATTCCATAAAGAATGCGACTGCAACCAGCCACGGCAAGAGCCGCTTCGTGGAGCTCATGGCGTCCATCAGCTCACGGTAGCAGAGTGGCCCAACGTGGAACGAAAAGCCAGAGGCTACGTCTAAAAAGAAATCAAGCATGTACCAGCGCGCGCTTTTCGTAACAGTGCCGGCCACAATGTTGCTCTGCGCCTTCTTTGCCTCGGCCCAATCGTCTACGGTCAACGTGCAGGTGAGCAATCAGATCAATACGTCGGCTGGCATAAAGGGACGCTTGCAGGTGGCCATGTCGACTTCTTTTCAACTGATCAACTGGAGCTATCAATTCTTCGAGCAAACGCCCCAAGCTCTGCCCGCCTTGGACGCACTTCAGCCGCAGCACACCCGCGTCCAGTTAGTCCCTTCGAGCGACCCGCTTACCGCTCCCGGCGTCTGGGATTTCTCGCAGCTTGACCCGTTCGTCGCGCCCATTCAAAGCTCCGGCGATCATAGTCCGGAATTTCAAATCGCCGGGGCGCCTGCTTTCATGAACGATGCGAACGGCACTCTGCTTCCCGCGAGCGTGGATGCGTTTGCCGCCATGAGCGCAAATCTGGTTCGCTATTACAACACCGGCGGGTTTGACGTGAGCGGCACTCATTTTGAAAGCCCGAGCCCGTATCCCATCACGTGGTGGGGCATCTTTAATGAGCCGAATGGTAACGGTCTTACGCCGCAAAATTACGTCGATCTTTACAACACTATGGTCCCAGCCATGGCGCAGGCCGACCCTTCCATCAAATTCGCGGCCGTCGAGCTTTCCGATGACGGACAGGCCGCCGAGAGCTTCCTGCCCACGTTCGTGTCGAATGTAACCGCCCCCGTGGACGTGCTCGCGACGCATTTCTATTCCACCTGCAGCCAGCTAGCCACCGACGATGCGATCTTTCCATCCATCATCAACTTCGCTAACGAGGTCAGTTATATCTACTCGGAACTCGCCACGCAGCCGAAGCTGGCTTCGGTGCCCGTTTGGGTGACCGAGAACAACGTCAATGCCGACTATGCCCTCAGCAACGGCCTGAGCTATTGCAATGGCACGCCATTCGTTTTGGACCCGCGCGGCAGCAGTCCGTTCTTCGCCGCCTGGCGCTCCCTGGTGTTTGAGTTGCTCGGCCAAGCCGGCGCGCAGGCTCTCTATCATTGGGACTTTTCTTCCAACGCGCAGTTCGGCGAGACGGATTCTTCTGCTAACCCCACCCTGAGCTATTGGGTCGATTATTATCTTTCCCATTGGCTGCCTTCGCCGCCGGGCCAGGACATACTGCAAACCGCTTCGTCGGGCTGTTGCCTCTGGATCGATCATACGGGCGCGATGTATGGCCTGGATACGCACACGCTTGCGCTACGAAATCCAGATGGGTCGGTTGTGATCCTGATGTCCAACCATGCCGTGCAGAATATTTATAAAGACAACGACGGTACTGGTGTTTCGCGCACCTTCGCGCTGGATCTTTCCGCGCTTGGCAAATTCAGCTCGGCCACACTGGTCACGCTCGATTCCACAACCCCAACCGCCGGTCCTCAGCTTCAATCGCTGACGCCTTCCGCGCAAATGCAGGTGACTATTCCAGGCTATGGCGCGGCATTGTTGCGGCTCTCGAATGCCACACCCATCTTGGCTGCCGCCGGTGTGGTGAACGCCGCGACGTTTCAGTATGGCCCCATCGCACCAGGCGAGATTGTTTCGCTGTTCGGCTCAGCCCTTGGCCCTCCTTCGCCAGCGTTCCTTACCTTGACGAATCCGCGCTTGGTGGCCAACTCGCTCGCAGGCGTGAGGGTCTACTTCAACGGCCTACCTGCACCCTTGCTCTACGCATCCGCCGGACAAGTGAACGTGGTTGTGCCTTATGCCGTTGCCGGGAAATCCACAGCGGAGATTCAGTTGGAATACCTGGGCGTGATGCCGAACCCGATAGTGTTGCAGGTTGCGGCCACCGCACCGGGCGTTTTCAGCATCGCGGGCTCAGGGCATGGCGCAGCCGCCGTCTTGAATGCTCGCAACGGAACAGTGAACTCGGCGGCGAATCCAGCTGCGCGGGGCGATTGGGTTAGCATCTTCGCCACCGGCGCTGGAGTAACGACACCGGCCAGCGTAGATGGATTCGTCGCGTCCGCTCCCTTGCCTTCACCAACGGCTCAAGTTTCGGTCACCATGGGCGGCCTTCCCTGCCAGCTCAACTTCGTCGGATCGGCGCCTGGTTTGGTTTCAGGTGTTCTGCAAATTAACGCGCAAGTGCCGTCCGGACTGTCAGCGGGGGCGGCCGTGCCAATCCAAGTCCGCATGGGATCGGCCACTTCATTACCGGTAGTCACGCTCGCCGTACAATAGAATTCTGACTTCTGAATTCTGNNTCCAGGCCGGCAGCCCCCACCATGAGCGCCGCCCCAGCGATGTAGCCCCAGAACAACATCAGGCGCGATCCGGTTTCCGTGAGCGCTCCGAACAACGCGGGTGCACCAACGCCGCCCACCAGTGTTCCGCAGGCATAGAAGACCGCAATCGCCAATCCCCGGATCTCCAGCGGAAACACCTCGCTTACCGTCAGATATGCCGAGCTCGCCGCCGCCGACGCGATAAAGAAGATGATGCTCCACGCTATGGCCTGCGTCGTAAGCGTGAGCCAGCCATTCAGGAACAGCCAGCTTGCGATCGCGAGCAAAATGCCCGACGCGGCATAGGTGATCGTGATCATGATTCTGCGCCCTACGGTGTCGAAAAGCCTGCCGATCACGAGCGGCCCCAGAAAATTCCCGACGGACAACGGCAACAGCCAGTAACCGATCGACTCTGCGGGTACGTTGTAGTAGCGAAGCAGCACCAGTCCATAAGTGAACATCACGGCGTTATAGAAGAATGCTTGCGAGACCATCAACGAGAACCCAAGTATTGACCGTTCCCGATACTGCTTCGTCATTGCGTCCCAGATGGAGCGCCAAGGCGTATGGTCCTGCACTTGAAGGCGAATGACACCTTCGGCGGGCGGAAGGGGACGCCCCTGGGCTACTTTTTCCTCGATTTCGCTCACCACCCGTTCCGCTTCGCCCTTATGAGCATGGATCAGCAGCCAGCGCGGACTTTCAGGCACGTAGCGCCGCATCATGAGTACACCCAGGCCAAGCACCGCGCCGATACCAAACGCGAAGCGCCAGCTCAACGTGGGTGGCACCGATTTCAAATGCAGCAGAAATACCGACCCCAGCGATCCCAGGAACGCGCCCACCCAGAATGTGGAATTGATCACCAGATCCACGTGGCCTCGCACGCGAGCGGGGATCAGCTCATCGACAGCCGAGTTGATGGCCGCATATTCGCCGCCGATGCCTGCGCCAGTCAGGCTTCGAAAGAGGCAAAAACTCCAGAAATTCCAGCTGAACGCGGTCGCCGCCGTGGCTATCAGATAGACCCCCAGCGTGATGAAGAACAGACGCTTGCGGCCCAACCGGTCGGTAGCGTATCCGAACACCAGAGCGCCAATCACCGCGCCCGCAAGATAAACCGTGGCGCTGAGGCCGATATCGGAATCGCTCAAGTGCAGCGTGCGCGGGTCTTTCAGGATGCCGACTAATGCGCCGCCCAGCGTGGTTTCCAGGCCATCGAGAAGCCAGGTGATTCCAAGAGCGATCACGATGGTCCAGTGCCAGCGGCTCCAAGGCAGCCGGTCCAGCCTCGCCGGCACGTTGCTTTCGATGATATCGTTCGCTGCTCCGATCATGGGCTTTCTACTAATGGATGTTCCACGACGGAAATCCGTGACGTTTTGCGATCCGAAAGCGCGTGCATCCCGAGCGCCAGCGCTCCCCCTAGTGCCGTGAACAGCACACGATGGATTACCAGCGGGTGCTCGCTCACCCTGGCGAGCGACAGGAGAAACACGACGTATCCCGTCAGGAAAACGGCAAAGTAGGTGTAATTGACGTTCAGCAGCGTGTAACTGGCCCATGCGAATAAGGCCACCCCTGTGGCGAGAACCCACGGCCCGGGTGAAACCGCCGAGACAATCACCGTTGCCAGCGACGCGCCAATCATGGTTCCCACCGTCCGCGCCACACCCCGCTGCACGGTTTGGCCAAGCCGCGACCGCAAGACGATGAGCGCTGTCATCGGTATCCAATAACCGTTCTGCGCCCCTCCGGGCCATAACCCTTCATAAAAGATCGTAGCGATCGCAATAGCGAGAGTCGCCCCGACGACCGAGATGGGCTGCGTTGCGCTGGTCGGAATCGCCGCGCCACTCCATTCCGGAATGCGGGCGGCTGCGATGCGGCAAACAAGCGCGGTCACGATGGCCTGNNCGCAGAAGTCCGCCCGCCAGTATCAGCAGCCCGCGGCCCAGAACGTCCAGACCATGCACCGGATAAGCGGTGGAAATAACCAGCCAAATTGCGCATTGCAACACCACCCACGACGCAGCCTGGTTGCGGCGCGAAATCTCGGCGTATGCAAAGGCTGCTGCCGCGCACGCGATCACCGCCGTAATCGAGGAAAGGCCGGCCAGCGTCCCCACCCAGCTGGAAACACACATACCGCACGCCGCCAGCAGCATCGGAACGATTCGCGAACTGCGTAGTTGTTGAAACGATCCAAAGCCAACCGAAAACGCACCAGACGCAATCAAGACCCCGTAGCGCGCATTTCCGGCCAGGATGCCCGCCGCAAGCGCTCCAGTAATAACCAGCACCAGCACGAATGCGGCGCGCGGTTGCGCCTTTGACCAGTCGGCGGCCAGCACGTCTCGGGAAAATTGGCCGCCAGGGCGAGGGGTAGGTAGCACGCTTCTTCACTTTAGAGCGTCTGGGCGCAGATCGGTTTCGCAACCTTCGCGTAACTGTTTAGTTGTGCGATCCCACCGCCTCCAGCAGTCTAATCCGCGAGTTCCTTTTATATGAATACAACCACCACGAAACAATTGGCCGTCATAACGGGCGCATCCAGCGGAATCGGCTATGAGCTCGCCGCGGAGTCTGCACGGCACGGCTTTGATCTTCTTATCGCGGCCGAGGACAACTGAATCCTGGACGCGCGACGTAGGCTCGCGGCGCTTGGCGTGGAGGTACAAGACCTGCAGGTGGATCTCGCCGGCCCAGACGGCGTCGGAGCTCAATCTGATCAACCTGAACGTCACTTCGTCGGTGCATATCACGAAGCTTATTTTGCAGGACATGGTGGCTCGCGGCCAGGGGCGGATCCTCATCACCTCATCCATCGCGGGCGTGATGCCTGCGCCCTACGAAGCCGTATATGGCGCCCAAGGCGTTCCTGAAGTCGTTCGCCGAAGCAATCCGTTATGAGCTAAAGGACACCGGAGTGACCGTGACCACGCTCATGCCCGGAGCCACCGAGACGAACTTCTTCCATCGGGCCGGCATGGAGGATACGAAAGTTGGCGCCGAAAAGAAGGATGATCCTGCTGAGGTCGCTCGCCAGGGCTTCGAGGCGCTGATGGCTGGGAAAGACCACATTGTGGCCGGTTCCTTTAAGAACAAAGTCCAGGCGACGCTCGCTCATGTATTGCCTGACACTGTCACTGCGGGCGTTCACGGCAAGATTGCCGAGCCAGGATCGGCGGAACGTTAGATTTTCCGCAATGCGAGTCGCGCGGCATGGTAACCGCACATGCCGTGCACTCCGCCGCCGGGGGGCGTGGAAGCCGAGCAGAGATACACGTTCTTGAGTGGAGTCCGGTAGAGGCTCCGGGTTGGCCGAAAGATTAATTGCTGAAGGCTGTTTAAGCCACCCGAGATATCGCCGCCCACCAGGTTTCCGTTGTGCTGCTCGAGTTCGGCGGGCGTAAACGTGTGGCGCGCTAGAATCGCATCGCCAAATCCCGGAGCAAAACGCTCCACTTGCGCCTCGATGCGGGAAGTCATATCCACGCTGCAGCCATGAGGGACGTGGCAATAGGCCCAAGCCGTATGACTTCCCGCTGGCGCGCGGCTGCTATCGAAAACGCTAGGTTGTGCGAATAAGACAAATGGCCGCTCGTTAATCCTACCTTCCGCCGCATCCTTTTCTGACTGTTCGATTTCCTCGAGCGACCCACCCAGGTGCAGCGTACCGGCGTTGGCGCACTCGGGTGCCTTCCATGGCGTCGGCCGGCTGAGCGCCCAATCGATCTTGAAGACCCCTGGGCCATAGCGATAGCGCTGCAGCCGATTCCGGAACCGTCCCGAAATCCGTTCCCCCGCGATTTCAAGAAACTGCCGGGGCGTGAGATCGCACAGCACCAGCGCCTCGCCCACCGGGATTTCAGCTTCCGCCTGAAGGTCATCCAAGGACCGAACTCGCGCGCCGGTGACGATCTTGCCCCCGAGCGACGTAAAATACGACGCCAGTGCATTCGCGATTTGCTGCGAACCGCCGCGCGGAATCGGCCACCCAACCGCATGAGCTGCAATGGCGAGCGCCCAGCCGAAGGCGGCCGATCCAGGCGCATCCAAGGGAAGCATGGAGTGGGCCGCAAGCCCGCCGAATAGCGCTTGTGCCGCTGAAGTTCGGAACAATCGCCGGGCCAGGGCCGCCGCCGGATGCCATGCCTGCCATCCGAATCGGGCAAGCAGCAGCGGGTTGCTCGGGATATGCAACATGGGCTGCAGAATCTCGGACGCAAGCTCCTGCCATCGCTCTACCAGCGGCGTCACCACCCGCGCGTACGCAGGACCATCCACCCCCAACCCCACACAAGTTTCTTCCACGGATCGGTGCAAAACGGCGGCCGATCCATCATCGAATGGATGCGCTAACGGCAGCGGCGGCTGAATCCATTCCAGTCCATGTTCAGCCAGCGGGAAACCGGCAAACGCGGGCGAACTGAGCGCCATCGGATGAACCGCCGAACAAATATCGTGTGCAAACCCCGGCAGGGTCAGTTCGGCCGAGCGAAGGCCCCCACCCACACTTGCTTCCGCTTCAAGAATTGTAGTCCGGAGTCCTGCCTGCGCCAGAAGAATCGCCGCTGTGAAACCGTTGGGTCCCGCGCCGATTACAAACGCCTCTCGAGCTTTCAAATTAGGGCAGAGAGAGAGAAGGTTTCGGTCGGAAAGCGGGGGTCTTCGAGCGGCGCATGGGCGAGGGAAGGGCAGCCAACCGCCGCTCTACCTTGTCGCAATCGATACCCCTGGCAACCAGCCACTGCCAAATCGCAGAGTCCGATTGGATCCAGCTTTGTAATTGGACGTCTGCTGCGTTTTGCCAAGGCGCGTCGCCCTGAAGATGTGTTGCTCTCGCCATCGGCACAATTCGGATCAGAACGCTCTCGCGGTGCTCCGGCTCCGGGCGTACTTGCATCGCGGAACAACCGCCCAAGCGTACCAGCAGGGTCCCCGCCAGCTCCGAAACCTCGTTCGTCACTTCTTGTTTGAACGGAATATCAAAGGCAGGTCTGGCGTTTCCTGGTGCTTGGGTTTGTTTTTTCCAGAGCCGAAGGAGTTTGGCGAGCTGACGCGGCATTGCTCCGATTCCTCCTTCGCAAGCTAGATACGGCTTCCGCTTCAGCCGCCTGAAAAATAGTAGACAGCATTCACGCTCGTTCCGTTACCAGATCTTTCAGTTCGACATTACCTAACGGTGACAAAGCTGAAGGATTGTTGTCCACGGCTCCGAGTATCCGGGCACCGGCATAGGGCTGGCAGTCTGTAAACGGATTGTCGAACGGCACAGAGGCCGCATCTGGGTAGAATCGAAACAGGGGGAAGGCGCTACCTTTAACTTCACGTTACCAAATCGGAAACAAAAGTAGCGCTACTGGGTCTACCATCACGCATGCTCCGTATTTTGATGGTGGAAGACAATCCGGCCGACGCCCAAATGCTGCGGACCGCCTTGGGCAAGACCGGTCTGCCTATCGAAATCACTCATGTGAAGGACAGCGTGGAAGCGGTAGAATACCTTGCCAACGAGCAAAGGCCGGTTCAATCTTGTGATGTGGTCCTGTTGGATCTGAATCTTCCCCGGCTCCAGCGGTTTCGAAGTTTTGGAACCTATCCGAAGCTGTGAGGAACTGAAAAGCAAGCCCGTGGTAATCATGTCCGGCTCCACCAATGCGGATGAAATCGACCGATGCTACCAAGCCGGGGCGAACTCGTACATCTGCAAGCCGATCCACCTGGAGGAGATCCTCTCTACGGCAGCTGGGTTTGTCGCCTACTGGTCAAACTGTGTGAAGCTGCCGAGAAGGTCATCCGCCAATTCTGCCTTGAGCTGCGTGGCAGTGCACTCCAAGTAAGCTTCACTGAACTCGTCCCCTTGTGACTGGGCTTCGATTTCAGCTGATCCCAGGCGATACGATTCTTCTCTTCGGCCGAATGCGTGGGTCCAGTATCCGCCGCCCAATCTTCGGGCGGAACATCGCCAATATCAGTCAGCCCCAGGCTAGGATCGTCCGCATCCAGCACCGTCAGGTCATCTAAATCGGCTTGGTTCAGCAGTTCGCTTTCATCCTCAGGACCAGCGCCATCGGTGGGCCCACTTCTTCGTCGCCTGTCTCGGCGCTATCGTCCCGCTTGATGCCGCCGTCGTTTGGAATGGTGTCCTTCTATACCGGCCTCACGACGATCTCCTGCTTCGGGATCGCGTCGAGCATCGATGTTCCAACCTGCAGATGTTGATCCATGAGCAGATGAGGCGTGTGCGCCATCCATTCCGCTAATGAAATGTCCTGATAGTCGGCGGTCCTGAACATTTCAAGAAACAACAAGTCCGAGTCGCCGGTGTTCTCGATGTAATGAGGATTGGAAATCGGAACGTATCCCACGTCGCCCTCTTCAAAATCCATGGTTCGGGCATCCGAGCCAGCGATGAAAAGCGTCATCCGCCCCTTGCCTGTGATGTAATACTGCCACTCGTCGGCGTTCGGGTGCCAGTGCAATTCGCGCAGACCGCCGGGCTTCAGCGTGACGATTGCGGCCGAAATGGGCGTCACCGGAAAGATTTTGGAATCGATGATCTTCACACTGCCGCCAGCCGTCACCTTGGTCGGTTGCATGGTGCTGGCTTTGAAGTCAAAACTCTTGGGCACCATCCCGGTGCCCTGTGAGCTCTGCGCCTGCTCGGCTTTCAGATCGCCGGGAAGGCCGGTTTGAAAGATAAACAATTCTTTCTTCGGAACGTTGTCAAAAGTCGAGGCAGGCACATTGAAATTCTTCGCCAGCACTTCCTTCGGTGTGTGAGACATCCAATCGGTGATCAGGAAAGTGTGGAACTCGTCAAAGTTTCCGTCGTCGAAGACCAGCAAGAATCGGCAGCCATCCGGACCCAAGCCCTGGATGGAATGCGGAATTCCGGGCGGAAACAGCCATAAATCGCCCTCGGAAACATCGCTGACAAAGCTTTTTCCGCTCTGATCTACAGCAGTGATGCG
>PKZC01000160.1 GCA_003132905.1 Bryobacterales bacterium | reverse complement strand
AGATCGATCTCAAGATGGGCGGCCCCTCGGCAGAACTGACACCGGATATGACGCGGCGTGGACTATACGGCCACATCAGCCGCGTGTTTCCAAATAATTTTCAGTCGACTTTCGACTTACCGGTCGCAANNCCCGTTACACCACCAACGTGCCTCCCCAACGTCTGTTCTTTTTGAACAACGAGTTCGTCCATAAGAATGCCGACGCGCTAGAGGAACGCGTGAAAAGCGCCGGCGATGAGAAGGCCCAGGTGAAGCAGGCGTTTATTCTCGCATATCAAAGACCGCCCACGGCGGACGAACTAAGCCTGGCTGTAGACCTGATGCACACGCATCCAGACCCTGCGCCCGCCGCTGCGGCAATGGCCTCGAAGCCAGACTCGTCGGCAAAGGACAAGCCCCGGGTCTCTGACTTGAACTCGCTNNGCAACGAATTTCTTTACGTCTACTAAGAAGATGACGCGATTCGCACTTAGCTCGTTGCTCTTGCCCTTATTGCTGGCCGGGCAAACGCCGGATCTGACTCCGGAAAAGAAGGAGTTTTTCGAAAGTCATATCCGGCCCGTCCTGGCGCAGCAGTGTTTCGCCTGTCACACCAGTTCGATGATGGGTGGCTTGCGGATAGATTCCAGGGATGGAGTATTAACAGGGGGCCATTCTGGTCCGGCGATCGTGCCCGGCTCTCCGGAGAAGAGTCCGCTCATCAGCAGAGTGAGCTCGACTGACAGCGCCGCTCGAATGCCGCAAGGCAGTAGCGCGCTCACTGCGGCTCAGATCGCCGATCTGACCACTTGGATCAAGGACGGCGCCTATTGGCCCGCAACGGATGTTCCCAAATCGTCGAAGAACTTTATCACCGCTGGAAGGCGAAACTTCTGGTCGTTCCAGCCGTTGAAACGGCCTGAGATTCCTAAGGTACAGGACACTGCGTGGCCCATCAATAACATTGACCGGTTCGTGCTGTCGCGTTTAGAAAAGGACGACCTTAAGCCGGCGTCCGCAGCCGATCGGCGCACGCTGCTGCGCCGGGTGACTTATGATTTGACCGGCCTTCCGCCCACCTACGAAGAGGTGCAGGCCTTCGAAGCGGACAAGTCCCCGAATGCGTATGAGAAAGTTGTGGATCGGCTTCTAGCTTCGCCCCACTACGGCGAAATGTNNTGGTGCGCTATGGCGAAGACGACTACAACATCAATCAGGATGCGGAACATGTGGAGCGTTATACCAACGCCTATGTGTTTCGCGATTGGCTGGTCAAGTCCATGAATGACGACATGCCGTACGACATATTCGTTAAGGCGCAGTTGGCCGGGGACCTGATGGACGAAAAAGTCCGCGCCAAAGTACTTCCCGGCGTGGCGATGAATGGTCTCGGTGTGTGGGCCTATGACGCCAATTCGCCGCCCATCCAACGCGCCGATGAATGGAATGACAAAATCGACGCGACTTCGAAAACATTTCTGGGTCTCACCGTGGGTTGCGCGCGCTGCCACGATCACAANNGCGCCCGCTGCCACGATCACAAATACGATCCGATCCTGACGAAGGATTATTACGCCCTGGGCAGCGTTTTTGCCAGCACCAATTATCACGCCTATCCCTTGGTTCCAAAATCCGCCGTCGACGACAGCGAGAAAAGGAAGACGGAACTCGAGGATAAAGAGAAAGCTCTCAAGACGTTCCTGGATGGCGCCTCCAACCTGTACGCACAAACCCTGTTCGCGCAAACAGAAGATTACATGCTGGCCGCGTGGCGCGTGGGCAAAGAGAAGGGCGCGACTGTGGCCAGTATTTCCGAGGACGCCAAGCTAGATTCGGAGATGCTGGAACGCTGGGTGCATTTCCTCAAGAAGAAGCCCGTCAACTACAGCTACCTGAAAGCGTGGCAGGAGATGATCGCGCGAGGCGGGACAACGGATGAAGCCAAAGCCTTGGCGCATGACTTCCAAGTCAAGGCCGTCGAAGTGGACAAGTTGCACGCCAAGGTGAAGGAGCAGGAAGACGCGGCGCTGGCAAAGTACAAAGAAGAAGAAAAGTTCGACCTGCTGCCCAATGGGATCAAGCGCGATCTGAATCCTTATTCCATTGAAGTGAAGGGTCTGGACCGCGAAGAAAGCTACCTGTGGAAGGACATGTTCGATGAGGATTTGTCTGAATATCAAGGTGCATTTCTTCTGGACAAGCAGCCGCCGGCGTTGCTGAAGCTCACCGACTGGGCGCTCGAAAAGCGCTTGAATCCTGAATTCCAGTCGCACATCAAGCACTTGCGGGGCGATCTGGACGCGTTCAAAAAGGCCATGCCGCCGCCCTATCCGTATGTCTACGGCCTGGAAGATAACAAGCAGCCAGCAGACCTGAAAGTCTACGTTCGAGGCAATCCTTTCAGCTTCGGCGAGGATGCGCCGCGTGCGTTCTTGACCGTGTTTTCCGAAGGAGAGCCCAAGAAGTTCACCAAGGGTAGCGGCCGGCTGGAACTGGCCGAGGATATTTTGGCGCAGCCCATCAGCACCCGTGTCATCGCGAATCGCATCTGGCGCTGGAACATGGGTACCGGCATTGTAGATACGCC
The DNA here is from genome assembly GCA_003132905.1 of Bryobacterales bacterium. Next base: position 10,604 of record PKZC01000160.1, on the reverse strand, counting down.
CAGTAACTTCGGCGTGGCGGGCGAGCGGCCGACGAATCCGGAACTGCTGGAATATCTGGCGGCCGAATTTTCGGCGAACGGGATGTCCTGGAAGAAGTTGACCAAGGAAATTCTGATGTCTCGCACCTATCAGCTTAGTTCCAATGTCGTGGAAACCGATACCGGCAAGGACCCCGACAATCGTTTTTATTGGCGAGCCAATCGCCGGCGCCTGGAGGCAGAGGGCATCTGGGATGCCGTGCTATCCGCTTCCGGCAAGATCGATCTCAAGATGGGCGGACCGTCGCAAGACCTGGGTCCGGACATGACTCGCCGCGGATTGTATGGGCACGTCAGCCGGGTATTCCCGAACAATTTTCAATCCATCTTCGACCTGCCGATTGCGACCCTCTCGGCCGAGCGACGCTATTCCACCAACGTGCCGCCGCAGCGCTTGTTCTTCCTGAACAACGAATTCGTGCATAAGAACGCGGACCAACTGGCCGAACGTGTCAAGAACGCGGGGGACGAACGGGCGCAGGTGAAGCAGGCGTTTATCATCGCGTATCAACGGCCACCCACAGCCGACGAACTCAGCCTCGCCGTGGATTTGATGCACACGCATCCCGACTCAACTTCCGCCGCAGCGGGAATGGCCTCTAAGCCCGACTCGTCCTCGAAGGACAAGCCTGCGGTTTCCGATTTGAACTCACTGTGTTGGGCGCTCATCAGCTCCAACGAATTTCTTTACGTGTACTAAGGAGAACGAACCGATATGTCTTGCCATCAATGTTCTATACCACTCACTCGGCGCCAAGCTCTGTCCGCCATCGGCGGAGGCATGGGCCTGGTTGGTCTTTCCAACATGCTCAGCACTTCGCTGAAGGCGGCCACTACTGAAGACGGCGGGGGACCTCTGCCCGGCGCCATTCCCAAGCTGCATTTCAAACCGCGCGCCAAACGCATTATTTTCCTTTTCATGAATGGCGGCGTTTCGCATGTGGATACTTTCGATCCCAAGCCGATGCTGCAAAAGTATAACGGCCAGCCCATGCCCGGCGGAGCTATCCTGACGCAGCGCAAAACCGGCACGCTAATGCAGTCGCCGTTCAGTTTTCAGAAATACGGCCAATCCGGAACCGAGCTGAGCGAGCTTTGGCCGCATGTCGGTGGAGTGGCCGATGAGATTTGCATGGTGCGCTCCATGTATTCGGAGATTCCGAACCACGAGCCTTGCATCACGATGATGAACACTGGCGCCAACATTATCGGCCGGCCGTCGATGGGTTCCTGGATCACCTATGGCCTTGGCGTTGAGAACCAGAATCTGCCCGGTTATGTGGTGCTCTGTCCTTCGCAGCCCCTTACTATCGGCAGTCCGCTGTGGAGCTCTGCATTCCTGCCGGCCATGTATCAGGGCACGTACGTCAAGAACGAATGGATTGAAGGGCAGCCTTTCGATGCAGCCAAGGTGATTCCGAATGTTACGGGCGCCGACGTGGATCCAGCGATTCAAAGACGCGACGTCAACTTCCTCAAAAAGCTGAACGAGATGAATCTACAGGCGCTTGGCGATAAGGACGCGCAACTGGAGGGTTCCATTAAAGCCATGGAGACCGCCTATCGCATGCAAACCTCGGCTCCTGATGTCTTCGATGTCACAAAAGAAAGCAAAGCAGTGCTCGATATGTATGGCCCAGGCAGTACCGCTCTGGGATGTCTGATGGCGGTGCGACTCGCGGAAAAAGGTGTGCGCATGACGCAGGTTTACTACAGCAAGGGCGATCCGTGGGATGCGCATACCGACATTTTGTCCTATCGCAAGCTCGCTAAGGATTCCGATCAACCCTTCGCGGCGGTGGTCAAAGACTTGAAGCAGCGCGGAATGCTCGACGATACGCTAGTCATCTGCGGCACTGAATTCGGACGCACGCCCGCCATCCAGACGGCCAACGAAACCGTGGGCGGGGTGGTGAATGGCCGCGATCATAATCCTTATGGTTTCTCGGTATGGCTGGCCGGTGGTGGCGTCAAGAAGGGGATGGTCTACGGCGCCACGGACGACTTCGGCTACAAGGCTGTCGAGAAGAGAACGCACGTCCACGACCTGCACGCCACCATTCTCTATCTGATGGGAATCGATCATACGAAGTTGACTTATCGCTATAGCGGACGCGATTTCCGGTTGACGGATACCGCGGGAGAGGTAATGCACGACATTATTGCTTAACGACAATGAGATTAATTCATTTCAGCACGGGGCTGTTGCTTGCCTGCAGTTGTTTCTGGGCGCAGGCCCCGGAACCCGACGGCGGAGGTGTTCGCACCGGTGAACTTCCTAAGGCTTGGCGAACGGGTGGCCCCACTTGCGAAGCCGCGCCCGAATGGGAGATCCATGCTTATAATCCCGACCTGTACATCCTGCGGGAAAACGGCTGCGTCAATTACGAGAAACCGTTCCTGTATTTATTGTTCGGCAGCGAAAAGGCCCTTCTGATCGATACCGGCGCCGGTGAAACGCACGTGGCGTCGGCGGTCTCGGGTGTCATCGATGAGTGGGCTACACGCAATCACAGGGAGCCGCCGCCACTGATTGTCGGACATTCCCATTCACACGATGATCACACTGCCGGGGACGCCCAGATGCGCGCTCGGGCGAACACGGTCGTTGTGCCACTCACCGTCGAAGCAACCATGAAAACTTTCGATATTCCGCATTGGCCCGACGGCTTCGGAAAGATCGATCTAGGCGGACGCATTGTCGATGTGTTTCCCATTCCTGGGCACGACGTGCTTAGCCTGGCCTACTATGATCGGCAGACCGGAATCCTGGATGCCGGCGACAGCCTCTATCCCGGCCGACTTTACGTGAAAGACTTTCCCGCCTTCGTCGCCAGCACGGAACGGATGGTCCGCTTCACGGAAGGAAAAATCGTTACGCACATTGTGGGCTGCCACATCGAGCAGTCCCGGACGCCGTACCTGGATTACAAGATCGGAAGCAAATATCAGCCTGACGAACACTCGCTCGATATGGGACGTGGCGAGCTTCTGGAGTTGAACGATGCACTGGCGCGTATGAAGACTCCAGTGCGAATGGCATTTCGAGATTTTACGATATGGCCCGACTAGCAGGGTGCCAGCATTGATCGGAGGATAAAATTGGGACCAGCCGCAATCGTCATTTATTCTGCTCTTGCGTTCGCGCTACCCTCGGGCGACCATAAGCACACAACACCGATGGGCGTGAAGGAACCCGGCGTTCAGCGCCCCATCGCAAACATTCAGCCTGATGCCGTGTTTCCGGTAGAGGGCTCGCCCGATTGGGTGACGATCCTGCCAGATTCCGTTTGGATTGGGAATAATCCCAAAGGCTCCATCGCGCGGCTGGATCCGAAGACTAACAAAGTAGCCGCTATCATTGCGGTGGGAAAAATAACGTGCGCGGGCCTGGCAGCGGGGTTCGGCAGCATTTGGGTGCCCAGCTGCGGCGATAAGGCGCTTTACCGCGTGGATGTCGCAACCAATAAGGTGGTGGCAAAAATCCCCCTTGGTCCTGCCGACACGGAAGGAGCCATCGCGGCGAGCGAAGACAGCATCTGGTATCTCACCGATACTAGGGGCACGCTGGTGCGCATCGATCCGGCCACCAATCAACCAGTGGCGGAGATTGCGGTGCCGCCGGGATCGGTGGCGGCTGCTTACGGCGAGCACGCCATCTGGATCACCAGTCCCGAACAGAACACTCTGACGAAGGTGGATCCGCAGACCAATCTTGTCACTGCCACCATCAACGTCGGCAAAACGCCGCGTTTTCTCGCGGTGGGTGAAGGAGCGGTCTGGACGCTCAATCAAGGCGACGGCACAGTATCGCGCGTGGATCCGAAAACGAGCCGTGTGGTGGCCGTCATTGACGCGGGTATTCCGGGTCCAGGCGGTGACATCGCGACCGGCGAGGGATCAGTTTGGGTGACGATGCACGACGTTCCACTCGGCAGGATAGATCCGGAAACGAACAAAATGGTCCAACAATGGGTGGGCCCAGGCGGGGATTCGCTTCGAGTGGGCCTCGGCTCTATTTGGTTGACAAACTACAAACAGCAGACGGTTTGGCGTGTGAATCCGAAGCAGCCTTGACAGCGGACTAATCGATGTTCCGTGTCGGGAAACTCATGGCCGCAGTGTCGCTATTGTGCGGGAGTGCGAGCGCGGCCTCTTGGTCCGGTGTGTTGCGCGACGGCCTCGGCCACCCGATCCCGCAATGCATCGTCGCCCTCCGCCACGAGCCGCAGTTGCTCCCCCATACTGTGACTGATGCGGAGGGCCAGTTTCATTTCGACAACCTCGCCGCAGGCAGCTACGCTGTCACTGTTCAGTGGCAGAACCGCGCGGCCGCGTCACTAGAGGTGGAAATTCCTTCGGTCGAGCGGTTTGAAGGAGTGCTGGAGCTTACCGATTCCAACATTCTGGTGTTGCACGCCACGGGAGGTTCTGCATCGGACGCGACCGGCGGCGAGCGATTATCCAGCCAAAAAGTTGCCGGCCTGCCGCTCAACAAACGCGACTTCAGCCAGCTCCTGCTGTTGGCCGCGGGCGCTCAAACCGATACCAACGGCGCCGCTAACTTTACCCAGCAGTTCGCGGTGAACGGACAGCGCGGCACGGCCGCCGTTTTTGCAATGGATGGAATCGACACCAGCGATCCCGAGTTGGGCGGTGCCACCTTCTCCAACTTCAATGTCGACGCCATTGACGAAATCCGGTCGGATTCCGGTGTGCTGGCGGCTTCTCTGGGCCACGGCGCCGCAAGCTTCACCGACATCGTTACAAAATCCGGAACGGACCAGATGCACGGCGCGGTCTTCGAATTCGTGCGCAATGCCGCGTTCGACGCGCGGAATTTCTTTGACCGCCGCACCATCGCCGATCCTGGTAGGATCCCGCCCTTCAAGCGCAACGAATTCGGCTTCACCAATAGCGGGCCCGTGGTGTTGCCGGGCTTATACGATGGGCGCGGAAAGACATTCTATTTTGCACAATATCAGGGGTTCCGTCAGATACTAAGCAGCACCGAGATCCTTTCCGTCCCAACTGCCGATGAGCGCCGCGGAATCGACACCACCACTTTCCCCGGCGACACGCTGTATGTGCCCGTCAATCCTCAAATCGCCGCCGTTATGGCTCGTTATCCGTTGCCTAACGATCCAAGTGGGCCATACGGGGCGCGAACCTACGCTACGTCTTCCCGCGTAACAACCAACACGGACCAGTTCTCCGTCCGGGTGGATCATCACCTTTCGGACAAGGACCAGCTGTTCTTACGCTTCAACCTGGATAACATCGATGGTCCGCTCACGAATCCGGATCAAAGCGCCATCGATCCCAGTTTTGCGATCGTGTTTCGAGACCGCCAGCGCAATGCCGGCACCGCTTACACGCGAACCATATCCGAGCACCTTATCGTGGATGCTTCTTTGGGCTACGAGCGCAGCACCCCCCAATTCCGCACTCTGAATCAGACCCAGCCCGCGCTCCTCTTCGCCGACGGCGTTTACGAAGGGTTCAATACAGCCGCCGGAAACATTACTGGTGTTTGGTCCAACTTATACCAAGCGCGCGCGAATCTGACTTACATGCGCGGGAAACACACTTACAAGGCCGGCTTTGAGGTCCGTCTGAACCGCGATACTGGCGTGTTCGGTTTGGGGCCTAATGGCGTTTACACTTTCGGAGGAGGTACGAGCTATTCACCTGTAAACATCACGTCGAAAAGCGGGAGAAGCGGCGTTCAGGCGGGCGATCCCCTGCCGGATGCACTCACTTCGTTCCTCACGGCCAGTCCATTTTCCTATCAGATTGCCGTGGCTCCTGAGTCGCTGCCACAAGGCCAGAACCTGGGATTAACCGGCATCCGGCGCGAAGCCTACAACGCCTACGTTCAGGACACGTGGAAAGCCACAGGAAATCTCCTGGTGACTTACGGCCTGCGGTACGAGGTGAACACGCCTTTGCACGAACCAACCGATCGCGCATCCGGTCCAGAGTTCGTGACGAGCGGCGCTGTCACGACACAGGAGCTTCTGGTTAATCTGCACCCCGCATATAAGACCGACTGGAACGGTTGGGCGCCGCGCTTGAGCGTGGACTGGAGCTTGGACCGCCATACCGTTTTTCATGCGGCCGCCGGGATTACGACTCTGCTCCCCAACATCTTTCAGACCAACTTCATCACCAGCACGAATCCTTTCGTTATTAGCCCCTATATTTCCGCCGCACCGGAATCTTCCGTCCAATTTCAAAACTCAGTTACCCAATTCCAGTTGCCCGAGCTCTTTACCACGCAGGGGCAGCCGCTCTTCGCAACCGGCCGCACCACTGATGTTCCTCCCAACACGGCCTGGGATCTACAGCGATTTGAAGACGACCTGGCTGCCCTGACACCCGGCCACCAGATTCGCGCGCTGAACGTCACCGGCGTCGCTGGGAACTTTCGCAATGGTTACATCGGCACTTACACGTCCGGATTGGAACGCGACTTCGGCGATATCCATGCGAGCGCGTCTTATGTTGCCACCGTTGGCGTGGGGTTGCCGGCCATATCGTTTCCCAACGGCTACGGTGGAGCATCGCCAGGGTTCGCGCCATATACGAATTTCAACTCTGCCGGCCAAGTGATCGGCGGTTTCGGTCCCGAACAGATCATTACAAACCGGGCACATTCCACATTCCACTCCCTCCAAACCGGTCTGCAAAAAACCTCCACGCGATTTGGAACCGGTTTTCAAGCCAATTACACGCTGAGTAAGTCGCTGGACGACGCCAGCTCCGTGGTGGGGCAGTTCAATGGTCCTTCGAATGGCTTTGTCCAACAGTCCGCGCCGCAAAATCCTTTCGACACGCGCGCCGAAAAGGGCCCTTCAACGTTCGATGTCAGAAACGTTTTTACTCTCAGCGTGGTCCAGGACCTGCCGATGAATCGCTGGTTGCCTGGGCGCTGGCTGTCGTCGAATCGATTTGTTCGTGGATTCACTTCGGGCTGGCAATCGTTTGGATTAGTGACATTGACGAGCGGATTGCCTTTCACGGTCTATTCGGGCATCCAGCAGACTGGCGCTGGATCGATTGGCGCGGACCGTCCAGACCAGATCGGCACGCCGGATCTTTCCACCAGCCGGACCGTGCGAGAAGATTATTTCGGTTTGGGCGCGAACAATGCGTCGTTCTTTTCGGTGCCCATCAATGTGCCGGGTGGGACAGGGCCGAACCAGGGTCTCTTCGGGACCTTGGGGCGCGACACTTTCCGTGGGCCGCCGTTCCATAACCTCGATGTTTCTCTGCTGAAAGAGACGCCATTGGGCCGCGAGTCGGTCAAACTTCAATTTCGCGCCGAGTTCTTCAACGTTTTCAATATCGTCAACTTTGGACTGCCCGCGAACATCGTGACGGGCCCGGGTTTCGGCGTCATCAATCACACCGCCGGAACTTCGCGCCAAATTCAGCTTTCGCTCAAGCTACTTTACTAACTAGAAGAATTCAACGAGCCCGAAGTATCTTAGAATCAATAGTGACAGTATGCGGGGACGTAGCTCAGATGGATAGAGCGGTCGCCTCCTAAGCGACAGGTCGGCAGTTCGAATCTGCCCGTCCCTACCAGAATTGTTGTGGCGTAGAGTAATGTGCGACCGCTCGGTGAGGGCACAGGCGAGAGCCGTTGTGAGCGGAGTGATGAATGGTGCCGGTCGCCTCCTAAGCGACAGGTCGGCAGTTCGAATCTGCCCGTCCCTACCACCCGAATGCTATTGTCAATTGGCTATTGGGGGTTAGCAGCGCGACTGGCTATCAGAAAGTGTGCCTGTATCGCGAATCGCCGCGTCGACAACGTCGATGCGCCCCCACAAAGTGCGTGCCCGCAAATGGGCATGCACTAGAATGAGGCATGGCCAAACTCGCACTCATTTACGGCATGCGCCTGCTTCCGGCGGACGAACTGGAAAAAGTCGGCGACGCGGAAGTCACCCTCAAGAGTGGCAAAAAGGCCCAAGTCACCATGCATCTTCTAGAAGGCGGCGAGGACGAAATTCGGAAGCAATTGATGCAGTCGCTCGATGCGTTCTTCGAATTTTATCCCGAGATCTAAACGCGCAGCGCCGAGCTACTTGCCAACCAGGTGCGGGATGTCGCGATTATTTTCCGTACAGATGAACTCGAAGATTTCTTCGTTCGCCAGATCGGCGACACGTTTTTGAGTCCAGGGTTTTGCGAGCACGCCCGGATCGTCAACCGTGATTTCGATTTCCAGGTGCCCCATATCGGCGCGATGGTAGCGCTCGATGATATGCAGCTTGTCCGAGTGTGGGTGCGATTCAATATCCAGCCAAACTCTGGGGTCGAACGCCACGCGATCTACCACTAGGGTGTCTCCGTCCCAATGACCGATCGAATGCCCATACCAGGCGGGATTCGGATCGGCCGGATGGCCGCGGCCGTCTAAGTAAATTTGATGGAAGCCGGGGCTCTCGTCATCGGAAATGTAGACCAGGTAATCCTTGCTTTGAACAAACTGCCAGAGCGGTCCGTTGCGCAGCGGACCCGAAGGCAGGCAATGCGCCTGCGGGCTTTCCGCGTTGTTGACCTCATGACGATGGTTCGTGATTGCAATGGCCGAGGGAAGGAACTCCGGCTTGCCAGGTTCAACCGTGCGGGGATTCCACCAGACTCCGGAAAGATCGGGCTTGCCGTCCAAGGTGCGCGGCGTCGGTCCAGAGGGCGGCGTATGGCGCTTCAAGTCGGCGGTTACCCGCAGGCGATCTTCGCCCAGCGTGTTGAGCTGAGTAGTGTCGCCGAGCCGAAGATCGAGCGATGCGGTCTGCGATGCCTGCACTGCCACCCCTTTTTTCACGAAAGCTGTCAGACCAGGAGCGGACCCCGTCACATCATAGGAGCCGGGCGGCAGATCCGCGATCGTGTATTTGCCCTGTGCGGATGTCGTTGCTTTGAACACCGCGCCCGACTCCGTGTTCTTGGCCTGAACCACATTATTCTCGACGGGGTCGCCAATGGAATCGAAAAGAGTGCCGGTGATGGAACCCGTGGGCGTCGCGGTTTGCGCGAAGGCGGCCCAACAGAGAATAACCGAGAGGCATAGGCAGGTTTTCATTTGCGTTTCCTTTTCGAACGAACACGCCGATACGTGAGCGCGATCTGACTTTTCGAGTAAGTCTTATTCTCTACCAAAGCGAAGTCGCGTTGTGGGAAGCCCCCCGGGAACAGCGGAATGCCATCGCCAAGCAGGATCGGAACAACGCCCAGGAATAGTTCGTCGATCAGATCGGCTGCGAGGAAACTACGCGCCAGCTCGCCGCCGCCCATGTGACAGATATGCTTGCCGCGATGCGCGCGGATTTTGCGAAGAAACGCCGCCGGCGACTGCTTGACGAACGTGACGCCATCGCGTTCACCGGGCGGCAGAGTGCGAGAGAAAACAAAAGTCGGGACTCCGCCGGGAGATTTGTAAGAACTACCGGTCATGGCGACTACCGCATCCAGGGTCTTGCGCCCCATGACGACGATGTCGATGCTGGCGAAAAGACGGCCCATCATTGCCTCGGCATCTTTGGTCATGACGAGGTAGTCCACCGATCCGTCAGGCCGGGCGACGTAGCCATCAAGCGTGATGCCCGCGGTAAGGATGACTTTGCGCATTTAGCGATTGTATACGGAAGGCGCGCAGAGGTGCGCCAGTCTTAATGCCCTTCGGTTTCGAGAAAACGCTCTACTTCAATGGCCGCCATGCAGCCTGCGCCCGCCGCCGTGATGGCTTGGCGATATGTCCGGTCCTGGACGTCGCCGGCGTGAAATACGCCCGTCACGTTGGTGCGCGCGCCGCCATGCGAAACGATGTAGCCGTCGGGGTCAAGATCGATCTGGCCCACGAAGGGCGCGGTGTTGGGGATGTGACCGATAGCCACGAAGAAGCCGTCCACGTCGCGCTCCCAGATTTCGTCCGTCAGCAGGTTGCGCAGCTTTACGCCGGTTACCAGGTGCTGGCTGGCATCGTACACGTCTTCGACGACGGTGTTCGGGAACATCTTGATCTTGGGATTGTTGAGCGCGCGCTCCAACATAATCTTCGAGGCGCGAAAGTTGTCGCGGCGGTGCACCAGCGCCACTTCTTCTCCAAAGCGCGTCAGGAAGTTGGCCTCTTCCATCGCGGTATCGCCACCGCCCACCACCATGATCTTCTTGCCGCGATAAAAGAACCCATCGCAAGTGGCGCAACTGCTGACACCGTGGCCGATGAGCTTCTGCTCGTTGGGCAGGTTCAGCCAGCGCGCCGAAGCGCCCGACGCAATAATCAGCGTGCGGGTTTCCAGCCATTCATGATCCACTTTCAGGCGGAACGGACGCTTCGAGAGATCGGCCTCGATCACCGTGCCGTGCAGGTACTCAGCGCCAAAATGCTCGGCCTGCTTCTTAATGTTCTCCACCAGAACCGGCCCGTCGATCCCCTCGGGAAATCCCGGAAAGTTTTCGACCAGCGTGGTGAGCGAGAGCTGGCCGCCCGGCTCGTGTCCGGCGACAACCAACGGCTTCAGATTGGCGCGCGCGGCATAGATCGCGGCGGT
>PKZC01000352.1 GCA_003132905.1 Bryobacterales bacterium | reverse complement strand
CGCGCTGCTGCACCTTCCCCTCGAAACCATCGGGACCAAGTTCGGGGGAATTCCGGCAGGCTTTCCGAAACTTACCATTCCCACATTCCAACTGGATCACATGCTGCTTCTATTTCCCTCCGCCATGACGGTGGCGCTTTTGGCCGCGGTAGAGAGCCTGCTTTCGGCCGTGGTGGCCGACAGCATGAGCGGAACCAAGCACAATTCCAACGTGGAACTGGTGGCGCAGGGCATCGCCAATTTCGTCTCGCCCTTATTTGGCGGCATTCCTGCCACGGGTGCGATTGCACGCACGGCAACCAATATCCGGGCCGGCGCCAGAACACCCATTGCCGGAATTATCCACGCATTCACGCTGCTGATTGTGCTGGTGGTGGCCGCTCCTCTGGCCCGCTATGTTCCTCTCGCTACGCTCGCCGCCGTTCTGTTTGTTGTGGCCTACAACATGGGCGAGTGGAGGGAGATTGGCACAATCGTGCGCCTCTCCGCGGGCCGACATCGCGGTGTGGGCCGTCACTTTTGCGCTGACGGTTTTGGCTGATCTGACCGTGGCCGTCGAGGTGGGCATGGTATTGGCGGCGCTGCTGTACATCTATCGGATCTCGCAAACCACGACGGTCGCGCCTGTGACCGAAGAATATATTCGCGACGGCCGTCCGCATGTGCTGCAGGACAAGCAGCTGCCTTGGTATGTGGCCATCTTGCGGATCCACGGTCCTTTCTTATTTGGAACTACCGAAAAGCTAGCCGAAGCCACGGCCGACCTGAATGCCTTCCCGCCTGTTGTTATTGTGCGGCTACGCAATATGACGGCGCTCGATGCAACAGGCCTGCACGCCCTGGAAGTATTCGCGAATCGGCTGCGCAAGTCGGGCAAAACACTGCTGCTGTGCGGAGCGCGGGATCAGCCCGCGCGATTGCTCCAAAAAGGCGACTTCCTCGAACACATCGGGCGTGAGAATGTGCTGCCTCATGTGGAAGCTGCGCTGCAGCGCGCCCTCGAAATCAACACCGCTTTCGGAGGCGTAGGCCAGGAAATGGCGCACGATTTTGAGCGTTCGCCGATTTAGCAGGCTGACGATGATGCCGGCTGCAGAAGGGTCTTTTCCTCCGCTGCTTTCGCATCCCTTGCAATGTCGAAGCGTGCCGTGAAATGAAACGAGCTGCCCCGGCCCGGTTCGCTTTCCACCCAGATCCGGCCGCCCAGCATCTCGGTCAGCCGGTGCGAGATAGTGAGCCCCAGGCCCGTTCCCCCATACTTGCGGGTGGTGGAATTGTCGGCTTGAGTAAAGGAAAAAAAGATGTCCTTTTGTCTTTCCCTGGGAATTCCGATACCGGTATCTTTGACAATGAAGTGGACTGTCGTCTGGTTGCCTTCTTGAGACTCTTTGTGCGCCGTTACCGTCACCGCGCCTGAGTTGGTAAATTTGATGGCATTTCCCACCAGGTTTACGATAACTTGGCGCAAGCGCACCGGATCGCCGGCCAACAGATCCACCACTTGCGGATCGACTGTGCAATTCAGACCTAAACCCTTCTGCTGGGCCCGGATGGCAAGCGGCTTCATGGCCTGCGCCAGGCTTTCTCGCAGACTGAAGTTAACGGTCTCTAGATTCAACTTTCCGGCTTCAATTTTGGAGAAGTCCAGAATGTCGTTAATCACCGTCATCAGGCCGTGTGCGGATTCCTGAGCGGTTTCCAGATAATCCCGTTGTTCGGGATCGAGCGCAGTATCGAGAGCCAGATCGACCATTCCGAGAATTCCGTTCATCGGCGTGCGAATCTCATGGCTCATGTTGGCGAGGAANNGCCAGGAACTCGCTCTTGGCCCGATTTGCGGCCCGCGCGCCTTCTTCAGCCCGCTTCCGTTCCGTCATCTCCACTTCCAGTTTTTGATTCACTTCCCGCAAAGCGTCGCGCTGCAGGCGCGCCTTTAAGGCCACACGGACGAACACCCCGAAAACCAACGCACCCGCTAACGCTCCCAGCAGCGTCAGGGCGGAGGAAAATCCGGTCTGGTGCTTGGCCGAGAACGCCTGCAACAAACCAAGCCGCACGGTGGCAACAAAGATGGTAACGCCGATGGGCACCCAGACCGGCTCGCCCAACCCCGGTTGAATCATATCCCAGGCCAACGCGCAGACACCGATCCCGATTAGCAGGAATCCGCCAGCCGTGTGGAGACCGATCCGAGTTGGGGTGGCCAGGGCAAACGCCGCGCCACTTCCCCAGATCAAGCTGATGCAGCAGGTGGCGCCTATAGCGGAAACCGCTAATCCGGGAACCCCCAGCACGATGGATCGACGGTTGAGCGAGCTGGTTTGCGCTAGTACAAAGCCCGCGGCAAAGAGAAGGAAACAGAGGGCTGTAGCGGGCGACATGCGGCCAACAACAAGGGCTATCAGTGCCACAACCGCCGTGACGGCAGAACCGATAAATACGAGTCGCGGCCAATTTAAGACGATTCCCAGAAATGCGATTCCGATCAGGACAAAATTCACAGCGGTAGCGCGCTGCATGGGAGGCAGATGGGGCGCAAGCTGAATGAGAAACGCGGAATGCACGGACCATCCGAGTAACACGGCAAACCCGAGCAGCATAGCCGAGACGCTGGACAACGCCGCAATTCGTCTTGGCCAGGACAACCGACGCCAAGATCGGGTTGGAGCATGCACGCTCTACTATCGGCCTTTACAAAACAATGCTTTAGCACTCGCCGTCGGCCTCGGAGCAATCGCCCGTCTTGCCGTAGACAGCCCAAACTTGCCATTATCGAGCTATGCCTCCGGGCAAGATAGTCTTGGCGTCCGGCGATCGCATTGGCGACTACGAGGTTCTAGCTCCGCTCGGCGTCGGCGGCATGGGGTCGGTATATAAGGTCCGCCACGCCATCTCCCAACGCGTTGAGGCACTGAAAGTCATTCTGCCGAATGCCACGGCGTCGCCAGAGATGGCGGAGCGGTTCCTGCGCGAGATCCGCCTGCAAGCCAGCCTGGAGCATCCCCACATCGCAGCCCTGCACAACGCATTTCGCCATCGCGATGAGTTAGTCATGGTGATGGAGTTCGTGGAGGGCGTCAGCCTGCGCGACAAGCTTCATTCGCCGGGAATCACGCTGGGACAGGCCCTGGAATATGCGGCCCAGGTGCAGGCGGCGCTGGTTTACGCCCACTCACAAGGCGTGGTGCATCGCGATATCAAGCCGTCCAACGTAATGATCGCCTCCCACGGCGTGGTGAAGCTGCTGGATTTCGGACTGGCGGCATCGGTGACCCCAGCCGCACCGGATTCCGAGCTAACGCAGCCGGGAACGCTGCTCGGTTCGCCCTATTACATTTCGCCCGAGCAGGCTCGCGGCGAGCGCGCCGACGCGCGATCGGATGTTTATTCCACCGGCGCGATGCTGTACGAAATGGTGGCCGGCCGCCCAGCCTTCGATGCACCCGGCGGGGCTTACGCGATTATCGCGGCGCACTTACATCAGACGCCCAAGTCGCCGGCCGATGTGAATCCGCAGGTGCCTCCCGAACTCGCGCGGATCGTCCTGAAGGCCCTCGCCAAGAGCCCGGCCGAACGATTCTCGAGCGCCCAGGAGTTCCTCAATGCGTTGGATTCCGTCCGGTTGAATGAGACCGCAACCGTGGCGGTGAAAAGCTTGCCCGCTGCCGTGGATCGGGAAGTTTCCGTACATAGCGATGCCGATCTGGATCGGATCAGCAAAGACCTTGCCACCTTTATCGGGCCCATCGCTCACATCCTGGTGAAGCGCGCCGCGCCCGAAAACCGCACTTTGAACGATCTGTATCAAACGCTGGCGCAGGAGATCAGCTCGACCAGCAAACGCGAGCAGTTCCTTGCTAGCATGCCGCGCGCCCTCAGCCGTTCAGCAGCCGGAACGCCTTCTGGAGGCTCACGAACATCCGGTTGAACGACGCCGTGAGACCGCTGATTTCGTCCCGGCCATGCACCAGGAGCTCGGGAAGGCTCATGTCGCCGGTGCTGATGCGGTCAGCCATGTCCGAGAGCTTGCGAACCGGATGGATCACAAGAACGAGGATGGCTGCGTCTACCGCCGCGAGCGAGATCGCGAAGCCCGCTAGCAGGTAAATCATCAGCGTGCGAAATGCGCTACGTGCGATTTGGATGGGCAACGCCATGGGGACCGAAACAATCTGCGCCGCCACTGTTTCGTTCGGTTTCCAGCCGAAGCCGTTCACGCTGCCATAGGTTTGCACGATCGCAGGCGGCGCTTCCGAAGGCTGGCTGTGACACTCCATGCAGGCCTGCTCGGTTGCGATGGGCCGCGCGATATACAACATGCGGCCGGTGGGGGTGTCGCGTTCACCCACCACCTCCTTCTCGCCCGCGTGATTGCGGAAGTAGCTGATCAAATCCGCCTCCCAATCCACGGCGCGATCGCGCAGGTTGGACGGGTTCAGCGCCGCCTCTTTGTAGGAATACTCCGGGTACTGCTTCCGCAGATAGTCGAACGTGACCGTGGCTGCGTAGAAAGGAATGGTTTCGGGCAGGAAGCGCGTCTTATGAGCGGGAACTGTTTCCAGTAGCGGCGCCAACTCGTTCGCCGTATATTGCCGCGTGGAGCGCGCGCTCTCGATCATCAACTCGGCCTGCTGGATCACCTGGTTGCGCGCATTCCGCGTCAGAAATCGATAGGCAGTGAAGGCGATCAGCAGGGAGCCGGCTGCGAACAAAGCGATCAATATGAGATTGAACTTGGTGAGTAACTTCATTGCCGGGCAAGCTCTCAGTGAACGTGAGTATAGCGCACGAGTTGCTACATCAGTGATCGCGGCCGAAAGTAAATTCGAAGCGCGATTTGTAGACGAGGCGTTCCCCTGCCGGTGTCATGCCGATTCCCACGCCGAAGCTCCAAAGAAGGTTCTTCGCGAGCTTGAGATCCCCTCCCGGAAGTATCTGGTGAACCTGTTGATCGAGGGGCAGAAAATCAAAGAGCGCGCCTAGCTCAGTGTAATATTCGAGGCTCGGCGAGAATCGTTCGGTGGCTTCGTAAGCGATACGCGCGGCCGGCTCGAAATTCCACCCCGCCTGCGTTCCCGGGCCATGCAGCGCGCGCTCGAACACAGGATTAAAGTCGGCTTGAAACTTGTGGAAGGTCTTCTCCAAAATAGGCCGGACCTCAACCCGCCGCGAGTTCTCTTCATAGGTGGTGTTCTGAAAGGAGAATTCCGTAACCAGGCCTGCCTGCACCGGCCAGTGCCATGCCTCGGGCACATAAAAGTGGGGCAGCACGCGCCAGCCTGCGTATTGGAATGCATGATCGGGACGGTGCGCGTTGAGTTCCATAAAGCCGATGGAAATGTTATCGGTAAGCCCGGCCGTGAGTTCCACGGTGGCATGAAATTGGTCTTGGAAAGGAGCGACAGAGCCCTCGTAATTCTTCGTGCCGCTGCCGGTGTAGTTGAGGTGCGTCTCCAGAGTAAATTGGCCGGGGTGCAGCGTTTCGTATTCGTAAACGTGTATCTCGAAAGGGTCCTGCGCATGTGCGAGGACGGCTGCGCAGGCTAGAGAGCACAGAATGTAGACGCCGCGCATGCGCATTTCATCATGCCATGAGGATAGGCGGCGGCTGGGCCACCCGCGTTCCTTGTTTCACGATCCCTTTCGGTCGGTAAGGGGTTGATTCTGTGTACATGGAAGCTCCTCTTCGCGAAACAACGCGCTTTCGTCATTAAGTCATGAGCCGTGGCCCACTGGGTGAGATTTGTCATCAGTGGTGGTACGCACCGGTTCTTGGAACGGGTTCAGCAGCCGCCATTTTGTTGCGAAGTTCCAAGTCTACCGCCAAATCCCACTGGGCTGCGTCTAATTGAATCGAGGCCGAAGGTCCGTATTTTCAGTCTCAGGCAAAATGCATCGGACAAAATCCGACACAGGGCAGCCGGAACATCAGTCGAAACTTGACATTAGAAGCGCAGGTCAACACTATTGAAGCGACTTTAGACATCGGCCATTGAAGATCATACGGTTTATTCCAGGATTGGTCGGCGTCGTCATCGACGGTCTAACGAGAGCCGTTCCCTGGTGTGCTTATTGCGGTTTCTTCTTGCCTGACCGACATGTCCCGCGCGGAGCACCTGTAACTAGGAACGGGCAATGAAGGGAGCTTTCAGATTCCTATCAGGCCGTTGTCGCGGCCGTCAGGATGACCAGGTTCTCCACAGCGGCGTAATCGCTGGCGTTGTGCGTGGCAAGAGGAGCGTTCAACTGCAACGCTGCGGCTGCAATCCAGGCGTCGGCAAATGTGATGGGGCGGCCCTTTTTCTCGCAGCCGCTTTTGACCTGCGCCCACAGGCGAGCGGTTTCCTCGTCCGGCAGTAAAAAAGGTGTAAAGCGCCCTAGGAATCGGCGCATCAGGTCGCGCCGATTGGTGCCCCAGTTCTTCACCTCTATGCCGTATTCGATTTCAGCAAGCGTGATCAGTGAACCCCCCAAGGGCCTGCCGGCGAGAATGGCCTGATATGCGGGAGCGAGGGAATGGGACTTGAACAGGAATGAAACCACGTCGGTATCCACAACTGCGAGCGTTGTGGCACTCATCAAAGTGCGATGGGACGGGAGCCCTCTTTGCGAAGCGCCCGGATCAAAGCTACAAATTCTTCCGCGCCCTCCGGGTCACACTCGATGTCGGTCTTCAGGTCTTCCATGGTGACTGGTGGTTTGAGGATGACTCCCGCTGGAGGTGGCATCTGATTCCCTCCCGCTTCCGTTTTGTGGACGCGCTGTGGCATGTCGATTTCAGTTTAGCTCAACGGGCTTTGGCCGCTTTGCTCATGGGGCCCGTGCGATAAACTGAAAGACAGAAGGACATGCATCGGCATCGAATCGCGGCATTTCTGGCGGGTTGTCTGATCCTGGGCAGCGGCTTCATGATCTTTGTAGCCACTCAAAACTTCGGCACGGTGGATCGCGTGCTGGCAGCCCCGCCGCCGGAAGCCGCCCAAATATTCCAATCGCTTGGTCCCGAGAATGCGCGGCTGTTACTGCGCTACTTGGCGGGCGAAGAGAACCGGCTTTTTTTCTTGACGTGGGAGCTGGCGCAGATCGCTCTGGGCGCGCTGCTGACGGCCATGCTATTGCTCTCTATCAAAAACCGCCTGCTCGCAGGGCTGACCGGCGTGACGGTGATCCTGGCCCTATTCCAGCATTTTGAAGTGACGCCGCAGATGATCGCGTTTGGCCGGCTGATTGATTTCGGTGGCGGCGCAGGTTCGGTGGCGTATACGCAGTTCTGGCGGTTGCATGGGCTTTATGGCGTGCTCGAAGTAGTGAAGCTGGTGCTTCTAATTGTGGTGGCGGCCCTGCTTCTATTTGGACGCCGCGCAAAGTCGCTCCACCCGGTGGAACCGCAAGTCGTGGAATCCAGCTTTGCTGAACCTTAAACCACTTTTGGGCGGGAGCCGGTTNNTTCGTAAACCTTACAACAGCGGCGAAAACAGATCCGCCATCACATTTACCGTGCTGTCGCAGGCATGATTCAGGCACGGCAGGCTTAAGCCCGATTCAATCGACTTCAGCAGCGAGAAATGATTGTAGGGCTGGGAACTCTGGATGCCATGTGTCCCGTAGCTGGTGTCTACGATCAGCATCACCTGGTTCGTATCCGGCGCGACGCTGTAATCGTTTTCATCCCATAGAACGACGATGGCGTTATAGCCCTTGAACCAAATCGGGGATTGCTTGATCGCCGTAACCAGCCGGCGTACNNCGTCCGTGCTGATCGTTGCACTGGTTGGGCGCGATGAAAGAGAAAGCCGGCACTTGACCGGAGGCAAGGTCTGTGTAGAGGCTATCGAAGCCAACTACGTTGGCCAGACTGCTGCCAGGTTCATCGCCTTCCTGGATACTGGTGAAGTACGCAAACGGATTGTGCTTCACGGCATAAAGCAAAACCACATTGCTCTGCGTGAGCGGCGGGGTGAGAATGGGTTTGATGGTGGTGAAATCAGTCTTGCTAGTGAAGAAACCGTCGCTGTAGTCGATGCCGTCGGCGCCTTGTATCGGCAGGCTTTCCTGGTAGCTCTTCCACGTTTTTCCCGCCTCGGCCAGCTGATCGGCAATCGTCTTCCCTGACGTATTCGTGACGGCTGGAATGGATTGAATTCCGTCGATGTTGTTCACGCCCGGAGGTCCCGTGGTCTCGTTGGTGGTATCCACGGCAGGCGTCGCGGCATCGGTTCCCTCACCGACGATGGGGCAGACTCTGGGACTGGGCGGATTGTCGGTCGCGACAATCCCGGATGCCAGGTTAGGCGTGCACACAGTGCTGTGCCAGTCCGGATAACCATCGGTATGTACACCAAAGTTTGAGCCTCCCACAACCTCCAGATAATTCGTCAAACTCGGATGCGCGATCGCAAAGTAGTTCGTCGCGCTGTTCGCATCGTTGAACAGTTGATTGATAAAAGGAGCATTTGGATTGTTGAGAATCTGACTGTAACTGTGATTCTCCATCATGATCACGAACACGTGGTCTAGACGGGGAATGCCCCCGGGGCTACCGCCTTCAGCGCCGTATAACGAGTTCATTGCAGCTGCGGCTAAGCAGCCAAGCACTATGGCTTTGCTCTTCATGGTGATTACCTTTCTTTAAAACATTTGCGGCCTCCTTGCTACTGACTGGGGGCTCGGTTTAACGAACTGTAACAGCGCATTACAAATCTTTCGTTGCAATGGAATGAATCTCCGATGACAATGATTGCCCGCGGTTCGGCTCGCAAACCATGGCACGATTGCTATGCTGGAAGGTAATCGCCGCAAGCTTTGAAAATCAAACCTGAAAATCGATTTTGGATTGGAATCTACGGATTCACGGCATTCATCATGCTCGTGGCCATGAGCGTCTTTGCTTGGTTGGCGTGGACGTCGCGTGAAGAACCCGGCATCGGGCGCGTAGCGGGTGGGCGTCCGCCAAGCGCCACCACGAGCGCCATTCCGGACGAGCGCTTCGAATTTCTGGCCGCATTTGAAGCTCCGGGATATAAGCCGGATCCAGTTACACCGCAAGTCTTCCGAGCCGCAATGGCGAAGTATACACAGCGAAAGTACGCCGACGCCGCGCAGGCGCTACGAACCGTGGCTGATTCTAAGCCGGACTTCGCGGCTGCCAGATTCTATTTAGGGATTTCTCTGCTGTTGTCGGATAACCGCATTGCAGGGATACAGGAACTGCGCACTCTAACGATGTCGGGCGACAATCCTTATCTGGAACGTGCCCGCTTCTATCTAGCGAAGGGGCTCATTGCCGAGCATGATATCCCGCGCGCCCAGCAACAACTTCAAGATCTGATTGCGCAGCACGGCGACCTCGAAAAACAGGCCACCGCGCTGCTGACTCAAATCCAGTCGTCTTAGGAAGCTAGGACCGATGGTTCGTCCGCGCCGGACCCACGGGCTGGGGCTCGCGATGCGATGCTTCGCTGAACACTTCCACGATCTTCTTGTTGAATGCCGGAAGGTCGTCGGGCTTGCGGCTGGTCACCAGACCGTCATCTTCCACTACCTCGCGATCCACCCATTTCGCACCGGCGTTTTCCAGGTCGGTATGCAGAGATGGCCACGATGTCACTGTCTTCCCGCGCACCACGCCCGCTTCCACCAGCATCCAGGGAGCGTGGCAAATAGCAGCAACAGGCTTGCCTTCTTCAAAGAAGCTTTTCACGAAATGCACCGCTTTCGGCAGCATGCGCAGCTGATCCGGATTGGCGACGCCGCCGGGCAACACCAGTGCGTCATAGTTGCTAGGATTGGCGGTATCCAGGTCAACGTCCACCGCGATCTGATCGCCTTTGTCCATGTGCTTCCAGGCTTGCAATTTGCCCTTGGCGGGAGAAATCAGCTCTGTTTTCGCGCCCGCCGCATCCAACGCCTTGCGAGGTTCGGTTAATTCCACTTGTTCGACACCGTCGGTTGCGAGGATGGCGATTCGTTTTCCATTTAGTGTGTTCGGCATGAAATAGTACTCCAATTGTTAGACTACTAAGAGTCCCGTTTCTACGCAGAGGTAACCGTGACGGCCGTCCGGTCATAATGGTTAAGATGCCGGACATTTTGAGTGTCATCGCGAGATACGGCTATACAAGTTTGTTCGTGGCCTTACTGATGGAAGCCATCGGCCTGCCTGTACCCGGAGCATTGGCGCTTTTGGCGGGCGGCGCCGCGGCTGCGGCAGGTGGTCTACATCCGGCGGCCGCTTTTGGCGTCGCAATTGGCGCAATGCTCCTCGGCGATACTACGCTATATATTGCCGGGCGCTTGTCCGGTTGGACCTTGCTCGGTTTTCTATGTGGCCTCTCGCTGAGCCCTGAGGTTTGCATTTTGCGCTCAGCAAAGTGGTTCTATAAGCGCGGCCGCACCACTCTGCTGTTTGCCAAGTTCCTTCCCGGTGTGAACACCATGGCGCCGCCGCTGGCGGGCAGCATGCACATGCGCGCCTCGCAGTTTTTACGATTCGACTTCGGCGGCGTGCTGCTGTATACGCTGGCGTACGGAGCGCTGGGCTATCTGTTTCGCGACGTTTTCCGCATGCTCGCTGGCGGATTGCAGGCTTTCAGCCGCGCCGTGGGGTGGGTGGTCCTGATAGGCGTGATCGGGTTCGTGTGCTATCGGGCCTGGTTGTATGCTCGCTATCGCTTGAATCGATCCGTGCGCCGCGTGCGGGTGAGCGATGTCGAAGCCCGCCTGAAGCTGGAAGGCGCGCCGGATATTATCATCGCCGACGTGCGCAGCCACGGCTATTACGACGAAGGCGAGCAGCGCGTGCGCGGCTCCATCCGTATCGAGCCGAACAATTTGGAAGCATTCATCGAAACGCTGCCCAAGGACACGCCCATCTATTTGTATTGCACTTGACTACGCGAAGCCACCAGCGCCCGTGTGGCGCACTTGTTGCGGGAAAAAGGTTTTGATGCTTACGTGATTGCGGGCGGCTTGCGCGCCTGGCGTCGCGCCGGATATCCATTGGAAGCGGTGCCCAAGGAAGATCTGGAATTGCTGCCGCGCTTTAATTGAGATTCACAGCACCGGCGAATCGTTTCCCAGCAGCGCCCTTCGCACGATTCTGATCGGCGGCGTGCCTTCACTCATAAATCGATCATGAAACTCCTTCAGGGTAAAGGCGCTGCCCCGCAACTTCTGGTAATCCTCGCGAAGCTTCAGGATCTCGAGCTTGCCCAGCGTGTAATACAGATAGGTTGGATTGCTGGTGCCGCGCTTGGTTTCTCGCTCGCCGTTGGTCCGGCTCTGATAGCCTTCATGAACGAAAAAATCGATCCCCTGTTCATAGCTCATCTGCCCGGTGTGCATTTCTAATCCGACGATGTACCGGGCGTCGCGGAGCAGGGCGTCTTGCAACTGGCCCAGCCGCAGCTTCAGATCGCCGTTGCCGTAACCTTCGTCCAGCATCATCTGCTCGCAGTAGTGCGCCCAGCCCTCGGCATTGGAATTGGCGCCCAAAAGCTTGCGTACCTTCGAGGAGATGGTCTGCATCCACAGGAATTGGACGTAATGCCCCGGGTACGCTTCGTGAATCGCGGTACTGATGATGGTGCCGCGATTGAAGCCTTCCATGTGTTCTTCCACTTGCTGGGGAGTCCAGGACGGCTCGGGCAAAGTTACGTTGAAGAAGGCTTCCTTGGCTATTTTTTCGTATGGCCCGGGCGTGTCCATCGAGGCCGTGGTCAGAGCTCGCATAAAGGGAGGTGTTTCTTCCAGGATGGGCAATACGGGCGAAGGAATGGTGACAATCCCTTTGGCGATGATGTAGTCCTTCAATCCGCCCAGGACATCGCGAAACGATTGCAGCAGACGATCGGGCGCGGGATGGTCGTGGGTAGATTCATCCAGAATCTGCTGCGGGGTTTTGGCAGGATCGATCTTCGCCGCGGTTTGCTGGAATGCCTGTTGGTTGCGCCGCAGGTCGGCCATTCCGATTTCGAGCAGCTTGTCCAGCGGAAGGTCGACCATCTCTTCGTACAGCAGCTTCTGGTGAAAGAGATCTGCGCCGATGCGAAAGTCGCCGCCCGAGCGCGCCAAAAGATCGTTCTTGAGGAAATCTTCATAGCGCTTCAGGACGTCGATCGACCTTGCGTTGGACTGTTGGAATTCAGCCAGCAGTTTTGCGTCCGTCACCTGCTTGAACGCAGCGGGGACGTCGTTCTGAAAAAAGCTGACGATGCCGGGCAGTTGCTCGATCGCAATTTCGGTGTAAATTCGCGGAGGATTTTTCAGATTGGCGCGGGCCGCCTCGAATACCGCTGGGAACTGCCGCTCTCGCGCGATTACCGATTGCAGTCTCGCCCCCGGCGGCGCAAAGGTACGGCTCATAATCACGAAGATGCTATTGGTCACCCCGCTCGAGTAGATATCGGGATTTTTCTCCCAGGTTCGCACCTGTTCCAGATCCAGCAGTGTCGCGCGGATGTAATTCAGGATGAGATCCCGGTCGGGATCGGCGGGCAACGCCGAGAACTCTTTTTCGGCGCTGTGAAGGCTCCGGATCTGGGCATCGACGGCGGCCTTCGAGTAATCTTCTAACAGCGCGTCATATTGGTGAAAGCCGCTGGATGTGCCTATAGTTGGATTAGTTGGATTGAACTTGAAATAGACATCGTCGAAGAAGCGATCCACCTGGCGAGCAGACGGTTGGGCCTGGAGTTGTCCGCCTAGAATGGCGGAGAAGATGGCAATGAGCCAGAATGCGCGTGGCATGTCTCTATTTTATGCGGCGATAACGCGACGCTCCAGCAAATGCAGTAGAATTGTCCACCAGTAGAGGAGTTAACTCCAAAATGCAGGTGAGGGGCGCAGCGGCGGTTCTATTGCTGGTGGGCGTGATTTCCGGGCGCGGCCAAGCTCCCCAGAATACGTCCCAGCAGAGTGCGCCTCCCCAAAATGCTGCACCGGCCGTAACAGCCGAAATGTCTTCTCACGACGCGCCCGCCACTTTCAGCGCCAAAGTAAATCTCGTGATGGTGCCGGTGGTGGTTCGAGATGCCCACGGAAAAGCCGTTGGAACGTTGAAAAAGGAAGACTTCCAGCTTTTCGACAAGGGCAAGCCGCAAGTGATCGCAAGATTTTCCGTGGAAAAGGCGGGCGAGACGGCCATTCCAGTAGAGGTTGCGACCGACGAAGCTGAAATAGATAAGTCCGCAGCGCCCGCGCCAGCGTCACCGGCCGCGCCAATCGCACAACGCTTTGTCCTTTATCTTTTTGACGATGTTCATACCACCACAGCGGATCTGATCCAAGCCCGCGATGCCGCCGATCGTCACTTTTCCGAATCGCTGGGTCCAACTACGCGCGCGGCCGTCTTCACCACTTCGGGCCTGGGCAATCAGGATTTCACTGACGACCGCGTGAAGCTGCACGAGGCGCTGATGAAGCTGATGGCGCGGCCAACCCTGGGACCCGCCGGGTCCGAGTGTCCGGATCTCACCTACTACATGGCCGATCTGATCCGTAACAAGAACGACGCTACCGCGCTGCATGCCGCGGCCCAGGAGGTGCTGGCGAGCTGCGAACCGCCGCCGCCCGGTCCACAAACTCCCGGATCGGCGCAGCAAGCCGAACAAAGCGCCGAGAGCCTTTCCCAAGGTACTGCAGCTCGCGTGGTAAGTCTCGGTGAGCGCGATACCCGGCTGGCGTTCACGGTGCTCGAAGGCGCCATTCGACGCCTCTCTGCGGCGCCCGGCGAACGGGTTCTCGTCTTCGTGTCTTCGGGATTTTTTCTCACTGACGAATTACGCCAGGAAGAAACCGAGATCATGGACCGCGCCATTCGCGCCAATGTGCGCATCAGCTCCCTGAATGCGCGGGGCCTGTATGCCTTGGTTCCGGGCGGTGACGCGAGCACTCCTACGACGGCCGGCGGTCCCGACGTTTTGAGATTAAAGGACCAATATCTTCGTCAGAGCGCGCTGGCCGACGAGGACATCATGGCGGAATTGGCAGATGCGACGGGCGGGCGATATTTTCACAACAATAACGACCTCAAGTCGGGCTTAAACCAGGTGGCCGCCGCGCCGGAATTCGTGTATGTTCTGGGATTCTCGCCGCAAAACTTGAAGCTGGATGGCGCTTATCACCCGCTCAAGGTGAAGCTAGTCAATTCGCACGGGCTAGATCTGCAAGCGCGGCGCGGCTATTACGCCCCCAAACATTTGGCCGATCCGGAAGAAGATGCCAAGCGGGAAATCCAGGAGGCCATGTTTTCGCGGGACGAACTGCAGGATATTCCGCTCGACTTGCATTTACAGTTCTTCAAATCGAGCGACGTGGCGGCTAGGATCGCCGTGCTGGCGCGCGTGAGCGTGAGGAATCTGCGCTTCCGCAAGGCGGACGGCCGCAATAACGACAATCTGAAGATATTTTCCGGCGTGTTCGACCGAAATGGAAACTACATAACCGGCATGGAAAAGACACTTCAGATGCGGCTTCTGGACACAACGTTGGAGAAGTTGTTGGAGTCAGGCATCACCGTAAGAACCAACTTTGATGTGTCGCCAGGCAGCTACGTGATCCGACTGGTAGTGCGGGATTCAGAAGGACAAACGATGGCGGCGCGCAACGGCGTCGTCGAAATTCCTTGAAGCTTTTTGAGATGGAGGTGCGATCGTGAATTTTAAACGCATGATGTGTTCAGCCGCGGCTCTCGCTCTGCTGGCGGTTTATCCGGCGGCTCGCGCGCAGGCTCCAGCGGCGGATTCCGGGGCGATCATCCGCACGGAAACCAAGCTCGTGCTGGTGGACACCGTGGTGACCGATAAGAAAGGGAACTACATCCACGACCTGGAAGCCAAGGATTTCAAAGTTTGGGAAGACAACAAAGAGCAGCAAATCAAGAGTTTTTCGTCGGAAGCGGGATCGAACTCACCCTCCAATCCGCAGAAGCATTATCTGGTACTCTTCTTCGACAACTCCACCATGGAAATCGGCGATCAGGCGCGCGCCCGGCAAGCCGCAACCAAGTTCATCGACATCAACGGCGGTCCGAATCGCCTGATGGCGATTGTCAATTTTGGCGGCGCGCTACGCATCGCGCAGAATTTCACGGAAGATACCGCCAGGCTGAAAAATGTCGTGAACGGAATCAAGTTTTCTTCCGTCGATCCGAATGCGTCCGACACAAATGCGCCGCAGCTCAGCGCTGAAATGGCCAGTTTTGGCGCTCGCGACGTGCTTTATGCGGTGAAGGATCTCGCCAAAAGCCTAAGCTCCATCCAGGGGCGCAAGACCGTGATCCTCATCACCGGCGGTTTTCCTTTGACTCCCGAAATCATGTCTGAGGCTACGGCGGCGATTAGCGCGTGCAACAAGTCGAACGTGGCGATTTATCCCATTGACGTGCGTGGCTTGGTGGCTGCCACGCCACAAGCGCGCATGACCGCGCCGGATAACTCAGTTCGATTCGTGCCCGCGTCGTACAGCCCAGGTGGAATGGCGTTCTTCATTCCCCAGAAGGGCGGCGGTGGGACCGGCGGAGGTGGCGGCGGCCATGCGGGAGGCGGTGTTGGTGGTGGCGCTCCGGTTGGATCATCGGGCGGAGGTCGCGCTCCAAGTGCCGGGCCTACCGGCGGGACCCCCGGCGGGACCACTGGAACTCCTGGCCGAGGCGCGGTGGGATCGCCGTCCATGAATCCGTATGGAAATAATTCGCCGTGGTCGAACCCGAACAATCAGACACGCATGATC
Organism: Bryobacterales bacterium; assembly: GCA_003132905.1. The sequence goes on along the minus strand of PKZC01000352.1, from coordinate 8,596 downwards.
ATTCCGCAACTTCCCGACAGCACCACGACCAATCAGAACATCATGTTCATGCTGGCGGCAGGCACCGGCGGCTTCGTGATTCACGAAACCAACGACCTGGTGGGGGCCATGACCAAAATTGGTAAGGAGCAAGGCGAATATTACATCCTTGGATACACGCCGCCGGAATCGGAAGAGGGAACCTGCCACATCTTGCGCGTCAAAGTTGACCGCGGGGGCACCGAAGTACGCGCCCGCACCGGCTATTGCAATTCGCGTCCCCAGGATTTGCTGGCCGGCAATTCCTCCGAGAAGGATCTGGAGACTCGCGCAGCCGCGGCCCAGGCCGGCACCGTCACCGCCTCGATGCAGCTTCCGTTCTTCTACACCGCTCCTAATGTGGCCCGCGTGAACGTGGCTATGGAAATCGCTACCGACAAGGTGAAGTTCGAAAAAGAGAAAGGCAAGCTGCACGCAACGATCAACATTCTCGGGTTGGCGTACCTTCCGAACGGAACCGTGGGCGCGCGCTTCAGCGATGCCCTGAAGATCGATTTCGACGACAAGAAGCAGATGGAAGCGTTTAAAGAACAGCCTATGCACTACGAAAACCAGTTCGATGTGGCGTCGGGCAAGTACAATTTGAAAGTCGTGTTCGCCTCCAGCGGCGAGAGCTTTGGAAAAGTGGAGATGCCGCTCGCAATCGACGCTTACGATGAGAAGCAATTCAGCATGAGCGGCGTAGCGCTTAGCAAGCAAGTGCACAAGGCTTCCGAACTCGGAACCGGCCTGGATGCTCTGCTGCTAGAGGATCGAGTGCCGCTGATCGCCGACGGCATGCAGTTGGTGCCCTACGGATCCAATCATTTCAAGAAGGGCGACCTAGTCGCTTTTTACGCCGAACTCTACGAGCCGCTGCTCGTGAACAGCACCCAGTCCGGGCCGCCGGTGGTGGCGTTCGACCTGCGCGTGCTGGACGGCAAAACCGGCGCGCAGAAGGAAGACACCGGGCTGTTGCGCGTGGGATTGCCTGCTCAAAAAGGAAGCCCGACCGTTCCGTTGGCCGGCAAGATTCCCACCGAGTCTCTTGGTCCGGGTTCCTACAAGGTTGAGATCAAGGCCGTGGACGATGCGGGCAAAGAGTTCAAACGTACGGCCGATTTTGAAATCGAATAGGCGCTATTAGCCTCGCACCAGTAGCGAACGGATCAATCCCAGATCGTTCAGGATGCGCCGGCTCTTGCGGGTGTGGGTTTCAAGCTGAGAGATTTTGAACAGCGCCAGGCGCAACGCCTCGGTTCTGCGGTCGTCACTGGCATTGTTAGCGTCGGCCAGCAGGGTCTCCAACTCGCGTTGCGCATCGGCGATCACGTTCTCGAGCACCGTCATGAATTCGTGAGCGCTTTCGATGCTGTGGAACGGCTGTTCGGCTGCGTCGTCCATCATTTTATTAACGCACAAGCCAGTCGCGCAACAGGCGCGCGCTGCTATAATAAACCAAATTTTTCATGAAGCCGATCGGGTTCTTGTTGATGTTGGGCGGATGGATCATTGTTCTGGCCGCCATCGCGCTGTTGCCAGCCGGGCCATCCCAAGCTAGCTTTGTGCTAGTCGCGCTGGGAGTAGAGATTCTAGGACTGACGCTGGTCTTTCGCGCGCACTTGATTCCGAGCAGGGAACGCAAGTGACGCCCATACGCATTCCAGCGCTGTCCGAAACCACGGCGGCGCTTTGCTTCCTGATGGTGCTCCTCATTCCTTGCGCCACGGCGGGTCTGGCTCTGATCAACGCCGGGCTGGGACGCTTCCGCAATGCGGCTCATTCCATGTTGAGCGCGCTGTGCGTCATCGCGGTCGCAGCCTTGGTTTACTTTGCCGTCGGCGCGGCCTGGCAGGGAGGAGCGGGACAACCAGCGTTCGCGCTGCATGCCGCCGGCAAAGATTGGAACTGGATCGGCGCGGGTAACTACTTCTTACGCGGCTTGGAACTGGGAGGATGGTCGTCGCTCGCGGCGCTCTTTGGATTAATGAGCGTGGGCCTGGCCGCGATCATCCCGCTCGGCAGTGGCGCGGACCGGTGGCGTCTCGGCGCCTGCTGTGCCTCCACCGTCCTGCTCGCCGGCATAACTTATCCGTTATTTGCGCATTGGGCCTGGGGAGGCGGATGGCTCGCGCAATTGGGCTTCATCGATAGCGGCGGTGCAGGTGTCATTCAAGTTGCCGGTGGATTGACAGCGCTCTCCATCACCTGGATCCTGGGTCCTCGGCGCGGCAAGTTCAATCCCGATGGAGTGCCGTCCGCGCTGCCGGGGCATAATGCTGTTTTTGTTTTGCTGGGCTGTTTCTTCGCGTGGCTGGGATGGCTGGGCCTGAACGGCGCTGGCGCCATTCTCTTCACCGGCGTCGAAGCCAGCCGCACGGTGCTGATCGCCGTGAATACCGCATTGGCCGCTGGATCGGCCGCGCTCTCGGTGGCTGCCATCACGCGCACGCGCTTTGGCAAGACCGATGCGTCTTTGTGCGCCAACGGATGGGTGGCGGGATTAGTCGCGGTAAGCGCGGGCTGCGCCGTGGTGCGTCCAGCAGCTGCCGTGATCATCGGATTGATCGCGGGGGCGTTAGTCGTCTATTCGGTGGAGNNATCTAGCCGTTGACGATCCAGGCGGCTCTGTCTCGGTACATGCCGTCGCAGGTTTGTGGGGATTGCTGGCCACCGGATTCCTGGCCGCTCTCACTCCCGGGCGCTGGCTCGTGCAGTTGGTCGGCATCGCCACGCTGCTGGGATTTATTCTGCCGCTGACGTATGGATTGAATTGGCTCCTCAATCGAGTCTCACCGCAACGAGTAGCGGTGGAGGGCGAACGCCAAGGCCTGGATCTATACGAACTGGGCGCAGGAGCTTATCCCGATTTCATGACCCACAACGAAGACTTCTGGCAACGGTAGGGCTTGTCAGCACGAAAAATATTTGCCACAGATGAACACAGATNNTTATCTGCGTTCATCTGCGGCCAGATCAGTGTTTCGCAATAAGCAACAGCAACCCGAAAATCACCACTGGTATCAGGGCCATCGCCACATAAAACAAAATCTGCCGCGCCAGCGGAGTTTTCCGAACCTTCCACTCCCGTAGCTCCGGACGATCGGCCACGCCCACCTGATCCAGATGCTCCAAATCCCAGGCGAATTCATTGGCCGTGGAATACCGGTTCTGCGGCTCCCGCTCCAGCGCCCGATAGATCACTTCCTGCACCTCGGGCGAGATCTGCGGATTCACCTCCCGCGGCGGAATGGGATTGTTCAACAACCGGTCGTTCATGATGGCGAACGGATTCGGCCCCTGGAACGGCGTCTTGCCGGTGAGCATTTCGTACAGCATCACGCCCAGCGCGTAGATGTCGCTGCGTCCATCGCCGCGTTTCCCCTTCACTTGCTCGGGTGAGATGTAGTCCGGCGTGCCCATCACTTGCGACAGCTTGGCGAACGTCAGCCTCCGCGCGCCTTCCTTGCCCGCTATGCCGAAATCGATCAGCTTGATACCATCGTCACTGTCGATCATGATGTTCTCGGGTTTCAGGTCCCGATGCACCACTCCGTTGCGATGGATGTAATCCAGTGCGTCCGCGATGTTGACGGCGATTTTGGTGGCGCGCTCCAGCGGAAGCTTGCCCGCATCGTGCAGAATCTGGCGCAGCAGCCGGCCGTTCACCCACTCCATCACCATGTAGAGCTGGCTGCGGTCGTTATCCGCCAGCACCTTCATCACGCCCGGGTGGTCGAGCTTCTCTCCGATTTCGCCCTCGCGTTGAAAGCGGTCGTAAAGCACGGGATCGGCCTCCATTTCCGGATGTGGAATCTTGATCGCCACTTGGCGGCCGTTGCGCATGTCCGTGGCGCGAAAAATCGATGCCATGCCGCTGCGGGCGACTAAGCCTTCAATGCGGTAGTGGTCGAGTTGCTCGCCGGGATGGAGTGTCATGTGGTGCGCGGGAACGCGCTGGAGCCCGGCGGACGGTGGTCTACCGCAGCTTGTAAGGCCGTCCCCGATACATTCCCACGCGTTCCACGCTTCGAACTCGGATTAGTTGAACGCTTATATTATCACTGCCATCCCGGTCGTTCGCAATGTCCACTAATCGTTTTGCCGCGACATTCAGGTCGCCGCCATGGCCCGCTACCGCCGCCATCTCCGACTGTTGCACCGAATGATACAGCCCGTCGCAGCACAACAGCAGAACATCGCCCGAGTACACCTGCATGTCGCTGGTCTCGATGTTGACGAACATATCAGTGCCAAGCGAGCGGCTCAGAACGTGTCGTGTGGAGGATTCCGACGCCTCCTTCGCCGTCAGGATCCCGATGCGCGCCTGTTCCTGAGCTACCGTATGGTCGCGCGTGATCAAGCGGGCTTGCCCTTGACGAATCAAATAGCAGCGCGAATCGCCGGCATGCGCCACCACCATGCGGTCGTAGCGGAATGCGCACGCCACCAGCGTGGTCGCCATGGACGTTCCGCCCGGGCTGTGAGACCGCCCGGTTTCGTAAATATGAACGTTGGCTTCCTGGGCTAGCCGTACCAGCAGTGCGCTCAGCCCTTCGGACGCCGCAGCCTCGTGAAACCCCGCGGTGAGATGCTCCACGGCGGCCTTCGAGGCCACTTCGCCTTTCTCGGTGCCGCCCACTCCGTCCGCCAGTACAAAAAGCCATCCGTGCGAGCGCGCGCGGGCGGGCGAATCGGGAGCGACGTGTCCGAGATAGTCCTCATTTTGTTCGCGCTGTCGGCCCGGGTCCGAAAGCTGCGCGAACTCCACCTGTAAACCTGAGGTGGATGGTTGTCCGCCGGAATGTATGCCTTTATCGCCAGGCAAGGCACTCAGATTGTTCATGGATGCTCATGGAGTATTAAAAAAAACGGGCGGACTTGGTAGCCCGCCCGGACCTCATGATGCTGCGGCCCCTCCGAGAATGCCGCTACTGCGCGGCCATGAACCGCTTGTTGACAAGTGTTGTTCGTCCCTTCGATTTGCTGGAACGAAGAAAGTAGATGCCGCCGTAAATGGCCCACACGGCCGCGATGCCTAACGCGCATAACGGTTCCAACTTGGTTCCGAAACCCATGAAGGGGCCGATCAGATAGAACGCCATGCAAGCCAGATTCGCTAGCAACCCGAATACCGGGATGGCCAGGTGCTTCAGGAAGTTGAAGCTGGGGTGATTATGATACGCCACGATGCAGGTGAAGCAGCTCAGCATGTAGAGCAGGAATGTGCCGAAGTTCGATGCCAGCGTTATCGTGAGCAAGCTGTTTGGCATTGCCGCCATCACGTCGTGACTGACATATCCGAAGCTGGACCAGAAACCCTGTGGCAGTGCCTTGACGGTTGCATCGGTAAGAGCGCCGGCGTCGCCGAAGATCATGATGACGACGAAGCAGCCGATCACGGCGGAAATAACCGCCAAGGTCCAGATGGCGCGGTGCGGGGTCAGGGTCTTGTGGTGCAGCGAGCCCAGGCCCGCCGACAATTCATCGTCCTTGCCCATCGCGTAGGTGACGCGAGCGCCGGTGTTCATGCACGAGAGCGTCGTACCGATGATCGCCAGAACTACGGTGAACGCTTGGATTAGCATGAACATTCGGCCGTTGCCGGGCCCGAAGAGCGCATCGCCGACCATTACCATCAGGTCGCCGATCGGCGCAGCAGATCCAGTAGCGGCTTGCATCGTGTACCCGCTATTCAGAAGGTAAAGGGCCGCGAAGTACTCAATCAAATAACAGAAACACCCTTGTACCAGCAGTGAGACGATTACCGCGATCGGAACGTCGCGTTTCGGGTTCTTGGCCTCGCCTCCCATTGAGGTCACCGATTCAAAACCCACTAGAATCAGGATCGCGATGGTGGCCTGTACAAACATCCACCCGAAGCTATGAACCCCCACCACGGAGCCGGCGGTTGGGTGCGACAGGAAGTTGCCCTTGTCGTCGTGCTCTGGATAAGCGATGGTGAACGGTACCGGCTTCCCGGCGGAATCGAGCAATGGCTTCGGAACGCCGTTGGCGTCACGCGAAACCACGTCGGTGGCGGTCCCGTTGACGGTCTGCTTTTCGGTTGCGAACTGGTAGTTGTAAGCATCGCCGGACATGGAATCCCACTGCAGCGCGCCCGTTCCTGCGGGGTGATTGACGCGGTAGCCGAGGGCCATCACCGAGAAGACCAGCAGCGCACTGATCTGAATCACGTTGATCGCGATGTTCACCGACGTGGCGCCGTTGACGCCCCGCGCCGCGATGTAGGCGATGGCGAAGGAGAACAGCACCGCGATCAGCATCATGAACATCGGCCCCGGATTGGACGCGCTCATGAAACTGGGCCACAGAGTGCCGACAATATAGCCGGCGATGATTCCCATCGTTCCCACCATCACGCCCGGGTAGACCCAGTAGTACAGGTGAGAGCCCCAGCCGACGATGAATTTCGCAAGGCGTGCGTAAGGCCAAGCCTTTTCATGGTTGAGGAAAGACTGTTCCGCGAAATAGTAGGAGCTACCAGTGCCAGGGTACAACTTCGCCATTTCGGCATAACAAACCGCTGTCGCCAGGCACAGAAGCACGGCGAACAAGATGCCGATCCACATCGACGGTGGTGTTGCTCCGGCGGTTGATTGAGTCAAGAAAGTGAGCCAAAGGAAGGCGCCGGGAGCAATCAGCGCCATAGCGTTCATTGTCAGCCCGGTTAAGCCTAACGTGGCTTGCATTTGAGGTGCGTCGTTTTCGGCCATTATTATCTATCCCTTCCAAAATTTTTTGTATGGCTCAAACTTGGAGCTGATTTCCTTTTTAACTGACCTTACACTCTCCGAGGGCTACCGTCCAATCGAAATAACTTATGCAGATCGATAGAAGAAACTTAGTTGCCTGCGCCTTTTGGGCCTGAGAAAGCCCTCTGGGCAACCGTGATTGCGCCCTGATTCGTGGACGCTTTGGGAGCAGCGCCGCACTGGCCTTAGTCACGCTAATGCTTAGCAATGTCCGGCGTCATGGTTGAGAGAACGCCCAAAATCGAACACTGCGAGTAAGGGCTATTCTATTGGCTACTTGGCCGTATTGCTAATAGATAATTTGGATCTGCCCCATAACCCCATCACCCGCCTGGAGTTCCCGCGAGACTCGACGCAGCCCACGGTAAATCGAACCGATCCAAAATTTCTATTGGCATTGTGGGGCTTTTCCCTTTACCATCCGAAAAGCATACGTACAGCACTAATGTTCCTGTAGCACCGGTGGCGAGCGTGGGGCCGCTGTCCGTGCTTGTGAGTGTCGTCTCAGTTCCGGTTTGAGGTTCCTTTCGCTTTCTAGTTGGGAATGTTGCTTGGGGGAGGCGCTTTGGCAGTCGGCCACGCTTCCTTAGCTATAGCTATTTGCAATCCTCAGTGCACCCCGCCGTGTACCGGGTTCAAGAATAAATCTATCTCAGGGAGAAGTTATGAAATTCGAGTATCTAAAAGCTCTCGGCACAATCGCCCTTTGTTTTGGCGGGTTAGTCTCGGTTTGCGCGGCACAAAACGCCCCTGCGGATCCTGCAGCCGCACCCGCGCCCGCAGCCCAAACTCCAGCNNGCCGGCAGATCAGGCAGCTGCGCCGGCGGCTCCAGCCGCTCCAGCCGCTCCTGCAGCCCTCAGTACCCCCGCCGTAACGGGCCCCTTATCCAACCTCCCCCCAGCGGTCTTTGACGCTGGACCCTTGGGTAAGCTCTCCGTGAACGGCATAGTTACAGGCTTTGGCATGTGGCAGGGGAACCACGTCCCGGGCGATAGCAATACGCAGGCAGCGTTGAGCAACGGTCAGGTCTTCCTGCAGAAGACCGATGGGTGGTTTCAGTTCTACGTACAGGCAGGCGCTTATACGGTTCCAGCTTTGGGAACGCCATTCCTGGCGACCGACAAAACTCTATCCCAGCTTTATGGCCCGGTACCGGTCGCTTTTGCTAAGTTTCAGGCTGGAAAGAACACGTCCATCTTGATTGGTGCGCTGCCCACATTGATCGGCGCGGAATACACTTTCAGCTTCGAAAATATGAACATCGACCGTGGACTGCTGTGGAACCAGGAAAACGCTGTCAATCGCGGAATCCAATTGAATCAGACCATGGGCAAATTTACCGCCTCACTGAGTTGGAACGACGGTTTCTATTCCAACCGCTACACTTGGCTGTCGGGTGCGTTAGCCTATGCCAATGGACCTCATGCCATATCCTTCGTGGCGGGTGGAAACTATGGGCAAACGGGCTTTCAGACCTATGCCACGCCCGTGCAAAATAACGGCAGCATCTACAACGTCATCTACACCTACACGAAGGGGTCCTGGATTATTCAGCCTTACTTTCAATACACCGATGTGCCGACCAATGCGAACATCGGCGTCGTGAAAGGTGCGTCCACTACCGGTGGCGCGGTATTGCTCAGTTACGCCTTCAAACACGGATTCTCTCTCCCCGTGCGCTGGGAATACATTACGAGTTCGGGAAGCGCCGCTCAGGACTCCGTGAATCTGATGTACGGTCCAGGTAGCTCTGGCACTTCAGTCACTTTGACGCCCACGTTTCAATACGGAGGCTTCTTCT
>PKZC01000047.1:936-3246 GCA_003132905.1 Bryobacterales bacterium | reverse complement strand
CATGAAGCGTTGCGGAGTTCCAGTCGATTTGCTCCCATCGCAGGTCGCAGACCTCTGAAGCCCGCAGTCCATGTCGGTAAACGCCACCTTCTCACGGCGCCCACCCTATGCAGAAATCAAGGGGAGATAATCCCCATGAAATAAGGTCAAGATGTAGGCGACCGTTCCTGCCAAGAGAGGTGTTACTCAAATCTGACCGTAGGTTTGCAGCAACCGCACCAGCCAGCCGTTGGTTAAGTTTGCATTTAAATCATCAGACAATTTAGCCCCGCTTTAAACCCTAATACTCCATCGGTTTCCTATAGGCATTGGAGCGGCATATCAAATTGCTCCAGAAAGGGCACAACAAATTGGTTCAGAGGCCAATACCAATTGACGCTATTAAAAGCCACCAGATGCAATCCACATCCGGCCAGCCTGCACAGGCCGCTGGCAATTCAGCGGCCTCACGGACGGTATGGCGCTCTCGTCCGATTCGATCGATCATCATCTGTGGAATAATTCTGGTCGGTGCAGTCACAGCGGTAACCAGGGGTCTACTTTTGAATCTCCATGACCGGGCGCTGGCAGAAAACGAGTACGCGATAGAGAGTCTTGCGTTGACGCTCGCCGGGCAGATCGATCGCGGCTTGCAGTCAATAGGGCTTATCTCGACGGCCGTAATTGAGCGGATGCAAAGTCTCGGCACCATGTCGGCGGCGACTACGATGCCGCGGGCTGGAGGCCGATCAAAGGCGAACTTGATCGCTATAGTCGGGAAATTCACGACACCGTTAAATCTATGCTCAGCTTTTCGATCTTTTTGCGCAACGGGAAGTCGTGGCACATGACTGCATTGCGTCTCTTGATATTGCTGATCGCGTCGATTTTTTGCCGCGAGGTGGCGATTATGTTTGCTTTGGAATATGTCGCCATTGACAACAATCTCGCCAGAAACACTTTAGACGCGACTGCACTGGTCACTATTATTTCTCCATTTCTTTATTTTTTCATGTTCAGAGCCATCGTGCAGAAGAACAAAGATCTGACCGCAGCGCAGCGGCAACTGTTGGTCCAGCAGAAAACACTGGAACGAACAGTCAAGTCGCGCACCAACGAGATCACGATTGCCAACGAGAATCTCAAGCATTCGATCGAACAGTTGGATACGGCTCTCAGCAACATGTCCCAAGGGCTGGCCATGTTCGATTCGGCAGGGCGACTCGTCATTTGTAACGATCGCTACCGGCAAATCTACAATTTATCGTCGGACTTGACGAATCCAGGCTGTACACTTCTTGACTTGGTCAAAGGCCGCGTCGCGCGAGGAACCTTTTTCGGCAACCCAGAGAAATACGTCGACGACCTCCTGGCCACGATCGCCCAAAGGAAAATAACAAACAAAGAGGTGGAGACGGGCGATGGCCACACTATTGCCGTCGTGACCCAGCCGATGGTGGGCGGCGGATGGGTGACGACGCATGAGGACATCACGGAGCGCAAGAAAATTGAGAAGATGCTGCTGCAGACGAACCAAAAGCTGATCGAAAGGCAATATGCGATCGATCAAGCGGTCGTCGTCGCCTTCACCGATGTGAAGGGGAACATCAGCTACATCAACAATAATTTCTGCCAGATCAGCGGCTATGCCCGAGACGAGCTACTCGGTAAAAATCACCGCATATTGAATTCCGGCTTTCATTCTGAGGCATTTTTCCGCGAAATATATCGCCAGATCAACAACGGCCAAGTCTGGCACGGTGAGATATGCAACAAAGCAAAGGATGGCTCGCTATACTGGCTTGACACCACCATCATTCCGCAATTCGACCCGGACGGAAAACTGAACGGCCATATGGCCATCCGCATCAACATTACTAACCGCAAGCGATCCGAAGACGAGCTTCGTCAAACTAAATTGTTCCTCGATACGGTGATCGAGAACGTTCCCATCCCAATCGCCGTGAAGCACGTGCCAAACTTAGCAACAGATGCGCGCGACTGCCGGTTTACGCTGCTTAATCTTGCCGGTGAAGAGTTATTGGGCGTCCCCCGCGAGCAAGTGATCGGAAAGACTGCTGCCGAACTCTACTCGAAGGAAACCGCCGATCGTATCATTGCGAACGACAGCGAGGCGTTGAACTCTGAGCAGATGACATTCGCGGATGATTATCCGTTTTATACGCCCAAGAATGGTACCCGCCTTGTCACGTCAAGGAAGTTCACCATTCGGAACGAGGATGGCAAGCCGCAACATCTGCTAGCTGTTCTTGACGATGTTACCGAGCGGAGGCGTTCCGAACAGCGCATCTTGCACATGGCGCATTATGA
>PKZC01000047.1:0-880 GCA_003132905.1 Bryobacterales bacterium | reverse complement strand
GGCGCGCAGCCAGCGGCCGCAGCGACGCTCGCCGGTCGCCTGCTCGCGACCCTTGTGCACGACATTGAGGCTGAAGGTCACCATATTAAGTTAGGCATGAGCATCGGGGGGGCGGTCTATCCGGCCGATGGCCTCGATGCCAAGACGCTGATGATCAACGCGGATGCCGCGCTTTATCGCGCCAAGGCCGAAACACGTGGTGCCGCGATGTTCTTCGAACCTGAAATGAGCGAACGGCTGTGCAAGCGGCGTGAGCTGCAGGAAGATTTGCGATCGGCCATCGATCGCGGCGAATTGCTGTTGCACTACCAGCGTAACTGCCCAGGTTGGCTTGCGGCATGGTCTGCGCAGCTGACGGTGGCAGGCCAGGGTTTGTTGGGCGCGTAGATTTTTGTGGACGATGGAGGCAAGTTCCGATTCAAGGATTCGATGAATCGCGACGCGCCAGTCGAGCCATCGAGGGAAGAGCTTATTGCGCTGATTGCGGCGCAAGCGGCTGAGATCGCGGCATTGCGGGCTCATATTGCCGAACTCGAACGCCGGCTTGGATTGAACAGTTCCAACAGNNGCAACAAGCCCGGCGGACAGAAGGGTCATGACGGGGAGACCCTGCGGCAGGTTGCAGAGCCCGACAACATCATCGATCATTACCCGCAGGCTTGCACAGAATGCGGTTTGACGCTGACGCCGGCCATGGCCACGGGCCACAGCGCCCGTCAGGTGTTCGATCTGCCCGCCCCGCAGCCCCCCGTCGTCACCGAACATCGCGCCCACGACTGCCAGTGCGCAGCCTGCGGTGTACGGACGCGGGCCGCCTTTCCCGCAGGCGTCAACGCGCCGGTGCAGTACGGCCAGCGGATCACGGCGTTCGTGCTCTATC
>PKZC01000031.1 GCA_003132905.1 Bryobacterales bacterium | reverse complement strand
GGAGGAGCCGTCCACAGCATCACAAGCAGACATGCATCGAAATCGCGCTTCCTATCCCGAGGGGGTCTGTATCTCAGTTTGATTGCGGTGAAGGTCGCGCGGTGATCATCTTGATGATATCGCCAGAGACGAATCTGGACTCGACCAACTTTAAACCTGATTTTGGGACGTATTCCTCAGTACGGCGATCAAAGCCTGCTCCATAAGCCCAATACATCCAAGGTTCCCAGATTTTCGTAATGGCTATCCGAACGGCTCCGGTGGGGCGGGCGTATTCCAAGAGTCGAATGAGGCCGTCGGGCTTAACAACACGGCTCAGTTCCTTGAGTGCAGTCACCTGAAGTTCATCGGGAAGCGTGCAGAACAGGAACGTTGCAACAGCCCCATCAAAGTACCGATCAGGATAGTCCAAGCGAGTAACATCCATTTGCCGCAACCCGACTGGTGCGGCTGCGGTCCAGCGCCGCCGTTCGGCCCGGACCAGCATTGCTGGGCTTAGATCAATACCAATGATGTTGGCAGCTGGCGGATAAAACGGAAAATTTCTGCCAGTGCCGACACCGGCGTCTAAGAGAAGACCCGAAAGCCCCGCGAATAAGAGCGGCCTAATCTTACGGTAACGACCATATTCAAACGGCAAATCGAGCACATCGTAGAGCGGCGCTATACGCTCGTAGCGTTCAAGATTCGACAATTCATCGGCTCCCGCTTTGTAGCGACTTGTAGTGTGTTAATTCAGGACGCCATCCAAAGCCATCAACCGCAACAGTTCCCAGCTTGAATTGGTGGGCATGGTACCGAGCCGTAGGAGCAGAAGACACAGCAATCACCGGGAAGTGGTTTAAGGCATTCGCCGCAGCCCTTGCAGTTGTAGAAGAACTGGCAAGCGTCAGTCGGCATCTGCTCAGTCGCTTGATTTCCGCATTTCGGACAGGTGATTGTGGAAGCTTCGATCATGATGCCGGACTAGTGCTCCATTTCCATCGAGCCGCATTGAGCACCGATGCCTTCTACATCGTACTCAATTTGCACCGTGCCCGCGCGCTCGAAGATGAGCGTCCCTTTGACATGTTCACCTTTGCTCAGCCGGTGTTTAAGATCGACAAACATAGCGTGAGATCCGCCCGGCTTAAACTCAACCGTTTGCCCCGGCCTGATTTTGATGTCGCTGAGGTCACGCATTTTCGCGATTCCGTTTTCCATTGTCATTGCGTGGAGCTGAAAACGATTCGCAACCTCAACTGATCCGCCGATGAGTCGATCCGGCACGGCACCGTCGTTCTTAATTGTCATATAACCGATGGCCGTTTGAGCGCCTTTCGGAGTTGCGCGCGACCAGGGATTATTGATCGTCAGTGAGCCAGCTTTGTAATCGGTCGCCATCGCATTCGCGGTGATACAATACGCAATGACCACTCCTGTTATTGGCAGAATACGCATGGTGATATCCTTCGTTTTGGCCTTGCGCACTTTCAGCACTTCGCGGCGATAAATGGGCTGATTTCGCTCGGCTCAGCAAAGATCACGTCCGCGCGGTCGCCCACCATGCCAGCTTTGATCAGGGCCGGTGCGTTTTTTTCGGGGCCGTCGCTGCTTGCGTCTGTCTTTAAGCGGGGGTTACGTTCCCAAAACTTGCGCGTCTGACCGTTGGCGGTCGTGACTGTGTACGTGTCTTTGCAGTAGGTGATTACCTGCACGCGGTCCGCCGGATCAAGCTGTTTGAGATTAGGAACTTGCCCGCCACCCATCATGCCGCCCATGCCACCCGTTCCGCTGCTTTGGGCCATTTGTGAGCCGCCCTTTTGTGTTGCTTCCCTTAGGAACGCCAGCAAATCGTTACGCTGGCGAGCGTCTTTGATGCCGGCAAATGTCATTTGATTACCGGGCACGACATGCTGCGGATCATTGATCCACTCGTCGAGCGTCTTGTCGTTCCAAACGATGTTCGCGGATTTGAGAGCGTGGGAATATCGGCTGAAGGTTGCCAAACTTCCCGCCTTGCGGTTCCACACACCCGCGAGACTTGGGCCCGTCATGTTTTGGTCGGGCTGCAAGGAATGACAGACCGCGCAAGCGCTGAATACGTTTTGGCCTCGGGCGGAATTGCCGTCCGCAGCAAGGCCTTGTGATGAGATTACAAGTGAAGCCAAAACCGCAAAAGCGGTCGCATGAGAGCCGTTCATGATTGATCTCCGATGAAGACGAGAATGCGTGCGCAACCACGCGACCATTGCCGCGCGTCGCGCCGCCAGCCCACAAAATCATCAAACTGGCGGAGGATGCGTTGGCGGAATGCTCGCGGGCCCATGAAGCGCATGATTTACGGAAGACAGCGGGCTGCATCAATGAGGTGTGGATGGGGGACGACCATCGCCGGGAGAACAGCGCCGACAAAGTTGATGCACTTGAGCGGACACGCGACCGAACTTTTGGAATTATCATGGTCGTTGCAATCCGGGCAGCACTGCATGTCCGCATTGCCGGGCATCGACATTTCCACGGGATTTGTTGTAACAGCGGCTCCTCCGCTCGCCGGCACCATGGCAACCGAAATGACAATCAGAGCGGTTAGGATTGCGCGAATGAAAAACATGCCTGGGAAGTATTGGGCGCGCTCGGCCGGGGGTCAATAGCCATCGGCTTGCCTCAAGCGTTGTCAGTCCGTCACTGATGTCCGCTTCTCTAATCG
>PKZC01000158.1 GCA_003132905.1 Bryobacterales bacterium | reverse complement strand
ACCTTTGAAACCTGCCCTCTGCTTGCAACGCGTGGGAAGGGGTCATGAGCGGGCTGGTGAACGGCGTGCTTGCGGGAACCGGTGCTTTCGAGATTTGCAACCGCTTTGACTCTGATCGGCGAGTTGCAACAGAGGGATTTTTTTGGGCCGCTTTGTCGAATGAAACCGATCCAACTCGCATTTTGGAATGGTTTCGGCGGCGTTTGGCATTCCGGGCGAGGATAGCAGGACGCGGGCCTCGTTCGCGAAGGAACTGAAAGTTAGTATCCAGTCAGACGTGCCGGCGCTAGATCCTGACCGCACCGGAACCGGCGGCTTTGCATGAGTCCCACCAGCCGGCTCCCGGTGCGGGTTTTGTCAAACGCTTTTAGTGTAATCGAAGATAATTAACGTTACAAGCAAGTTATGCGAACCACACCTCACCGGATGGCTATTTTCACCGGCGCGCTGATACGCGGATAGGACACCGGCGAGAAATAGGGCGGCTTCTCGTCCGTCGCGGGCGGCAAGGAAACCAGCAGGTCCTGTTCCCCGGAAGCAAGATCTTGTGGAAGCTGAATATTCAACTGATACACGCCGATCTCACCCGGCGCCAGCCCAGCGTAAAGCACACTGGCGGGCTGTCCGGCCACGGTCACGTTCACCGCTTGAGATGTCACATCGAGCGGTGATGTTGGGGCCAGCTGTCCCGTCGCAATGGGTGCGGAAACTGGACCGAGACCGGTTGCGTAGACAATAACAATTTCACCTGACTGGGCTGGATTCGCCGCCGATACCAAAGTGTAGTCTGCATGCTGAATGGCTCCGCTGGTTCCATCGACGGTAAAGACGCCGGGAGCGCTGGCTGCGAAATCCAATTGCGTGATCCATGCCGACACGTCGCCTTGGCTGACCTGGACATCGGCTGCGCCTGTCGGCTGGATATTCCAGGGTACCTGCAGATTGATTTGCTGGTAGGCTCCCAAATTGGCTAGCGCGATGATCGGCGCTGGGATTCCACCGACGTTGATGCTGACTCCCCCGAGAGTTAATGGGAACGGATAGCCGGGTGCATCCAGGCTCTGAATGCCTGTGAGCCCTGAACAAAATATAGTGGCGAGCGATCCCGGTGGCGGAAGGCCGGACGTAAAGCTGGCGGCGTTCGTCACTCCCGAAGACCGCAGCAGCGGTGGAGTCAAATTCACGGATAATTTCACCAGGAATGTTGCACCGGCGGTTTGGGCCGCCTGTGCGCCCGCGAAGGTCAAAACGCCGCTCCCGCCTACGAGGGCGTTTCCGTTTCCATCACTCACGACAGCGTTCGCCACAGCGCCTTCAAAGCCGCTATAGCCGTTCAAATAGGTGGAAACCGATACATTTCCTGCTGCATCAAGCATGGAGAAAAATCCCTCGGAGCATAGCTGATCGCCTGAGCTACCTCCGGAGGGTGAAAAACTGGGGCACGGAGAATTGTAAAATTCGGGCTGGACTGCAAGGCTGGTGGTTAGTTCCCCGAGGGTTGTTCCAGCAACATAGGTTAAGTTGTTTGCATCGACGAACACGCTATTTGCTTGGGCATCCTGACCGCCAAGGAACTCGCTGAAGACAAGCGAGCCGAAGTTCGGTTTCAGCCGTGTCACAAAGCCGGTAGACCCTGGCCCAGGCACCGAAGGACCGCCGCCCGAGATCGTTACTGGAAAATCCGTCGATCCCGTGGTGCCGGCGACTGTGACCGAACCGTCCGGATCGGCCGCCAGCGACAGGACGCTGTCATTTCCGTCCATTCCACCAACATAAGTGGACGCCAACAGCTTTGTTCCGTCGGAGCTGAGCTCCGAGACGAATCCGCCCGTCGGAGTCGACTGAAACGCTCCGGCGGTCACGGGAAAGTCACTCGACCCGGTGCTTCCCGCCACGTCGACTGAGCCGCTGGGCCCAATGGCGATGGCATTCGGCTGATCGAAATTGCTTCCGCCAAGATAAGTGGACCAAAGCAGCGATGAGCCCGACGCACCAACCGCAGCGACGAAGCCGGTTGAGCCGTCTCCGCGATGCACGGACTGAAAACAGCCGGGCGAGACCGGCCAATCGGTGGAACTGGTCCGCCCCGTGAGATAGGCGTTGCCGGCGTGGTCCACGGCAAGTCCGGTTACAGCATCATCTCCGCTCCCGCCAATGGCTAACTGCCACAGGGCGCTCGAAAGCGATGGGTTCACTTTGATTAAAGCGATGTCGGATTTACCGCCAGGTCCGATCATTGGGGTACCCGCCGCTACGATTCCGGCTCCAGCGAGGTATACGTTTCCCGCTGAGTCAATCGCGATTGCTGCGATGCTCCCGTTGTTGAGCATTACGGCATCATACCCGGTGCCTGAGGCGTTGAGGCGGGCAACAAAACTGCTGACTGACAACGATGGATCGGCGGCCGATTGCGGGAATGCTGAGGAGCTTGTTTGGCCGATCACTTACACCGCGCCGGCGGGTGAAAGGGCGATACCTGTGATTGTGTCGACGCGGGGCGGAGGCGACAAGGTGTCGATTTGGCTTTGCGGATTCCCCGCCTGGACGTCCACCACAATAGGGGAACCAGCGGAGAGTCTGCGTACGCCCGACGAAATCAAAGCCAGGGTACATAGAAACTTGCCTACTCGCGGATAAGTGCGAAGAAAAGTGGTTATTGCTGTCATGGATTGGTCCTAACTTTTGCAATCGCCGATAATAAAGCAGCATTATGGTAACAGTTCAGTTGCTGATCCCTACCTGCATTGGCGAGGTCTATGACCATCTGCCGATGCTGGTGGCAAACGGGGTAAATCACCCAAGTTAGGTGGGTTGTGGGGGCCAGCCCCGGATTCTCGCCCCCCTACTTCTGCTCTATAATCAGAACAAGGCCCCAACATGTTCTTGCGGTACGCGCTTTGTCCCCTGATTGCGATTTCCTTGTTTGGGCAATCGCCCGCGTTTGGGCAATCCCCGGCGCCCACGGCGCAGAAGCCGGACGTGACGCCCGCCTCGCCCAACGCAAACCAACCTCCCGCCGCGCCGCCCATTCAGGTGCAGGTGAACGAGGTCATCGTGCCGGTGACCGTAACCGATGACAAGGGCCGCTTTGTGTCGGATTTGGAGCAAAAGGATTTCACCGTTTTGGACGAAGGCAAAGAGCAGCAGATCCAGTTTTTCACCCGCGAGCGCAGCCAGCCCGTGGTGGTTGGATTCCTCATCGATCTCAGCAACGCCAGCCGTCTGCATTGGAAGAACTA
>PKZC01000072.1 GCA_003132905.1 Bryobacterales bacterium | reverse complement strand
TGGCGGGAAAATACGAACGCGAACTGGTAGTGATGTTAAAGCCTGCGCGGCGGAAAAGATCGATAGTCGCGTTCTCCAGGCTGCCCTTGGGAATCCCCAGCTTGAGTTTCACGATTTGCTCCCGTATACCGCGTCCGGATCGTAGGCGCGCGGCTCCGATTCCTGCCATTCACCGCCTTCGAGCTTCCGGAAGAAACAGCTCTGATAGCCTTCGTGGCACACGCCCGGCCCCAGCGCTTCCACTTGAATGAGCAGGGCATCGAAGTCGCAATCGGTCGAAATGCTCTTGACCACCAGCTTGTGCCCCGACGATTCGCCCTTCAGCCACAGCTTGTTTCGCGAGCGGCTGAAGAATGTGGCGTAGCCGGATTCCACCGTCTTGCGGAACGCCTCTTCATTCATAAAGCCGACCATGAGAACGCGGCCCGTGGCGTGATCCTGAATGACGGCCGTGATCAAGCCGTTGAGTTTGCTGAAATCGAGATTCATGTGTGCATACCAATAAAAAAGCCCGCCAAGTTGTCGGCGGGCAGCAAGTTCACTTCAGAAATTCGTTAGATAGCCGCCGATCGCCAGAGATGTAGATGGTGGTGGTGATGGGCGGAATGCATGAAGAGTCAGTATAGCAACTTATCAGGCCGGACGAGGAATGTGGTTTCTACCGCGGGCCCAAGCTGCTGCGGGAAACCAATTTCACTTGGCAGGGGTTGGTTCAACGATCATGTTTAGGACTTGAAGCATGGTACGCCAATCCGGATTTTCGGGATCATGGTAGACGAGGCTTTGATAAATGTCCCGAGCGCTGATCCACTCGCCTTTAAGAACGTATACATAGGCTAAGTTGTGCATCGTCTGAGCCCATTGGGCCGGAAAGTTGACTTCGTTTGATACGTACAACGCATTGGTAAACGCGTATAGTGCTTGGTTCAGGTAGGACGTTTTTTGCCCACCTTCGGTCCGTTCAGCCAGAACAACAAACGCAGTGCCCAAATTGTCCTGCGTCGTCGCCCATTCCTGCGGCAGTTGTTCGCGAGTTCTAACCTGCAGGGCTATATTAATGGCGTCTACTGCCTCGTTCAGGTAGTTAACACTCTCCACTCCTTCTGTGAGTCCACCTAGATATGTCAGAGCGTTGCCTAGGTTGTTCTGCGTCGTGGCCCACTGTCTTGGCCGCTCCAATCGGGTTCTGGTTTGGAGCGATTCGTTATATGCGTTCACCGCCTGTTTCAAATATTCAACCGCCTGTAATTTATCACCGAGGTGCGCAACACTGGTGAGAGCGTTACCTAGATTGTCCTCAGTCATTGCGAAATCCTGCGGGTCTCGCTCGCGAGTGTAAACTGCCAGCGCGTCCTTATAGGCGTTTACCGACTGCGCCAAGTAAGCAATGGCTTGGGAAGGTGGACTCTGCGATGCTAATTGTCGGAACGCGCTGCCTAGATTGATTTCTATCGCCGCCCATTCTGCCGGGAATCGCTCCATGGTGTACACGCTAATTGCGCTCCGGGAGGCTGCGATGGACTGTTCGAGATCGTCGAGCGCCCGCTGCCCCTCCGTCTGCGCCGCAACAGCGAGCAGGACGCGTGCCAGATTCCTCTGCACCATTGCCCTACCCAGCGGAGATTGTTTAGCTGTATATACTTGGAGCGCTGCATGAAAGGCTGCGACGGCTTGCTCGAGATACGCAGCTGTCTGGGCCCCTTCGCTCTGCGCTGCCAGATCTCGCAGCGTATTGCCCAAATTGTTCTGTGTCAACGCCCAAAGTTCCGGAAGTGTCTCCCTTTTGTAAACTTCAAGGACGAGGTTGTAGGCGTCAATCGAAGATCGAGCATGCTGGCCCATTTCTGCACCTTCCGAACGAGAAATCAGCTGCCCCTCTGAACTCCCGATTCCAAACTGGAGATCAGCCCACTGAACCGGGTTCCGGTTTCTATCTACGTACTGAATAGCCTTTCCGTACGCTTGCACTGCGCCTGCAAAGTCTAGTCCATTGAATGCAGCGTCACCTGCCAAGCTGTAAGCGCGAATAGTACGACCCATCTCTTCCTGCTCACGCTTCCGCGTAGCCCCGAGGTTCGCTTCCTCCTCGGCTGCGGCTTCCAAGGCTCGTTCCTTGGCCTCTTGAAAGTTCATCTTCGCAAAAGCTACGAGGCTGCGATCGTAAGTACTCGGCGCACGAGATGACACTTCCAGGGCCCAGCGGTCTAACCCGGCGCGGACCTGTTCCACCGTAAAACCATGCTGGGCAGCCCAATCTTTCAAGGCGCGTCGGGGTCGGGTACGTCCTTGTCGCCGGTCTGGTAGACCTGGTGACTCGCGTCTTTGGCGCTGCGCTCAACGAAAGCCTTCAGTTGAGTGTCGGAAAGAAATTTTAGAGAACCCTTTGGCAATAATCGAATGACCGAGCGCGTGCGCTTGAGATCCGAGGGAACTCTCAGCTTTCCACCAGGAGGATCGTAGATAGCCAAACCGAAGGCGGTAACCGTGATGGTAATCTCGTCACCAGGCCGGAGCTCGTCGGGAAGAAACAATCGGAAATGGCCATTCTCATTGGTGATACCTTGGCTGCCCGATTCCTCAAGTAGGACCTTTGCGCCCGGCAAGGGAATTGCTGCCTGGTCGTCGCCACTCATCAGCCTGCCCAACAACGATCGTTCGGATTGCGCGTTCAACATGGAGGCGACGCATAAACCAACGATGGCGGGGCGCATTAATGGCTCCGCGTTAGAATAATCGATAGACCGGTGTCGCCCAGCGTAGGGTCCAAGCGCGCCGCCTGGTAGCCCTTCTTTTCTACAACGAGATCCACCATCCGTTGGCTCGAAGCGGCGACCTGGAACTCAAACCGCCCATCATCATTCGTCTGGTTCTCCTTCCGGAATTCTGGCAATACAACGCGGACCCCAGCCAACGGATTACCAGCTTTGTCGAAAATGGTGCCTGCGAGGGGATACTGGACGATCTTTTTCTTCACCTCCAGGTACAGAACCGGCCCATTGAGAGTTTGCTTTGAGTTCGGAGCGACCGATACATAGCCGTCTGACTCGACCCAGACTGGAACCTTCTGTCCATGAAAACTAGAGGGGATCCCCGGAAAATAGGCCTGCCCTTTGTCCCCGATGGATTCGCGCCTAGCATCTGGCCCGAGTTCCAGAATGACGGCCCCAGAGTTGCGGAGAACTACATCAGATGGACCACTCTCGCCGTGAACGTATGCTGTTACTGAAAAGGTCGAGGGATCTGGAATGACGTAGTAGCCACCAAAAACGACCAGGAAGAAAACCACAACAGGCCCTACGAGCTTCAACTTACCGCCGAGAAAGTGTCCCTCGTAGGTCGCGGATGAGCGGAGAACTCCAAACAGAAAGGCAGCGGCGGTCAGGCCCATCAGCAAGCGAGCAACATATTCGAAATTTTGGATCAGGCCAAATCGTGATAGCCTTTCGGTGTAAACGACTAAGAGGATGAGAACGATCAAGCAACAGAGGAAAACTGCTGCCGAGATTAGAGCATATACCGGAATCTGTGTGTTCTTATTTCGTCCTCGCTCGTAGGGCATCAATATTCCCGCAGCTTTCTTTCATTGTAATTCGGAGCGAGTTGTCGGGCCCTGCCAAGGAGTTGTCAAATCGCGAACCGTTCGATCTCATCGAGCGAAATGTCATCACCGCGCCGATGCGGAATCCATGCGGATAACTCTCCGGGAGGCGTCTCGGCTACGATACTCTTATGGCCTTTCACCTCGCCCAGTTGAACGTGGGACGGCTGCTGCATCCCGTGGACCATCCCCAAATCAAGGAATTCATGGACGGACTGGATCACATCAACGCGCTGGCTGAGCAATCGCCCGGCTTCGTCTGGCGCTTGCAATCCGAATCCGGCAATGCCACCGACGTTCACCACCCCTGGTCGCAGGATCCTTTCGCTCTGGTGAACATGTCAGTTTGGGAGAGCCCCGAAGATCTGAAGCAGTTTGTCTATCGCTCCGGCCACCTGGAATACTATCTCAAACGATCGGATTGGTTTGAGAAACCAACCCAAGCTCACTATGTGCTGTGGTGGGTGCCAGCGGGGCACATTCCTTCGCTCGACGAAGCACGCGAGCGGCTGGAGCATTATCGTCTTCACGGAGCAACCCCACACGCGTTCTGGTTTGGAAAGCTTTTTCCGGAGCCAGCCTTTTCGATCGCACCGGCTTAGGCTATGCAACCCGCCTTCATTCTTGCGTTGGCCATGCTCGCACCCGCGGCTGGAGTATCCCAACAGGCACCGCAAGAGGAACCCACTCCGGTCTTCGGCACTACGGTCGTCATCCCATCGGGCCTTCGCGGCTTGGTTTATCACATCCACCACCGCACATCCGAGCTGCCCGATTTCGACAAACTCAAACCCGCCGGACCCGCCATTTACACTTCCTCGCTCAACCTGCCGCCGCAGGACTTTAAGCAAGGCTTCCCGGGTGTGACGAAGCGGAACGAATGGTTCGCCATCGACTACAGCGGAAAGTTCTGGATTGCCGATCCGGGAATGTACACCTTCGCCCTTTTGTCGGACGATGGCGCGAAGCTTTACATCGACGATCAAGTGGTCATCGATAACGACGGTGTACATGCGCCCGTGGAGAAGACCGGCGGCGTCGATCTGGCGGGCGGTCTGCACCGGATTCGCGTGTCCTATTTTCAAGGACCGAAATTTCTGATTGCGCTGGTATTGAAAGTCGCGGGACCCGGCCAGCAATCCCGCGTCTTCAGCACGGACGAGTTTAAACCGCCGCCCGATCCCGGCCAATGGCGTTTCCCGGGAAAAGACGGCTCACCGGCAAAGTGACGGGTGCCGAGCGTCTACGGCAACGCCGTCTTCCACCCTTCGATCTGATTGACCGTCATGCCGTCTATCCATACGCGAAAGTATCCCGAATCGCCTTGGCCTTCCAGCGCCTCCGGCGTTTCGTTCGCGATCTCCAACTTCTTCCACTTCCCTTGCATCACTTTTCGATAGGCGTCGAAATACTTCCGCGCCGATTCCGGAGAATCCCATGTTGATGCGACGCCCAGCACGGGGAACTGCTCGCGCTTCTGCTCGAACAATTCATAGGACCCACCCGCCAGATGCGCCGCTAAATCCTCGCCCTCGGCCGCAGTGGTGTACTGCGAAAGTAACACCCGAAAATCCAGCTCCCCCAGCGTGCCGTCGGCGAGTTTGTGAAATCCACGCGATTCAGGCAACGGAGGAGGATGGGGAATCACGGCTCCGCCATGTCCCAGGTAGCGCTCCGGATGCAAAATCTGCCCGCTGTTAGCCGGCGGCCGAGTGAAGACTTCCGAGAACGCGTCCTGCCCCAGTTTCCGAAACACCGCGTCCTGAAACGCCAGGCCTTGGGCGTAGGGAAACACCAGCGACGCCCGGATGTACAACGGCGCTTGTGAGAAAACGGGGTATTGCTGCGCGGCCGAGCCTTCGATGCTTTTCTTCATCAGCTCCATCACCGCCTGAGGAACCTCCGGCTTTCCTCCCCCTTCGCGTGAAATATAGGCGGCCATCAGCCACGTAGCCTGGCCTTCCATCACCGCCTGACGGGCCGTAGCGCTATCGTCGCTGCGCATTCCTTCATGGATGTATTTGGCGAGATGAAAGTGCTGATCGGCCAACGCGTGCGCCATTTCGTGAACTAACGCGACACGCTCCTCATCCCCGCCGCCCCCGCCCTCCAGCACGAAGAGCTTCTTCTGGTTGTAATCGTAGAATGCCGCTGCTTGCTCGGTGAGCAGATCCAAAGTGTTCTTACGCAGATCGAAATCCGCGGGTACCAACCCGAGCATCTTGAGCGTCAGCTCCTCGGCGCGCGCGTCTTCCGGCTTCATGGTCTCGCGCAGCCGCTGCTCCAGGTAGTGGTGCAACTGGTCTTTATTGATGAGCGCGTACGGAACGTCGTGTTTGAAGGGTAAGCCGGTGATGGCCGACAAGCCTTCCTTGATGCGGCCTATATTGGTAAACAGCTCTTGGGCGGGAGCCGGCGCAACCAGCACCCAAGCCAAGAGAAGTGCGATCAGGCGTTTCATGCGACAATGAACCTTAATGGTAGACGAGAAACTGTATTCATCCGAAGCCCACGGTAGCGGGACCTTCATTATCAGCAAGCCCAAGCGTAAGAAACCCAAGCTTCGGCAGTCGAGATTGAAGAAGCCACAACGCGGAGCCCGGAAGTAGTACCTGCTGGACCTTTTCGCCACGCCCTGCCTTCCATGGGACCATACTCAGGACGTGACTTCCTAGTACTCTTTCCGTTTGGACAAATCATCGCGCGGCTCTAGACTTATAGCTGTCGAAATGGCCGTCCTTCGCAAAATCGCGCTTGCTCTTTTGCTGGCCGCTTCCGCGGGAGTCCTGCTGATGGCGGCTTGGGAGCTGTACAATTACCGCCAGTTTGCTTATTTGCCTCTGCAGGAATCCGGCTTCACCAGCGGCGCCGATCGGGCGCGCCTTTTGCAGAACCATATGGACTTGATGACCAAGCGGGTGGGCGACATGGAGCTGCTGATCCTGATTCTGCTTGGCACCTCGGGACTTTACGCCATCGTATTCGTCGCCTCTTCCTATTTCAGCGCCACTAGCTTTGCCCGCCAGGCCGATCAAACCATCGGACACATTCAGGACCAGATCGGGCTGGCCATGGGCGATCTTCGGGAGCTCCAGGAAGAGACCGAGCAACGGCTGCACAAAATGACAGCCGCTCCAGTGACGCCCACGGTCACGATACAATCCCCGGCCGCCCCGCCCGACCAGTTGGTCCCAGAACCACCCCAGCCAGGCTGGCTGAGCGAGGTAACGGAAATGGCTGCACGCTTGAATGCGTGGCAACGCTTGATCTGGCAGGATGTACAGCTGGGCGAGGAGGCGCGGCTGGAGTTGGTACAGGACGAAAACGCAGCGGCCTATCTGGAAGTAGCGGCGGGGGTAAAGGCTGGGTCCGGTATGTGTTCCGCGTTGGCGGGCTTGTATCTTGCTTTCGGGCGCATCTATTCTTCGTTCGACCGGGGGGCTTCGTTCGACCGGGCGGCTTCGTTCGACCGGGCGCGGTCGCGCTTCTATCTGGAGCGTGCCCTACGCCTGGCGACGCAAGAATCGCCTCTGGCTTCGGAAATCCACTATCAACTGGCCTGCCATTTCGCGGCCTCGCATCATTTTCCTTTGGCGCTTCGTGAACTGGGGGCCGCTTTCGAACATCAGTTCAAGACGCTGGAGGAAAGGCTGGCCAACGATATCGAGGAGGGCGGCAAGCTTTATGATCTTGCTTCAACCGCGCCTTTCGATAGAGCGGTGAACGATCTTCTGCTCAATATCAGCATCGGCATCGGATAACCGCGGAACCTAGAAAATAAAGCTGAGTCCACCGCGCAGCGCGCGTGGCGATTGTACCAACGTCACGTGCTGGCCGCCTTCGGTGACGGGCAGATAACCCTGCGCTAAGCCATTCTGCAGCTCGGCGGTCGCTTCCAGTCGTCCCGGCATTCCGGGAACCGACGGAATCGGTTGCCGCACGCGAACGTTCAAGCCGGGCTCGGTGTAAGGACTCTGCGTCAGGTAGAAGTGATCCGGCATGATGGTGTTGTTATAGTCCATCCATTGATAGCTGCCGGTGATAATTGTGCCGGTGACCGGAAGTTTGGCCGATGCTCTGGCAGAAACCCAGAAGCGCTGAGCCACTTGCAGGCGCGACCGCAAAGCCTCCGCCGAATCCGCTGCCAGATCCTCGCCGGCCGGCGCCAATGCACCGCCACTCCCAAATGAGGAGCCGATTTGCACGCGGTCGCCAAGCGCTTGCGAGACCGATGCCGCAAACCCGGATCGCTGATAGCTGCCCGCATCGAAAACACTGTTCTGGGACGATGTATCTGGGAGCAGATCTCCGGGAGCGAACACTCCCGCAGGCGCAACCAGAGTCATCGCGGCGTTGGTGACGCGCTCGTGATAAGCGCTCAGGTTAAACGTAGTAGCGCGAACCCTCTTCTCGTAGCCGATCTCGGCGTTCTGAGACCGCTGAATGGCCGCGTGCCCGTCCAATAAAGAGAGGCGCGGCAGCACCGCTAGCGAAGCTAAATCCTGCGCCAAAGCTTCCGAGTCGCCGGGGACGCGTCCTTCGCCGTCGCGGGGCTCCATGGCCAATTCAATAGGAGGCGCACCCGCGCTGAGTGCAACCTTCACCTTGCCGGCCGCGCCAAAATCGTACGTAAGACGCGCGAACTGGTTCAGCGAGTTCACATGATCCATGTAGCTTACCGAATCGAATGAGCCGCCATAGTCCAGCCGCAGATTTTCGGTTATCGACTTACTGTCATGCATGGAAACCGACATCGTTCGCAGCGCTGGCCCGCCATCGGGTTGTCCCGACATGCTGGCCACACCGCCGCGTGCCGGCAAGTAGATCTGTTGGACGGTCACCGCTACTTCCGGCAGTCCGTCACGGCTGAAACTGGTGCGGAAGCCGGACGTGGGCAGGCCGGTGTGCGCGCTGTAGCCAACATTGCCGCTCAACTGCAGTTCGTTGCGACCGAACAAGGAGGTAGCCAACGCGAACGCCGTTCCCAAATCGGTTTGCGCGGAAGTGGAACCAAGCGATCCTGGATCGCCGGCCGAAAGATTCAGCACACCTTTGGTATCGGAGAAAGCGCTGCCTACCGCGGATTGGCGCTGCTGGGGATCGGATGTACTATCGAGCGGCACCAATCTCAAAACCGGCCGTGTCGCTGCGGATTCCTTCAGCACCCACTTCCAGTCGTCGCTCATCAAAGCGCCTTCGCCAGGTTTGGCATAGACCAGTTCGATGGAACTTAAAACGCTGGCCAAATCGACATACAGCAGGCTCTGCATACCTGGCTGAACGGCGATCTTTTGCTTCACCGCCGGCACAAAGCTAGCCAGCGAGACCTGCACTGAATAGAGATCGGGAGTCAGAAGGCCGAAGCCGAATAGGCCACGCTCGTTGGTCATGACGCGTTGCATGAGCTTTTCCGAGCGATTGAAAAGGAAAACCGTAGCGCCCATCTGCGGAACTCCACTGGAGTTGCGCACCACGCCAGCGATGCTTCCCGGCATTGGGACGCTGGTTGCCGGTAACGCCAGCGGCGCTGACAAGATCAGCGCGGCAATCACGCTGGCAGCGAGTTTAGGCTGACCCGTCATCATTCCGTACAGGCTATTGAGTGGGCGGTACTACGACACCGTCCACCTAGGTCCTACTTTACCGTAAAATTGGCGCTTGGGGTTAACACCTGATTACTATTCTTGTCGGTGACCTTCATCTTTAAGGTGTATTGCCCAGGCTCCAGGGATTGCAGGGGTAGAAGCTTTTCTACGGTTACCTGCTGAGACGACGCCCCCGGAATCGTGTTCAGTTCCTCGGTGTAGTGTAAAACCGGGTCTTTCGCGCCACTCTTGGTGATGTCGTATTCGATTGATCCATTGGGCTTCATGGTCTTTTCGTCGGGCGAGAAGTTATAAAACTGGGTATAGATTCCCAGCTTCTCGGCACGTTCGAACGTATCGGTCAGGCGAGGCCGGACCTTAGTGTCGCCGATCACGAACTGACCGGTGCCAATGCTCTTGGTGGGTACCTTTTCGATCAGGTCCGCCAGAATGAGACTGCTCGAAGCCAGCTTCTCATCGTCAAAATGGGGCACATTCAGCGCCATCGGATAGGTGGTCATGTTGCCGCCGGTGATGTCTTTGCAAACAACGTTGAGCCGGTACATTCCCGGGGCCAGCGGAATCTCTTTCTGATAGATCGACGCGCCGTCCAGAGCCTTTTGCAGCATGTCGGCTGGAACCTCAATGGTTACCGGATCTTCAAAGGTGTTCACCACTTTGCCGGTAATGGAGGTGATGCGGCCAAAAATGTTAACCGTGGCTTTCGAGACGTTGTCCTTCTGCTGGAACTGCAGGTCGCGGCGCTGGAACTCAATCGTGATGGTTGTCAGAATCGTCGAATCGGTGATCTTGATGTAATCCGCGCGGGCTTTGAAAGGCAGGTTGTTGTAACGGATGCTGGAACTGACCACCGCTTGTAAGTCTTTGAACTTCACTTGCGGCGCCTTCTGCAGGTTGGCGAACTGCGAGAGCCGTTCGAACTCATCCATGCTGGCGGGCAGCGGCTGGCTGCCGGTGCCAAGCGTCGTGCCGTCGGTGCGCGTAAAACGCTGGGACTGATCGGCCAGGCCCATCTGCTCATACAGCGTCAAGCCAGCGCCGGGAACATATGTTAAGGCGTCTTTTTCAGACGGGTCCATAGTCATGCGGAATTCGCCCGACATGCTGGGATCCACAAACTCGATCTTGATGTTGCTGCCCACGCCTTCGATATAACGATAGGTCCAGTCGACGAACGGGAAGGTGGATGTCGTTCCGCCGCCCTCTTCAATAGGACGGTCGTAAGTGCCACCAGAGGAATGATCGTCGATTTCATCTGGCGGCCCGTAAACAATGTAGATACGGCCGCGGTCCGTTTTCCACCCAGGAATGCCCGAAGCGAAGCGCTCGTTGGCGTAAGCGATACGCCGGTAGTGCTCTTCTTTGAATTCGTTTTCTTCAGTATCTGGCGTAGGATCGCGCCGCAGCCAGAAAGCCTCGATGAAATTCTCGCGCTCGTCGTCGGTGCTCATCCTCTTGAATGCCTTGCGCTCCTCATCGGTGATGATGTAGGCAACGTCCTCATTCATCCACTTCCGGTAAGGCGTTTCCAGCTCTTTGCGGAGCTTGTCTTCCTGCTTTTTCTTCTGCTTCTCGCTCATGGGCTTCGCCACGGTATCGCGTTTAGAAGCGGAAGCTTTTTGATCGTCTTTGTCCGGCTGAACGGCTGTTTGGGGCGCAGCCATCAAGTAAACGCCTAAAAACCCCATCGCCAGCATGCTGGACAACGCTGAGAAGTGCTTTAATTTCATACAATTCACCGCCAGACGAGAATCGGATCTGATTATCATTCTAGGCCCTAAGCGAGAATCGGTCAAGGGAGAGACGTGCCAGTCCTCCAACGCGTTCCGGGAAATCACCTACTCGAGCACCTGAGGATGAATCGTCCAGCTTACCGAACTAACCCCAGCCTCCAGCGACAACCTGACCACCAGTTGCTCGAGCGCATCGTCTTGCCGTCCCAGTCCTTTGATTTGAGCCGTCACTTTCATCTTGGGCGTACCTTCGATGTCTTCGCTCCGGAGCGCTGTCAATGTGAGAGAACTGCTCGACATGGCTTGCAGTAGCAAAGCACGCATGTGCGCTTCGTCATCCTGCCGGCAAGCCAGTTCGAATCCATAGGTCACTTCTTGCTCTTCGCCCGAAGCATGCGCCGGATAGAGCCGATACGCCAGCGGACGAAGAATGACATTGGTCACCAATACGGCAGCGGCTAGCACGAGCGCGTGCAGGGGACGACCCAAACCTGAAATCGCGCCGATCGCAGCCGAGCACCAGAGCGTGGCCGCCGTGTTTAATCCGCGTACGCTGCCAGCGTCTTTGAAAATAACCCCAGCGCCAAGGAAACCGACTCCTGACACGACGTACGAAACAATTTGCGCCTCGCTACGCGAAGGATCGCGCACCATGAAGGCACACATCACAAACGCCGCCGCGCCCGCCGACACCAGCGCGTTCGTTCTCGTTCCCGCCATCCGCTGGCGCCACTGGCGCTCCAATCCAACGCACGTTCCTAGAAGAAGCGCGGCACCCAACCGCAGCACGAGTCAAGGATCGGCATAGTGCCTATGATAAACTCAGCCGCGGCACTTCCTCGTTCGGTAGTCGGATAAATGTTGGTTGATGACGCGGCTCCATGGCCGCCTTTTCTGCGGTGGGCTATTACCTTAACAAGACCAGGGCATAACCTAATGAAGTGGTTGCTGCTGGACGATCCTCTACAATAGTATTGGGGACAGTCTACAGCATCCCATGAACCCAGCCACGACAATTTCGACACTCGATGAATGGCAGCTCATTTTTCATGAGACGATGGCGGCGTTGCTTCGTGCCCGTGAGGCCGTCAAGCGTCAGTTTGGACTTTGGGGTTTACTTAATGGCCTTTGGAGATGCAGCCGCGACCTCAGGGCAGTGAACGAGAGTCTGAAGGCACTCTCGGAGTTGCCGGATGGAGTGCTGAGTGAGGAGTTTGTAAAATCCCAAATACCGGAATTGCACAAACTGCTCGCGTCGATAGATGACTTGATAAACGCTGGAAAGCGCCACGGATTGACCAACCGAACACTGACCAGTGTTCCTCTTGCTCAGATTCGTTTGCGTGGAGAATATGTTGCGGATTATCTTGATGCGTTAGAGATGTCAATCGATCCTGAAGTTTTAAAGGCGATTGAGGACGGTCGTGCCCAAATCGAAGCTGGGCAGTTCGAAGAAATGGAGCGACTGTTCTGAGTGGCGACGCTTACACGTTTAAACTCAGCCAGCAAGCCGGAAGCTATTTGAGACGGTTGGACGCCGACACAAGAGAACGTATTAACGACGCTTTGTCTGAGGCTTCCAAAGACCCCGTAGGCGCATCAGATCATCTCGTAAACAGAGGCCAGGAACGGAAGATTCGGGTTGGCGAATTGTGTTTAGAATCGATTCTACCGCTAAGCAGATAGTCGTGGATGCCATCCTTCCACGTGGTGATGTTTACAAGCACACACGGCGTTGATCCATCAACCAGAAATTAGCGGACTACCTCCCGTTCATCAGTTGTTCGCTAACCATTCATCAACACGTCAAACACCGTTGTTAGGGTGACAGGCGGAGTTCAATCGTCAGGCGCGTCGGCGTCCAGCACGGTGACGTTCAATCAACAATAGGGCGCTTTCGTGGGGCCGTTACCTGAGTGGCCCCGCTACTTGCCGCCGGCTTTGTAAACCTTCTCAAATTTGTTGCGTTGGTTCCAAACCGTGAACGACCCATTCCCTTCGGCCGTTAATTTGAGGTATTGCCCGGCATCCTGCTCGTCGACATTGGCAATGAACGAATCGGCCACATTGTGTTCCTTGGCGCCCGCGATTGCGTAGTGCAGCTGCCACAAGTCTTCCAACCCGGGTGAGTCCTTCACGATCTGCCATGCGTCCGGGCTGGCGCCCTTGCGAGCGCCGTTGTTCATGATCGCCACCCTCGGATGCACGGCGTCCACCAACGCCTGGGAGTTGGATTGATTCAGCCCATGATGCGAGACCAGAAAAACGTCCACGGTTCCTATTGGATTATCGGGACACATCAAGGCCAGCTCTTTGTTCCACGTCAGGTCGCCCAGGTCGAGGAACCGAAACTTCTCGAACGTTACCAGCACGCCGGTGGATTGGGCATTTTCAGTTAGATCGGCATCGCGTTTGGGTGTGGTCGCACAATACGGGTTTGGCTGGCCCCCGCCTGCGAGCGGAGCTTGAATATGATCCCCAGCGGCCGTCAGCACTTTCACCGAGAGGCCTTTGATCGGCACTGTGTCGCCCGGCTTCAACACCGTGTGCTCGCCGTGCTGGATGGCCTTCACGTAGTCGCTGTAATCTTCTTTCGTCACCTTCGAGTCTTCGGTGTTGGGCCCATGATCGAGGAAATTCACGATCTTCATCTGATCGGCGAGTTGTGGCACGCCGCCCACATGGTCGCGATGGTAGTGGGTAATGAGCAAATAATCGATCTGCTTTACCTTCGCTGCCCTGGCCGCCGCAACAATACGGTCGGCATCGCGCCCCTCGAATCCCCGCCATCCCGTATCGATTAACAGCGATTGCCCCGACGGGCTCACAATCAGCGTGGACTGCCCGCCCTCCACGTCGATAAAGAAGATTTCGAGCGGCCTCGCGAGCGCGCACGGCGTCAAGGCGGCTGATAACAGAAGCGCACAGAGGGCCCAGCGTGGGCGAAGGGTTGGCATGTGCCGCATCGTATCACAGGGCTATCACATTGCCGGAACATAGCGCGAAATCGTAACGTAATAATGAATAGGAAGCGAATGCCCTACTGTTGCCAATGCGGAAAATCTGTCGGGAACCACGACGCCTATTGTGGCGTGTGCGGAGCCCGTCAGGCCGCCGCTGCTTCGATGCCGCCGATGGACTATATGCACGGCATCAGCCCGCGCACGGCTTCCCTGCTCTGCTACATCCCGATTCTGGGCTGGATCGTCTCCATCGTGGTGCTGGCTTCGGCGCGCTTTCGCACCGACCCACGCGTCCGCTTCCATGCCTTCCAAGGTCTCTACCTGTTCGTCGCCTGGCTGCTGGTCGATTGGGTTCTCAGCCCCATGTTTGGCTTCGCCTTTTGGGGTCCGCCGTTCCATCAGGTTTTTCCCGGTCTGATGAAGGCCGTCATTTTCGGCACCTGGATCTTCATGATCGTCAAGACATCGCATGACGAGATGTACAAGTTGCCGATTCTGGGCGATCTAGCGGAGAAGTCCGTCTCAGAGCAGCGCTAATCAATTCCAGCGTTTCACTCGCGGCCAGAGCTGGGCAAGCGGCGGATTCAGGCCCTGGCAGTAGAAAACATCAAAGTGCTGATAGGGCATTGAATAGGGATGAAAGACAGTCGCGGCTTTTCGCACGCTGCTGAATAGTTTCTCGAGGTTTTCCAAACGGTCGTCCATCACAATCATGCTCTCTCCGGTGTAACCCCGCAGTCCCCAAAGAAAATAGTTTTGATGCCCGCTGATGGCCGGCGGTAGACCATACTTCGGACCGAACAGATCGATGGCGCCGGCCTGTCCTTAGGTTTGCGCGAAAATCGTCGTGCGCGCTCGAACCTCGGGCGGCAAGCTATTGTAGACGCGCGCCACCTGGGCCGCCATCTCTTCCCATCCGAATTGATCAGCAAAGATTTGCGGTAAAGGCCCGAGTTGGTGATTCTCGATCGCGGGCTGTTCCAGGCCGATCGCTTTGGTGTAGCGAATGTAAGTTTCAGGCGGCAGCAGCGGTATCGCGAGCGGTGCCAACACCGCGCCGCTCATCAGCATCAACGCCGGATATGCCAGCTTCAACCATGCCAGTTTCGAACTCGCCAGCAACTGTTCCCACATGACGCTGCCGCCCGCGAAAAGCACTGGATAAGCGGGAAATAGATAATAGACCCGCGGGCTTAAAGCAGCAATCACCGCCGCTGTGAAAATCCAGGCCCATCCGATGGCGCGAAAAGCCCGTCCCGCTGGGCTGAAAAAGTAGAACCAAATACCGGCCAGCCAGATAGGCAGCGTGAGCGGATGCATCAACCAAATCTCTTGCCCGAAGAAAGCCACGGGGCCCAGTGGAACATCCCGGCCATTGGCCCGAATGTCGGCTTGGAGTTCGAGGAAGGGAAAATGGTGTTGGATGTTCCATATCAGGTTTCGCAAGAAAATCAGAAAAGCAATCGCGCCACCCATCCACAGCCACCGGTTCGCAAGCACGCGCCGTTCGGTGGTGAACAATAGCCCCAGCACTAATCCAGCTCCGAATATGAGCATCGAGTACTTGTTTTCCAGACCGAATCCCGCCAGGATGCCAAACCAGATCCACAGCTTCATGTTGTTTGTTTTGACCAAGCGGATCAGCAGGAATGCGCAGCCCATCCAGAACAGGGGCTCGAAGGCGTTCATGGTGAGCAGGCCATCGGCTGCTAGCATTCCTGGTGCGACCAGAACCGCCATCGCAGCCAGAGCCTGCGCGAAACGCTTGCCACCGAGTTCGCGGGCTATCAGCGCGCGGTGAGCACAACCTCGGCAACTCCAGCCAGCGCCGGCAACAGACGAAGCGCCGCGAGCGACTGGCCGAACACCGATCGCCAGGCCCAAGTGATGAGTGCGATCAGCGGCGGCTGGTCTACGTAGCCCCAGTCCAGATGCCGGCTGCAAGCCAGATAGTAAAGCTCGTCGACGAAGTAGCCGTAGCGATGCCCCCCGTACAAATGCACCAGGAGCTTGCCGACCACAATCGCAAGCAGAATCGCGCCCGCGCTAGGTGCCGAACGCGCTTCCATGGATGATGCTCAGTACGCAGCTTCGAGCAGCGCGAGCACTTCCTGCTCCGTCATGGGCCGATCCACGACGCCATTGTGCTCCAGTTCGTGCGCGATCGGTTTCACAATCGAACCGATCTCGTCGCGAGGCACGCCCGCGTCATGCAGCGTTCGCGGCACATCGAACTGCGCGATAAATTCTGCGGTGCGATCGGCGCACTCGAGCGCGGCCAGCTTCGGATTGGAAGGATCGAACGGAATCTTGTAGCCTTCCGCCACTGGACCAAAACGTTCGGGGGCGATCTCCGCCATAAACCGCATGGCGTGCGGCAGCGTGATGCAGGAAGTGATGCCGTGGGGCACGTTCCAGCGCGGCCCGATCTGATGTCCCAGCAGGTGCGAAAGCCCGAAGCGCGTATTCATGGCGCCATAAATCGAATACCACGAGGCGAACTGGCAATGTCCGCGGTGCGCGAGTTGTTCATCGCCCTTGGTGGTGATGGATGCTTTCAGATGCTCCACGAACAGCGCGATTGATTTCGCCGCCAGCGCGTCGCTGATGGGCTGGTGCCGGATGGCATAGGCGCATTCAATAGCGTGATCCAGCGCGCGGACGCCAGTGGATACCCACAGCCAGTCCGGCGTTGAAAGCGTCAGTACGGGATCGTTGATCACCGCGCGCGGCAATACCCGCATGTCGTACACGCCGCTTTTCACGCGCGTGCTCTCGTCGGTAACGCCGCCAGCGTGCGTATATTCGGCCGCCGATAAAGTGGTTGGCACCGCGATGTGTATTAGTTCGCGTTTGTCGAGCAATCCAAACATCGCTACTTTTGCGGAATCGATAGGGCTGCCGCCGCCCAGACTCACCAGGCTGTCGGCATCCACGCGTTCGATCTCTTTTTGCAGATCGTTCACCGTGCCGCGCGGAACGTGCTGGATGATTCCGGCGAACACAGCGGCGCAACGCGAGCCCAATGCATCCGTCACATCTTTTAATATCGGGAGCGCCGCCACCACGTCGGTGGTCACCACTACGGCGCGTTTTAGCCCGCGTCGCTCCATCTCATCTTTCAACGCCGCGATCTTGCCCGGACCGTAAATTACGCGTTCCAGCCGGCTTAAATTGAATTCGCCTGCGGGTGCTTGAAAGCGCAGGCGACGAACTTCGGGGGATGCCATGCGGCCATACTATCAAATCATTTGATATTGACAACGGGGATAGAATGAGCAGCATGCACAGTCACCGCCTTGCCTTTCAGTCCCTGTTCACGATCGCCGCGACAACCCTATTCGCGGGCGTCTTTTCCGTAAACGCTGCTTCGCCTGACCCGAAGGTCCTGGCCTACACACTGCCCGACAAGATTCAATGGACCGAGAACCCGGGGGGCGCCAAACAAGCGATCCTGGCCGGCGATCCGTCAAAGCCGGGCCTTTACATAGTGCTGACCAAGTGGACTCCGCACCACATGAGCCATCCCCATTTCCATCCCAATGATCGTTTCATCACGGTGATCTCGGGCACGTGGTATGTGGGCACCGGCTCCAAGTACGATCCCGATAGCACCACGCCCATCCCGGCCGGCAGTTTCGTCACCCACTACGGCAAGCAGATCCACTACGACGGCGCGAAGGATGAAGAAGTAACGCTCGAGATTGTCGGCATGGGCCCGGCCACATCCACGCCCGCCGAAGTGAAGTAAGGCACGCGAAGCAGCTACTTCTTGGGATTGTTCGGCACGTCGAGCGTCGCGTCCAAGTACGCCAGATACGCCGCCAGCTACAACGTCAGCCGTGAGCGCCACGGCGCTGCCTATGATCGGGAATGTTCTCCTATTCCATGTAGCTTGCTATTCTATAGGAGACGGACTTTCCTCCGCACCTTCACTCGTGAAAATTGGCTTTGTAAGTCTCGGATGCCCTAAGAACCTCGTGGATACGGAGGTTATGATGGGCCAGTTGGCTGAGCGCGGGCACGAGTTGACGTCGGAGCCGGGCGACGCCGAAGTCCTGGTGGTGAACACCTGCAGCTTCATCGACCCTGCCAAGCAGGAATCCATCGACACGATTCTCGAAATGGCTGAGTTCAAGAAATCCGGCCGGGCGCGCAGGCTGGTTGTGGCGGGATGCATGGTGGAGCGCTATCGCGATCAGATTCGCGATCAACTTCCGGAAGTGGACGCCCTCATCGGCACCAACGAACTCTCTAGGATTGTCGCGGTGTGCGAGGGCCTGGAGCCGGAAACGAAGCCGCTAGAGCCTTATCTTTATCACGACCTCACTCCGCGCGTACTCGCAACCGCGAACCACTTCGCGTATATAAAAATCGCCGAGGGTTGCGACCATCCCTGCTCGTTTTGCGTGATCCCGCAATATCGCGGCAAGTTTCGCAGCCGGCGCTTCGAATCGGTGATCGTTGAGGCCACGAGGATGTTCGCTAGCGGTATCCGCGAGATCAACCTGATCGGCCAGGACACCACGTCATACGGTGAAGATCTCGGCCTGAAAGATGGCCTGGCAAATTTGATGGCGCGCCTGGCGCAGATCGAGACCGAGCGCGAAAAATGGATCCGCTTTCTTTATTGTTATCCGAACCGGATCACGCAGAAACTGCTGGACACCATCGCCGAGCACCCCGCCTTGGTGAAATACATCGACATGCCGCTACAGCATGCCAGCTCGAACGTGTTAAAGCGCATGAAGCGCGGCTCGCACGGCGATTATTTCCTGAAGCTGCTGGAACGCATTCGCGCCACCATTCCGGGCGTCGCTATCCGCACCAGCATGATCGTCGGTTTCCCCGGCGAGACCGAAGCCGATTTCGAAATCCTGTGCGATTTCGTCAAAGCTGCGCAGCTCGACCGGTTGGGCGTATTCGCGTATTCCGATGAAGACTCGAGCGTAAGCTACAACCTGGATGCGAAGGTGGATGGACGCACCATCCACAATCGAAAGCAGAAGTTGATGGCTTTGCAGCGGCGCATTTCCAAGGCACGCAATCGACAGATGATCGGTCGCGAGGTGGATGTTCTTATCGAAGGCCCGTCAGCCGACACCGACTTGTTGTGGCAAGCCCGCATGTCCACCCAGGCGCCCGAGATCGACGGCTTCTGCTACGTGAACGATTTTGCGGGAGCGCCACCCCGGCGCGGCGAGATCCGGCGCATGCGCATTACCGAGGCGCACGATTACGATCTGATCGGCGCATTGGATGTGGCCTCTGAAGAGCCATTTCCCATTCCGCCAGCGAACGCTTTCCAAATTCTTGCTACAGCCCGATGAAGTGTCCGATCTGCAAAAAAGCGGTTTCCCCCGACGATCCCTTCTACCCCTTTTGTAGCGAGCGCTGCAAGATTATCGACCTCGGCAATTGGGCCAGCGAAAAATATGTGATATCGACGCCGGTGCAGCCCGAGGATGAGGAACCCGAACGCGAAAGCCAGGAATAAGAATGCCTCGGCGAAATCCCGGAGCGTTTCTTATCGCCACTTGGTTTGGCTGTGGCTATGCGCCTGTCGCGCCCGGGACCGCTGGATCGCTGGCTGCCATCGTCATCGCAATCGCTCTGCATTACGGCATTGGCTACACTGCCGGCTATGAACGCGCAACGCTGCTACTGCTGACCGCGATTCTGCTCGCACCCGGAATCTGGTCGGCCAGCGTGGTTGCACGCGAGACCAACAAACCGGATCCGCAGATTGTCGTGGTCGACGAAGTGATCGGACAGTGGATCACCCTGGCCGGCGCGGCGACATTCAACTGGAAGACCTGGCTTGCCGCGTTCGTGTTATTCCGCCTGCTCGATATGTGGAAGCCCGCTCCGGCGCGCCAGCTCGAAAGTTTACCGGGTGGTTGGGGCATCGTCGCAGACGACGTGATGGCGGGTCTTTACGGCGCGCTTGCTATATTCGTATTAGATAGGTTGCATCTCTTTCAACATGGCATCTAAAAAGGACTCGAATGGCCGTCCGCAGATTTCTGGCGTCACGCCCGAAGCGGCCATTCCGGGTGGTGAGTTTCAGATCCGCGGCGCTGGCTTGGCGAAATCCGAACGTCCGCGCGTCACCATCGGCGATATGGAAGCGCCAATCGTCATCGGGTCCGATACCTGCGTCATCGTGCGCGTTCCGGAAGGCGCGTCGGCGGGCGAACTCGTAGTTGCCAACGGCGCTCTCAGCAGCCAGGCGTGGACTTGCGACATCGGAATCCAGATCGCCGAGAATCTCTATCCGGTCGGTAATCCAGCCGTCGATTCCTTCGGCAACATCTACGTCACATTCAGCGGTTCGCGCGGGCAGAAGACGCCGGTTTCGGTCTATAAGATCGATCTCAACTACAACTCGAAGCCGTTTGCCAGCGAAATAATGAACGCCACCGGTCTGGCTTTCGACCGGGCCGGCACGTTATATATTTCCAGCCGCTACGACGGCATCATCTATCAGGCCACGTCGGCCGGCAATGTGTCGGTCTATGTGGAAGGGATGGGCGTCGCCACTGGTATCGCGTTTGATCCGGACGAAAATCTATACGTGGGCGATCGCAGCGGCACGGTGTTCAAGATCAGCCGTTCCCGACAGATTTACGTTTTCGCCACTCTCGAACCTTCCATCGCGGCTTATCATTTCGCCTTCGGAAACGACGGTTATCTCTACGTCGCCGGCCCAACCACGTCGAGCNNGATTCAGTGAATCGCATTTCTCCGGCGGGCGAAGTGGAGACCTACTATCGCGGCCTGGGCCGTCCCCAGGGCTTGGCCTTCGATGCGGAAGGCCGCTTATATGTGTCTGCGTCTCTCGGCGGCAGGCGCGGCGTTATCCGCTTCGATCATGATCGCAATCCGGAGCTGTTTCTCTCCGGCCCTGGAATCGTCGGATTGGCTTTCACGCCGTCGCGCGCGCTGGCGGTGTGTACCAACAACGCTCTTTATCGCGTGGACGTTGGCATCGCGGGCAGATCCCTCCCTTCCTGAGGCTCGACACCCAGAAGATGCCGGACGCAGAAATCATCGCCGTGGGCTCGGAATTGTTGACGCCGCAAAGGCTCGACACCAATTCGCTGTATCTCACCGATCAGCTCAATGCTTTGGGAGTTGAGGTGGTGCGAAAAACGGTGGTGGGCGACGAGCGCGAACGCCTGACTGACAGCATTTTGGGAGCAGCCGCACGATCGAAAATTGTAGTGCTCACCGGCGGCTTGGGACCCACCGAAGACGACCTGACCCGCGACGCGGTGGCCGGCGCACTGGGCCGCACCTTGATTTTTCAGCAGGACATCTGCGATCGAATTGAGACGCGACTGCGTTACTTTGGGCGCAAGATGGCCGAGATCAATCGCCGCCAGGCTTACGTGATCGAGGGCGCGGAGGTTTTGCCAAACGAGCGCGGCACCGCGCCGGGACAATGGATTGAAAATGACGGCGTCGTTTTCATGCTGCTGCCAGGGCCGCCCATGGAAATGAAACCGATGTTCGAAGGCCAATGCCTGCCGAGGCTCGAAAAACTTTTGCCGCCGCAGGTGATTCGCACACGCTGGCTGCGCGTGGTTGGCATGGGCGAGTCCGATCTCGATCAATTAATTTCTCCGGTGTACAAGCGCTATCCCAATCTTGCGACTACGATTCTGGCCGTGTCGGGTGAGATTCACGTCCATCTGCGCGCGCGCTGCTCGACGGCGCAAGAGGCCGAGACCTTGGTGGCACAGGCCAGCGCCGAGATCGAACCATTGTTAGGCGATCGCGTATATTCCTGCAATGGCGATTCACTCGAAAAAGTCATAGGCGATCTGCTGCGGGCCCGGCACGCCACCTTGAGTGTGGCCGAAAGTGCGACCAGCGGTCTGCTGGGCGGTAGAATCACCGCGGTACCTTCGGCGTCGGATTACTTTCGCGGCGGATTCATTACTTATTCCGATCAGATGAAGACACGCCTGCTGAACGTTCCCGCCGAACTCATCGCAGAGTACAGCGCGGTGAGTGAGCCGGTGGCGAAAGCCATGGCGGAGGGAGCGCGGGTCGGAACCGGGTCGGACTACGCGTTGTCCATAACCGGCTATGCGGGCCCGGATGGCGAAAAGGTGGGGCTGGTATTCCTCGGCTTGGCATCGCCCGACGGCACGGAAGTTCGTCGAGTGCAATGGCCGGCCGATCGCGAACGCGTGCGGGCGTTCTCAACCAACATCGCGCTCGACATGCTTCGCCGGAAACTGCTTAGCACTGCTACGTGAGGCGGCTATGCCGTTTGAAGTCTTACAAGCGCAAGCCAGCAGCATTCTCAGCAAAACCACCGGCTTCATCGCAGAAGCTGGATTTACGCATTCCCTCACCCCCGCCCGGAATTGTACGTTTGGGTGCAGCTATTGCTACGTTCCCACCATGGGAATCTACGGCGGATTGAAACCGGAAGACTGGCGGCATTGGGGGCAGTTCACCACGTTCAAGAGCAACGCACCGGAATTATTGCGGCGGCAATTGCGCCAGGACCAAGTGATCTACTGCTCGCCGCTGGTCGATCCGTATCAACCCGCGGAGGAGCGTGCGCCGATGATGCCGCGCATTTTGGATGAGCTGTTGTCGAATCCGCCGAAGATCTTCGTGATCCAGACCCGCGGACCGCTGATCGTCCGCGACTTAGCGCGTTTGGTTGAATTGTCAGCGCGGACGACGGTGCGTGTGAGTTTTTCGATCACAACCAATCGCGAGCCGATACGCAAGCTCTATGAGCCGCACTGCGCGACCATCGATTGCCGCTTGAAAACGATTCGCCAGTTGCGCTCGGCTGGAATTACAACCTTTGCGACATTAGCGCCGCTGCTGCCTTGCGATCCCGAAGAACTGGCTTGCCTGGCGCTCGACGCCACAGATCGGGACATCATCGGCGATGCGCTGCACGTCCGGTCCGTAAAGCCGCGCGGGGCAACAACACGCCAGGCAGCTTTTGCGATCAGTGAAAAACATGGGCATTCCGCTTGGCTCGATCCACAGTTTCAAAGCGAAGTAATCGAACGCATCCGATGTGTGGTGAGAAGCGCCGGACGCAGATTCGCGACTGGAACGGAGGGGTTTGGATGGCTGGCACGGTCTTAGAGCGCCTTGGCATCACATCAGAAACCGGTGGGCCGACGATGGCCTCGCTCAACCCCGCCGATGGCAACGAACTAGGTCGAGTGCGGCTGGCTTCGGCCGATGATTACGAGCGCACCGTCGAGCAAAGCATCGAAGTGTTCCGTCGATGGCGCATGTTCCCTGCCCCCAAGCGCGGCCTAATCGTGCGCGAAATCGGCGACGAGTTGCGGCGCTTCAAAGACGATCTGGGTGCGCTCGTGACCCTTGAAACGGGGAAGATTCTGGCCGAAGGCAAGGGCGAAGTGCAAGAGATGATCGACATCGCCGATTTCGCCACCGGCCTGTCGCGCCAGCTTTATGGGCTCACCATCGCAAGCGAGCGTCCCGAGCATCGGATGTACGAACAATGGCAGCCGCTGGGCGTCGTGGGCGTGATCTCGGCGTTTAACTTTCCCGTGGCAGTCTGGTCGTGGAACGCGTTGCTCGCCGCCGTCTGTGGCGATTGCGTCCTCTGGAAGCCCTCGCTCAAAACCCCTTTGACGGCCATTGCGGTGCAGAACATCTGCGATCGCGTGCTCGACCGCCATGGCTGGCGCGGCGTCTTCCAACTGATCATGGGCGACGACGTTACCATCGGCAAACGCCTGATCGAAGATCGCCGCTTGCCATTGATCAGTGCAACGGGTTCCACTCGCATGGGGCGCATCGTCGCCGAAACCGTCGCCAGGCGCCTGGGCCGCACACTTTTGGAACTGGGCGGAAACAACGGCGTCATCGTGATGAACGATGCCAATCTCGATCTCACGCTGCGCGCCGTGCTCTTTGGCGCCGTGGGCACTGCCGGCCAGCGCTGCACCAGCATCCGGCGGCTTTTTCTGCAGCGCGGAATCGCGCAACAGATGACGCACAAGCTGCAGTCCGCCTATGCCCATATTCGAATTGGAGATCCGATGGACGAAAAGATGCTGATGGGTCCCCTGATCGACCGGCAGGCCGTGGAAACGATGCAGTCTGCATTAGCACGCATCCGCGTCGAAGGCGGCGAGATCATTTACGGCGGCGACGAACTGGGCGGCTGCTACGTAAGGCCTGCGCTGGTGAAGGCTCGCGCGAACATGCCCATTGTGCAGGAAGAAGTCTTCGCGCCAATTCTCTACCTGATTGAGTTCGACACCCTGGACGAAGCAATTGAGGGGCACAACGGCGTTCCGCAAGGCCTTTCGTCAGCGATGTTCACCACCAACCTGATTTCGGCTGAAACGTTCTTGAGCGCGCGCGGCAGCGACTGCGGTATCGCCAATATCAACATCGGCACCAGCGGCGCGGAAATCGGCGGCGCATTCGGCGGCGAGAAGGATACAGGCGGCGGCCGCGAATCCGGCAGCGACGCGTGGAAGGCGTACATGCGAAGGCAAACCGCCACGATCAATTGGTCGCAGGATCTGCCGCTGGCGCAAGGCATTGAATTCGAGATCTGACCAGCGTCGGATACCATAAGAGCTGTGACTCGTTATCCGGCGTTGCTGCTGGTACTCGCAACCGTCGTCAGCGCGGAAGTTCCGCTCGAGAACCATGGCAAA
Source organism: Bryobacterales bacterium (assembly GCA_003132905.1). The sequence goes on along the minus strand of PKZC01000072.1, from coordinate 19,510 downwards.
CCGCTGCTTGTGGCGTATGAGTGCACGCCGGCAGACACACAAGCCGCGGGGCTGGGATGTTCGGAAGAAGATCCGTGCCCGGTCTATCTCGAGCTTGCGAATGTGGAGGCGGTGGGCAACAAGATCTTCCTCACCGGAAATCTTCACACTCCAATGGCCACTCTCTATTCCATCCTGCTGGGGTCTGAAGACAGCGGGAATACCTGGACCGAACCCTACGCGCGCACCCGCTCTTCGGGACTCGACCAGATTCAGTTTGTAGATTTTCAAAAGGGCTGGATTTCCGGCGCCAACTTGCAAGGAGCGCCGCGCGATCCGTTCTTCCTCATCACTACCGATGGCGGCAAGAGCTGGCACGATCATCCCATCTTTGAAGAAACTCGCGTCGCAGCAATCGAGCGCTTTTGGTTCGATAGCCTGGCAAACGGCACAATGCTGATTGATGCCCGGCTCGATAACGGCAAGCACGAATTGTACGAAACACGCAACGGCGGCGAAAGCTGGACGGCTGGACAGACCTCTGCCGATCCAATCGCGATTCCCAAAGACAAGCCGTCTAACGCACCGGCTTGGCGGGTGAGGACCGACGCGGCTACGCACAGCTACGTCATCGAACAGTCCGGAAATAATCACTGGCAAAAGGTGGCTAGTTTCCTGGTGGATATCGCGAGTTGCAAAGAATAATGAAGACCGATCCAATTGAATTGGAGTTGTTCCGGCACCTGCTCGCCTCGATAGCCGAAGAGATGGGCGCGGTGCTGCGCAAAACGTCTTTTTCGGCGAATATCAAAGAACGCCGCGATTATTCCTGCGCCGTCTACGATGCCAAAGGCGAAACGGTGGCCATGGGCGATCACATGCCCGTGCACCTGGGCGCCATGCCTCTATCGGTGCAGCACGCCCGGGAAGCGTTCCAGCTTGCACCCGGCGATGTCGCAATACTCAACGATCCGTTTCGCGGCGGAACTCATCTTCCCGACATCACGGCAGTTTCGGGCGTCTTCTTGAAAGGCAGCCGCCAGCCGGCATTTTACGTGGCGAATCGCGCGCACCATTCTGACGTGGGCGGAATGAGCCCCGGCTCGATGCCGCTAGCACGAGAAATTTATCAGGAGGGAATCCGGATCCCGCCGGTTCTTCTGGTGCGCGGAGGCCACACCGATCGACCGATGCTCGATCTTATTCTCGCCAACGTTCGCACCCCAGTGGAACGCGAAGGCGACTTGCTGGCTCAAATCATGGCTATCAAACGAGGCGAGCAGCGGCTTCTTGAGCTAGTCACCAAGTACGGACTGGCAACGCTGCGGCGCAACATGGAGGCGCTCAAAGATTACAGCGAGCGTATGCTGCGCGCGGCCATCCGCCGGCTGCCCTCGGGCATCTATCGCGCGGAAGATTATCTCGATAACGACGGCCTTTCCGATCGTCCGGTCAAGATCGCGGCCACGGTGACCATTCAAGACGACCAGGCCACGGTCGACTTCACGGGGTCTGATCCTCAAGTGGAAGGTTCTGTAAACGCCAACTTCGCGGTGGCTGTTTCCGCCGTCACTTACGTCTTTCGCTGTCTGGTGCGCGAGGACATTCCCTACACCGCCGGCGTGCTGCGTCCTCTGCGCGTGTTGGCTCACAATGGACTCGTCGTCAGTGCCAACCCTCCCGCCGCGATGGCTGCGGGAAACGTCGAAACTTCGCAGCGCATCACAGACGTAATTCTGGCCGCGTTGGCAAAGGCGGCACCCCAGCTGATACCTGCCGCCAGCTCCGGGACCATGAATAACTTGACCTTCGGCGGATGGGATCGTGTTCGCGGGCGCGCCTTCGCTTATTACGAAACGATTGCCGGCGGCATGGGCGCATCGGCGCTATCGGATGGCCTGAATGCCACGCACACGCATATGACGAATAGCTGGAATACGCCAGTGGAGGCCTTCGAACATCTGTACCCGTTGCGCATTCGCAGCTACCGCATTCGTTCGGGGTCGGGCGGCCGCGGAAAGCATCGCGGTGGCGATGGAATCGTCCGCGAGTATGAATTTCTGACGGGGGCCGACGTTACTATTTTGTCGGATCGCCGCACTCGCGGGCCGTACGGCCTGCTGGGTGGATATCCCGGCGCGCGCGGCAGAAATTCACTCTTGCGCGGCAATCGCACTACGCCGATTCCAGGAAAATCGCGCTTTGAGGTGAAACCCGGGGATGTGCTTCGCATTGAAACGCCCGGCGGAGGCGGATACGCCACCCTCAAATGAAGTGCAGCCGATCACAGCTTCGGCGCCGCAACCGGTTCCAAGCGTCGCCATGCGCCAGACGTGGAGGCACCTCACGTTCCTGCATTGGCCCTATTCGCCCGATTTGATCCGGCCCTTAATTCCAACGGGCCTTGCTCTCGATACCTTCGATGGCGAGGCCTGGGTCGGTCTGGTTCCATTTGAAATCCACGGCACGCCGGGTATCCCTCATTTTCCCGAAACAAATCTGCGCACCTACGTTATCGGACCCGATGGCAGCCGCGCGGTCTGGTTCTTCTCCTTGGACGCCGCGCGCTTGTTGGCGGTGCTCGGCGCGCGAGTTGGTTATCATTTGCCTTATTTCTGGGCGAAGATGTGCGTGAAGACAGCAGATGGCGTTATTCACTACCGCAGCCAACGCCATTGGATTCATGCGGGCGATGCCATGACCAACCTCACGATTGAGCCCGCAGGACTGTACCATCCGAGCGAGCTTACGGATCGCGATCATTTCCTGACGGNNTTACACGATGTCGCGACAAAGGCTGCGGTATGCACAGATCGAACACGCGCCGTGGCCGTTGGCACGCGCGAAGGCGGTCGAAATACGCCAGAGTCTGTTCCAGAGAGCAGGCCTGCCGGCGCCGCAAGGAGCGCCACTGGTGCATTACGCCGCCGAGATTTCCGTGAAGATCGGCCGCCTCACTTAAACGGAAGCGATCTACACTGAAGTTTCATGGCCAAGTTCAAATCCGCCGGCAGCAGCAAGAAGACCTCGGAAAAAGTGAAGTCGGCGCGGGCCGCCATCCCGTGCCTGGTTATTGTAGCGTTAGGAATCCTGCTCATGTGCGTGTTATTTTATTTTTCCCTGCAATCGAATGCTCAATGAGAAGCGATAACCGGCAGCCTGACCAAATGCGCCCTGTGCGGATCACCACCAACTACCTGGTGACCGCCGAAGGCTCTGCGCTGATTGAGGTGGGGAACACGCGCGTGCTATGCGCGGCTTCAGTGGAAGAAACCGTGCCGCAATTTCTAAGAGGCAGCGGGCGTGGTTGGGTGACCGCGGAATATTCGATGCTACCGCGCGCCACCGCCACGCGCACTCCCCGTGAGGTCGCCAAAGGCCGCCAGTCTGGACGCACGCTCGAGATTCAACGCCTCATAGGCCGTTCCTTGCGTTCCATTGTCGACACCACCGCGCTGGGAGACCGTACCGTGGTGGTGGATTGCGACGTGCTCCAGGCTGACGGCGGAACCCGCACCGCGTCCATCACCGGAGCTTACGTTGCATTGGTGCAAGCGCTTCAAAAACTGGTGAAGTATGGCGCGTTGAAGGCGCTTCCCATCACTCAGCCGGTAGCGGCCACGAGTGTCGGTATTCTGCGAGGTGAGCCGTTGCTCGATCTGTGCTACGAAGAAGACTCCTCGGCGGAAGTGGATATGAATCTGGTGATGACCGGCTCCGGCCGCTTTGTCGAACTGCAAGCCACGGCGGAGAAGACAGCCTTCGACGACAGGCAATTGGAACAGATGGTGGGGCTGGCGCGGCGCGGCATCGCGGACTTATTCGAAATCCAGAAGGCTGTGCTCCAGGTTTGAAACTCTACTGCGCCACCACCAACCGCGGCAAACTGCGCGAGTTTCAGATGGCGCTGCGGGATTTGACGCAAGTGGAGGCGCTGCCGGGTCTGGAATCGATCGCGCCCTGTGAAGAAACCGGCGTCACGTTCGAAGAGAATGCCATACAAAAGGCGCTGTACTATTCGAAGCACTGCGACGGGTCGAGGCACTGCGACGGGTCGAGGCACTGCGACGGGTATTTGTTCGTGGACGACTCAGGCCTGGAAGTTGACGCGCTGGCGGGCGCGCCAGGAGTATACTCGGCCCGCTTTGCTGGTCCCGGCGCCACCGATACCGCGAACAATCAACTCCTGTTAGACCGGATGCGCGGCGTTCTCGATCGTACCGCTCGCTTCGTGTGCGTTGTGGCGCTCGCAAGGTCGGGACAGCTGGTACACACCTTCCGGGGAGAAGTGGAAGGCCAGTTGCTTGCAATGCCCCAGGGAGCCAACGGATTCGGATACGACCCGCTATTTTTTTATCCGCCGTTTGAATGCAGCTTTGGCCAGGCGCCGCTGGAGCGAAAGATGGAAGTAAGCCATCGCGCTCAGGCGCTCTTTAAGATGCGCACCTACCTGGACGATATGGTCGGTGTGGAGAGAGGGAAATGAAACGAAGTACGGATCGATACCTAACAACGCACGTTGGCAGCATGATTCGGCCGCCAAAGATCACCGAATACGTGGAAGCTCTCATCGCTGGCCAGACCATCGATCAGCCGGCCTTTGAAAAAGAATTGCGCGCGGATGTCAGCGAAGTGGTCCGCCAGCAGGTGGAAGCAGGCGTCGATATGGTCAGCGACGGCGAGTTCAGTAAGACCAACTGGCTGTCCTATTTTCAGCACCGATGTTCGGGCTTTGAAACTCGCATGCAGCCTCTGCGCAGTCCCAGTTTTCTAGGCGCGGAACGCGACGGCCGTTTCGCGGAGTTCTACGATCAAAGCCTCACTTGGTTCAAGCGTGGCGCTCCATTTCCGCACATGGTTTGTGTCGGCCCCGTCAAATATACCGACGCCGGACGCGCCGCCATCGAGAGAGACATAGAAAATCTTCAGCAAGCCGTGGCCGGCCTTCCAGTGGCGGAGGCTTTCCTGCCCGTGATAGCGCCCTGCAGCATGGGTATGGCCTATTGGAACGAATACTACAAATCCGCGGAAGAATTTCTATTTGCGGTGGCGGACGCGTTGCACGAAGAATATAGCGCCATCACTCGCGCCGGTTTGGTGGTCCAAATAGACGACGCCATTTTAACGAACCTGTACGATCAGGTGCGCGCCGACGGAAAAGATTATCGCCGCTGGGTTGCCATGAATATCGAAGCTTTGAATCACGGCCTGCGGGGTATTCCGGAAGATCGCGTGCGTTACCACCTGTGTTGGGGCAGTTGGCCCGGCCCCCACGTTGGTGATGTTCCTTTGCGCGACATCGTCGACCTGCTCCTGACAATCAACGCGCAGGCTTACTCCATCGAAGCCGCCAATCCTAGGCATGAGCACGAATGGCTGGTCTGGGAAGATGTGAAACTGCCCGAAGGCAAGATCCTCATGCCGGGCGTCGTCAGCCACGCCACCAACGTGATCGAGCACCCCGNNCGCTTTGCGAAAATGGTGGGCCGTGAGAATGTGGTGCCGAGTACCGATTGCGGATTCGCGCAGGCGTCCAGGATCGCGCGCCAGCATCCCAGCATTGTTTGGGCCAAGCTTGAGGCGCTGGCTGAAGGCGCGCGAATCGCCTGGCGCGAAGATGTGCGCATCTAGGCTTTCGTAAAACTCTAGGCTTACGTAAAAAGAGACGTGCGCGTCTAGGCTGTCGTAAAGGTTAACCTAAGTGAGAAGGAGATGACAATGGATGTCACCGATTCACTCTTAGCGCCAGTAGAGGCAGACGAGCACCGCGAGATCGGCGGCGTCGTAGTGGATGTCGCGCGAACAGGCGCTTGCCGCGTCAAACGGCTGATCTATCCGCCCGGTTTCCATTGGGCCAAAGATTTGAGCGAATTGATGGGTAGCAAGTACTGTATGCATGCGCACGTGGGTTTCATGGCTCACGGGCAAATCAATGTGCGTTTCGCCGACGGCTGCGTAGTCGAGTATAAGGCGCCCAAGTTCGTGCAAGTGGAACCGGGACATGAAGGCTGGGTGGTGGGCGACGAACCGGCCGTACTGATCGAGTTCGACTTCGAAGGCGATACGCTAGATCGGTTANNCGAAACTTCGCTCCGGGAGACAGAGCCGTGGCTGCGTGGGCCCCTTGACGGTGTCCTTCCGATACTTGCCCCGACGCTCTACGCGTTTGCACAAGCCCGCGAGGATCTGGCTTGCTGGACCGACGGGCTCACCGATGCCGAAATCTGGTCACGTCCACATGGCCTTGCACCCGTAGGTTTTCATCTTCGCCATATCGCCGGCAGCGTCGAGCGTTTGACTGCTTACATGCGCGGCGAACAGCTTACGTCGAAACAATTAGAAGCGATCGCTCATGAAATAGATCCCGAGGCAGGACTATCCAGATCTCTCAGCGAGTTGCTCGCTGAAGTGAATGAAGCTCTTCACAAATCGGAGCAAACGATCCGGGCGCTCGATCCAACCATCTTTGAAGAACGTCGCGGAGTTGGCCGCAAACATTTGCCAACCACGGTGATCGGCCTCGTGGTCCATTTGGCTGAGCATACCCAGCGCCATGTTGGTGAGCTGATTGTTACCGCCAAGCTAATACGAGAATCGAAGCATGGGCGTACTAGGCCGATTCCCAGTTGAAGTAATGGGAAGAAACCGTTTAGACTTCAGTCTTGTACATCCCTGAAGCGGACTTCGAGCATCTGATCCGCACGCTCTCGGAGGCACGGTCGCGCGCAACCGAACTTGCCACGTCCATTGGCGCGCGCCTGGGGCCGGAACACCGGTTAGCCGAGCTCGCCAACACTGCCTCTTCCAGAATCGAGAACATGCTGCGCGAAGTTCGGACTGCGGCAACCGAAGGCGTGGACACTGCTGGCGGCCTTGCCGGCTTACAGGGCGCGTTGCAAGCCGAAACGCAGCCGGTACCCCCCGGCCCGGCGGATGCGCCAGAACACACGCCCGCAAAGGTGCAAGCTATGACATTTTTCGCCTCCGAAGCCGGACTCGAGCCCGAACACTGGCTGCCCATCTTCGTGAAGGATCTTATCTCGCAGCTTAAAACCCCGGGCGGAGTCACATTTGAAGTCGCCGAGCGTCTGCTACAACAACGGAAGGACGACTTCTTAAGAGACTTTTTGGTCGCTCGCAGGATGTATCGTACTTATCCCCAACTTTTCCCTGAGATTCGAGGTGAAGCCGGCCCACAGCAGAATCAGCCGGTCTCGCAGTAAGGAAATTATATGTATCTAGATATCAGAGAGCTTAACGATTTGACTCGCCGGGCCACCGAGCTTATGTCGGAAACCGCCGACGTGCCCAGGGTGTTGCGCAACCAGCTTGGCGAGAATCACGAGCTGGCGCAAGCCGCCGAAGCGATGCAGGGCAGTATTGAGAACTTCGTGCGAGAACTGCGTTGCTTTGATGTGTCGGCGCAATCCGTCGGGTTGGATGCGTTCGAAGGCTCTTGACTGGAAGCGAAGATCCGGGAGTCGCGCGCCGGGCCGGGCGGTAATTCGAACAAGCCGCATCAGCAGCGTTCGACAAATGGACTTCGCAGCATTGTAACGGTTTTAGTAATTACCACCACCATCGGAGGTTTTCTGTGGCTAACCAAGCATTGGACGAAGAAAAGACCCTAGCGCGTCTGCAGACGCTAATGCGCTCGGAACACTGGCTCGCTACTTACGTAAGCGATCTCTTAAGCGCGCACGATCTGTCGGCGGGAATCGATTTTCGAACCGCCGAGCAACTTCTGGCCGCTGAGAAGGAACAATTCGAAAAGGATCTGGCAATCGCGCGCCGCATGCTACGCGTTTACGGCAAGCAGGTGATGGCCGAGAACATGTCCCAGAACGCCTACGCTCCCAGTAACGGCTAGCGTCACCGCAGCACAGTGATGGGAACCCATGCGTCGGTATTTTCCCAAAGCAACGACAGGGTTCCTTTATTGCCTCCTGAAGATTGCAAGTCTATTTTGAACGTCTCCACGGGAGACGGCAACGTCTTGAGGTTCATCTTCACGCGCGCGAAATCCTGGCTCTCGTCGTAATTCAGGTGGAACTGGCCGGTCTGTTTGTTGATGATTAGCATCCATTGCTTTTGGTTGGGCAGCGTCCAGATGCTGTAGCTCCCTTTGGGAACCTTGAGGCCGTTGATGTCGAGGTCCGCTTCGGTGGTGATCTTAGTGGCCCAATTGGCACCCGTGCACCACACCTCGTCGTACTGCACCAGGTTGCCCATGATTTTGCGGCCGTACATCGACGGCGCGTAATAATCGATCGTGATATGGTCGCCATCGATCACCGCCGCCGTGCTCGCCGGAGGGCTGGTATGACGCTGCGCCGCTGCCGGAACGGCGAGCGCGATAGCCGTGAATCCAGTAAGAAGTGACAAGCTAACTCGGGTCATGCGATCCTCCGCGCCTATGGTATCGAATTGGCTTTAGTGTTCGCTTCCGCGTGCTTTGTCGTACACCGCCTCGAAAAACGCGAGTTGCGCCCTATTCGGCGCTGGTCCCACTTCCGCCTGATCGCCCAGAACCATCGGCCGATCGCTTTTGCGATCGTCAAACGCCGGCCACTTCGCCAGACCTTTACCGTTGGGGTCGCCATTGGTCGCGAAATTCACCCAATAGGATGAAAGCATGTCCGAGACCTGGTGATCCACGTCCGTCCACGCGCGCGGCGGAAGCAAGTTACCGAATACATACTGAGCTTCGGCGCCATGGGTAGCGCCTGAACCGAAGCCTCCACGCGCAGTTGCGCCGGCGGGCGGAGGAGGATCGTGCGTGAAGTAATACAGGAACGCCTTCGAGTGACCGGTCTTGGTCTGCGCCCGCGCCCAAACTCGCATCACAAACGCCAGCTCATCGCGAAATGCCGCCAGCTGTGATGTGTTGGCTTCCTCATCCGAAGTCGCCGGATAAAGTTTCAGGAAGGCGTCAGCCTGATCGCCGTAGCGCATCTGAGAACGCTCGATGAACTTGGCAGCGGTAGTAGGTTGCAGGAAGAACGTTCCTTCGTCTTTGTTGGACCCTCCGAGTAACGGAACATCGTTCTGCTTGTGCTGGGCGAATGCCGCTCCAACATCATCCGGAAGAAACCATCCGTCGATCACAGGGCCGCCGGCGCGGCCAGCTTTGAGCAAATCTTCGGCGGGTACGGCACGCAAGGCGTCCAGTGTTTGAGCGTGCAAAGCCTCGGCCATCTTTACGCCCGCTTGCTCGGCTTCGGCGAGCGGCCGCGCAGGCGTAAGAGAAAGTCCCATCCACGCGCCGCTTTCGCCGATTGCCCGCTGGAACAGCCCTTTGGCCTGTGACGATCCCATGAGGTTTGCAATGCTCGACGATCCAGCCGAATCGCCAAAAACTGTCACGCGCTGCGGATCGCCTCCAAATGCCGCGATATTCTTCTGCACCCACCGCAGCGCGGCCGCTTGATCCATCAACGCGTAGTTGCCTGAGGCGTGATGCTCAGATTCCTTAGTCAGCTCGGGATGCGAGAAAAATCCAAAAACACCCAGCCGGTAGTTGATGGTGACCAACACCACGCCCTTCTTCGCCAGCGCCTCTCCGTCAAAACCGGGCGTCGATCCCGACCCAGTCTGATAACCGCCCGGATGAATCCAAACCATCACCGGGCGGCGATCGTTGGCCGCGGCGGCTGCAGTCCAGACGTTCAGGAACAGGCAGTCCTCACTCATGTTCGGCGGCTTTGCGGATGGACTCGCGCCGCGGAATGCGGGCTGCGTGCATATCGCTCCGAACTGATCGCCCGGGCGTACGCCATCCCAATGGGCTGCGGGTTGAGGCTCGCGCCAGCGAAGCGTTCCCACTGGCGCCGCCGCGTACGGGATGCCGCGAAAAACACGGACGGCGGTGTTCGTTCCCGCCACACCGGAGATGAGACCCGAATCAAGATGCACTGGCTCCTGAATCGCCGCGGATAGGATTTGAACTGCAAATAGTAACGCTATTGGGCGCATAAGATGCTCCTCGCAGTAAATCATATCGAATCCCAGCCAAGCCCCAGCAACCAACTACGCCGCGGCCGTGAGGGAGTGGCGCCGTGCTAGTCTTGCGATTTATGTCTGGACCCGGCCCGCGTGCGATCTCGAATGCCGTCAAGTGGACCATCTGCGTGGTCGCCGCGATGGGCTTTCTCTTCGACATCTACGTCGTGCTGGTGGGGCCGCTTATTCTCCAGCCCGCGCTTACCGAACTGGGGCACCTGCGGCCAGGTACGCCGGAGTACCGCGATTGGGCCGGTTACTTGTTCTGGATTCCACCACTGGTGGGCGGATTTTGCGGACTGTGGGGCGGATATTTGGCCGACCGTTTCGGACGCCGCCGCATTCTCACCTACAGCATTCTCATTTACGCCTTCTCTGCCACGGCTTCCGGACTCGCCAGCAGCGTTGAATCATTGCTCCTGTTCCGCACGCTCTCTTTCGCCGGCACGTGCGTGGAATTTGTCGCGGCCGTTGCGTGGCTCGCCGAGTTATTCCCCAATCCCAAAACGCGTGAGGCGGTCCTCGGCTACACGCAGGCATTTTCATCGCTGGGCGGCGTGCTCACGGCCGGGGCCTTTTATATTGCGAATCGCTGGGGCTTGGCGCTGCCTGCAATCTATGGAAGCCACTCCGCCTGGCGTTACGCATTGATCGCAGGGGTGGCGCCCGCGATTCCTCTGGCCATCATCCGGCCGTTCCTCCCTGAATCGCCGCAATGGGAACATCAGCGCGTCGAAGGGACTCTGAAACGTCCCAGCGTGCGCGAATTATTCAGTCCCGAATTTCGCCGCGTAACCATCGTCACCGCCCTGTTGTTTGCTTGCGCATATGGAGCTGCGTTCGGCACAATCCAGCAATCGCCGCAGATCACGCCAGGTTTACCCGAAGTCGCGCAGCTGGCGCCGGCTGCGCGCGGACAAGCTATTTCGAGCGTGCAAGGAACGCAAGAGATGGGCGGACTGGCCGGACGCATCGTGCTGGCTGCCTTGGCGCTGGTCATCGTGAGCCGGCGTCGTTTGTTGCGCATGTTCCTGCTCCCCGGCCTCGCGATCGTCCCCATCGTGTTCCTCTATACCTCTACCCACAGCCTGCAAATGTTCCGCATCGGCATCTTCTTCGCGGGATTCACCACCGTGGCGCAGCTCACGTTTTGGGGAAATTACCTGCCTCGCGTTTATCCCGTGCATCTGCGCGGCACCGGCGAAGGATTCGCGGCCAACGTCGGCGGCCGTATGCTGGGCACATCGGCGGCGATCATCACCACCCATTTGGCCGCGCTCATGCCGGGTATCACACCGTCAGCCCGTTTAACGCATGCGGCGACTGTGGTCGGGATCGGCGTTTACGCTCTCGCGCTGGGGCTGACGTTTCTATTACCGGAGCCTCCCGAGATCTTGCCCGAATAAGCATTGCCCGAATAGCCCTTGACTATATATATTAGTTGATATATAGACCAATGCCGAAAGAAGACCCACAGGCGTTTCTACCCCTCAAGACCAATTGGTTTCATATTCTGCTTTCACTAGCAGCCGAAGAGCAGCACGGCTACGGGATCATGCAGGAGGTGCTCGACCGAACCAGCGGCAAGGTCCATCTTTGGCCGGCCACCCTGTATGGCACTCTGGCGCGCCTGATCGACGCCGGGCTCATTGAAGAGTCAGAAGAACGTCCGGCTGAAGAGCTGGACGACGCGCGCCGCCGCTATTACAAATTGACACGTCTTGGCCGCCGCGTGCTGGATCTCGAAAGTCAGCGTCTGGAAGATCTGGTAAGCGTCTTGCGCGCAAAACGCCGGCAGGCCAAGCGACGTGAGGAGGCTTACGAATGAACGCGCGCGTGCAGCTTTGCTTGCGGCTCTATCGCGCCCTGGCTCGTGCCTATCCGCACGAGTTTCAGATGCTCTACGGTGAGGATTTGGAGCGGATGGGTGAGGATGCCGCACCTGAAATCTGGCGAAGGCACGGCGTTCTGGGATTGGCCCGCCTGCTCGGCGACATCGCGCTGCGCCTGCCCGCCGAATATTTTTCCGAACTGCGGGGCGACGCCAGGTACGCCCTCCGCATGCTGGCCAAATCGCCGGGATTTGCCGCAGTCGGGATCCTCTCCCTCATGCTCGGCATCGGCGTGTGCAGTTTCTTCTTTAACGCGTTCACCGCCACTATGTTTCAGCCGCTGGCAGGCGCGAGCGATACCGCTGCTCTCAAAGGGTTGGACATACCGGTGCCCTACACTTACTTCGAACGCTATCGCGAGCAGCGCCAGATGGCGGATGCCGCCGCATTCACCGATCCCGTCCCATTCAGCGTCGGCCGCGAGGGAACCAGCGCGTCAAAATCCGAACGAGTGTTCGGGAACGTGGTTTCTCCGGAATATTTCACGGTCTTAGGAATGCAACCCATGCGGGGACGCTTCTTCCGCGCCGATACCGAGAAGTTGGGAACGTCGCCGGTGGTAGTGGTCAGCGAACGCTTCTGGCGTTCCCACATGAACTCGGATCCTCAAGTTATCGGCCGAAGGCTGCGAGTCAACGGCTACCCAACTACAATCCTGGGCGTCGCGCCCAAAGACTTTCTCGGCGTATGGCCGACACTCCCCGCGGATTTGTTCGTTCCAGTCACTTCTGGCGCCTCCCTGGCACCCGAGATGGCGGAAAATGCGAAGCCCGCAGCCTGCCACGTCGTGGTCCGCCTGGCTTATGGTGTGAAACCCTCGGCAGTGGAAGCGGCGCTGGATGTCGTCACACAGCGCTTGGACGCCGAAAAACCCAGCCCGAACAACCCTCGTAACCAGCGCCACGTTCATTTTCTATCGGTCAACACTCTTGGACCCATGCCTGCGGCGCAAACCGCCATCATTCTCACTTTTCTGGGCGTGCTGCTAGGTTTGGTGCTGTCGCTAGCCTGCACGAATCTCGCGAATCTTCTGCTCGCCCGCAGTACCCAACGCCGGCAAGAAATCGCGATTCGCCTGTCGGTGGGCGCCGGGCGTTTCCGTCTGGTGCGGCAGCTTCTTACCGAAAGCCTGATTCTCTCGCTCGCCGGCGGGATTGCCGGAACCGGGCTCGCCTATTGGTTCATGCAGACGTCAGCAGCGTCGAAATTCGTCAGCTCCACGCCAGTGAACGTGCAGCCCAACTTGGCCATGCTACTGTTCACGATCGCAATCTCTGTAATCGCGGGCGTGGGATTCGGACTCGCGCCGGCGCTTGCCACCACGCGCACGGACGTGGCCGCCACGCTCAAGCAAGGCGCGTTCACTCCACTCCGCGGCTATCGGCGATTCGGGTTGCGGAATCTACCGGTGGTGTATCAAGTGGGGGGCTCGCTCACTTTGCTGCTGATTACCGGCTATATCGTATTTGGCTTCGGCAACGCGGCTCGCATCGATCCGGGCTTCGACACTTCGAATCTGACCCTCTATCAACTCGACCCCTTCCACGACGGGTATTCGCCGCAGCAAATCGCGGCTTTATACAAAAACCTCCCGGATCGGTTGTCGAAACTGCCCGCGGTCCGTGCCGTTACTCTGGCCGACACCGCGCCCTTCGGCGAATTGGAGGCCGTCGTGTCCAATGCTCAGTTTTCCGCTCCAGGCCCGCGCGGCGACATACTGCGCGGTGCAGTCCGGCAGCACATCGGCATCAAGTATTTTGATACCTTAGGCGTGCCTTTGATGCGCGGCCGCGACTTCGGCGAACTCGAGGAGCAAAACAACGCCGGCGCACTGCCTGTCATTCTCAATGAAACGGCCGCGCGCGACTTTTTCGGCCAGGACGGGCCCCTGGGCCGCATCCTCCGCGACGATCGGCACAGTTATACCGTCGTCGGCGTAGTTCGCGACATCAAATCCGGCTTCATGATGGCGAAACCGGTAGCCACCGTCTTTGTTCCTTTCGCGGCGCGATTTCCGCGAGCATACCCGGTCCCGCTGGGCGCTACGCTCGTCGTCCGCGGCCGGGGAGCAAACACCATCGCGGACGTAACCAGTGCGATTGCGTCTCTCGATTCGCGTCTCACGCTTTTCAATGTCGGCAGCATGGACGAACGCCTGGACCAGTTCAATACGGTCGTTCGCCTGGCCAAGGGCCTGTATGGCGGCATCGGAGTCTTTGGATTGATTCTGGCTTGTATCGGATTGGCGGGCGTAACCGCCTATGCAGTCGCTCGCCGGCGCAAGGAGATTGGCATCCGCATGGCGCTGGGCGCGCGCGGCTTTCAGGTATTGCGGCTGGTGATGAAGGAGGGAGCGGTTATGGTCGCCATCGGATCGGCGATCGGATTTGCAGGCGCATTTCTTATCTCGCGCGCGCTCTCGTCCCTCACCTTCCAACTTGATCAGCTTTTCGCCGAGAGAACTAACGACCCGCTGCTCCTCATTGGTGCGCCGGTGCTCCTGGCCGGCATCGCCCTGCTGGCCTGTTATCTTCCTGCGCGCCGCTCGGCACATATGGATCCGCTGACCGCCCTGCGCGACGAGTAAACGGTCGCATTCCTCTCAATCCCCGGAATCTGCCATTATTAGAAGTTTACGCCTTGAGCGTACCGGAGGCATCCACTTGGCAGTAAGTGCACAAACCCTACTCTCTCCCGTTGAGCCGCTGAGCTTGGCCTACGATCGCGAACGTTTGGAAGACGTCGGCTTCCTCACTTGCATGACCCTGGTGCTGCTTGGCAACTACGCGCAAACCGGGCATTTCGGCGGACCCTTGGCCTATACGCCTTATAACGTCGCCGTGCATCTTGCCGGTCCCGATTTCGGCGGCCTGCGCTACGATTATCGGCGTCCCAAACATCCCTACGGCGACAAGTTCATGCTGGCCGGCGGCCATTGCATTCCCACCTGCTACGCGTTGTGGATGATCATGGGCGAAGCGCTCGCGCGCAAGTTCAAAGCCACCGGCGACAAGCGTTACTATGTCGATCCGCATATCGCGATGCTCGGCATTGACGCGCTCGGTTTCCGCCGCGGCGCCGGAGCGCTAGCGACATTGCTGCAAGAAAATGGTTTGGCCGATCATCCGCTTTTCACCGAAGCTAAAATCCGCGGTATCCGGGCGCTCGCCGGTCACGCCGAAAGCACCGACGTCACCAACGACGTGAATGGCGGCCCTTCCGGCATCGGAATCGCCACCGCTGCGGGCAAGGCTGCCTTTTGGGATATGGTAGGCGCGCCAGTGGGCGGTCCCAAGGTGATCGCTTTCGAAGGCGAATTCGCCATGACCGAAGGCCACGCTCAGGAATTAAAGACACAAGCGCTCGCGATGCAAGTGGGCAAGCGCCTGCGCGTCATGTTCTCCGATAACAACGCGGGCATCGACGATTCGCTGCTCGGCGGCGTTATCGCTTCCAAATACGATCACTACAGCCTGGTGGATCAGTGGACCTCCTACGGTTGGAACGTCTTCACGCTAGACGACGGCAACGATTATGACCAGGTGGTGGCCGCGCTGAAAACCATGGAAGACTGGGATCCTAAAGACCGCCGCCCGATGATCGTCGTCGGGAAAACCGTCAAGGGCTATTGGCCTTGCGTTTCGCACGGAAAAATATCGGGAAAGTGCGACCAGGTGATCGGTTATCAAAGCCATCCTTACGCCCTCAAGATGAACTCGGAGTATTTCATCGAGCTCGCTCAAACATTCGAGCAGCAATATGGCGTCGAGTTCGTGGGCATTCGCCAGGGAGCGGTCACCGATCCGCGCGAGCGCCTGATCCAGTTCAAGGCCAACATCGATGTTGCAATGTCGGTGTTGGAACGCAACGGACTGGGTGATTGGCTTGCCGATCGTTTAGTCGCCATTGGCGACACGGTGAAAGACGATGCCACTCTGCACTTTCCCAATCTCCATTTCGATGTGAAGAGTGACCCGTTTCTAGACGATCGCCTGCGCGTCGCCAACCTTCCGGTGGACCCGCAAAAGGTAACCGTGAAGAATCGCGTCTCGGGCGCTGAGAAGCAGGTTTCGATCGCGCTGTTCCGTAAGCCCGGCGAAATCGCGGGCACGCGCCGAGGCATCTCGGAAATCATCAAGTGGATGAACTACGTCACCGACAGCCGCTTCATCACGCTGGCCGCCGATCTGTCGGAATCCATCAACGTGGAACACGGCAGCCTGTGGGGCCATTATGATCCGGAGACGAATCCGCTCGGCACCCGCATCAAAGCCGCCATTCAGGAAGCAGGCAACGTGTCCACCGCTATCGGCTTGATAAGCCAAAGCGCCAGTGTGGATCCCGAAAAGTTCGCGGGCGTCTGGGCGCTCAGCGGTACCTACGGCGCGTTCACTCCTCTGATGTATACGCCGGCGCGCGTCTGGAGCCAGCAGAACCAGGACAGTAAATTCCGCGTCGGTGTGCTGCACATTCTCGCCGGACATTCAGGCCCCGAGACCGCAGCCGACGGCCGCACTCACTTCGGCATTTTCGCCACGCAGGTATGGAAGCTCTTCCCGCGCGGCCAGACCATTCACTTGAATTTCTGGGATTACAACGACGTCTCTGCCGGCTATTTTGCCGCTGCCGAGATCGCCGCGCGCGATCCCAAGGTCGGCATCATTTCCATCGAAGTGGCGCGCCCCGATTTCCCGGTCGCCGATCGCGCCAAATTCGCCGACACCGACCTGAAGGCCGCCGCCAAAGGCTTCTACGTAATTCGCGATTTCACTCCCGGCAAACCGAAGCACGGCTACATCGTGACGCAAGGGTCCAGCTCAACGGTGAATCTTCTGAGCATTCTGCCTCGCCTGGAACAAGCCGGAATCAACGTGAGGGTGGTCGCTGCGATCAGTGAAGAATTGTTCGATCGCCAGCCGGAAGCTTATCGCAACTCCGTTCTGCCGCCGGAAGCTCGTTACGATCTCATGGTGGTGAGCACCGGCACGCGGCGCATGTGGCCCTTGCGCGATGTCGGCCCTCTCACCGATGCTTACTCGCTCACGTCCGATTGGGACAATCAGTGGCTCACCGGCGGCTTAGAGCCGGAAGTGATCGCCGAAGCGCATCTCGACAAAGAGTCGATCCTGAAAGGCATCGAGCGTTTCGCGCATGCGCGTGCCGAGCGCCTGGACAGCCAAAAATCGCTGTTGAATGTTCTCTAAGCGGGCTGTTGTCCTTTACCGACTGCTGGTCGTCGTCGTCCCCGGATAGTAGCTGAGGTCCGCTTGATAGCGCCAGATTGTGTCTTCGCGCAGCGTGACCACACCATCTATTTTTGTAATCATTTTCCGGAATGCTTCTTCTCCCATGATTTTCGGTAAGGTATCCGGGGTGTCCATCTCCGACCATTTGTCGAATCCCTCGGCGAAGTTATAGTCGGAGATTACGCCCCCGAGCAGTGTCCGGCGTGCCAGAAGCGTTTTCACACCTTCCTTTTTGACAGCGGGAATCAACTCGTTCTTCATCACCGCGGAAAACTCATCGGTTGCTCCCGAGCGGACGCGGACCCGAATCCCGTGCATATATGCGGGCGGGAAAGGAACTCCGGGCGTGTTGATGCTAAGCTCGGTGACGGGCTTCTCGATGGACGTCTGGACGTTCTCGAGATACTGATTCAACCGTGCCCCACGCGTCAAGCGCTCTTGCTCGGTGGCCATCTTGTCATACGGATTCTCGCCGTCGCGGTCTCCAAATTTCGACAGCGGAGTGAAAACATCGAACTCCGTTGCGTTGCCGATCGTGCCGCGGTAGATGATCCGGAATTGATCGGTAGGCGCCGCTTTCTTATACGAGCCCGCGATCTGCCTTTCCACTTCCAGGAATTCCTGGAGATGATCCATTTTCACGCGATAGTGGACTATGTTGAGCATCGCTGGGGCCGTCTGTCCAAACGACGGAATGGCGGTCGCAATCATTGCAGTTGCGAATGCGGAAGTCAGCAGTGTGATCTTCATTTCAGTTCTCCTTTCGAGAGACGGAAACTGGGGCTTCAACTTAACACGGATCGCTTCGCAATGATGCTCGCCCGCACGTCAAATCTGGAGCAAATCTCTCCGTTCGGCGCTTGGATGTATAGTAGGAAACACCCCCCCAAGCGGAGCGTAAGATAAGTCATCGGAGCGAAGATTCATCAATGACCACGGCATCCCCCGCAGCGGGCATCAGCCCGGAATTTATCGATCAGATTCGAACCAAGCTCGCCCGCACAACCGTGGAGCATTACATCAACGGCCGATGGACCGAGGGCGCGTGCGGCGAAACGTTCGAGACGCTCGATCCTTCCACCAACCGCGTGCTTGCTCGCTCCTGGCGCGGCCACGCTGAAGACATCGATCGCGCGGCGAAAGCTGCCCACGCGGCTTTTCAAAAATGGGGCCACGGCAAGGCCAAAGATAGAAAAAAGCATCTGCTCAAAATCGCTAGTCTGATCGAAAAGCATGGCGATGAACTGGCTACCATCGAATGCCTCGACGCAGGACAAGCGCTCAAGATCGTCCGCGCGCAAATCGCCCGCACGGCTGAAAATTTCAGTTTCTATGCCGAATACGCCGAAAAAGCCATGGACGGCCGGACTTATCCCGTCGACGGCGAGTGGCTCAACTACAGCCTGCGCGTTCCCGTAGGCCCTTGCGGGATCATCACCCCTTGGAACGCGCCCATGATGCTTTCCACCTGGCGCATTGCTCCGGCGCTCGCCACCGGCAACACCGTCATCTTGAAGCCGGCTGAATGGTCGCCGCTCACCGCCTGGAAGCTCGCGCAAATTTTCGAAGAAGCGGATTTGCCGCCAGGCGTTTTCAATGTCGTCCAGGGATTTGGCGAAGAAGCCGGAGCCCCGCTGGTCACCCATCCGCTGGTTCCACTCATCACCTTGACGGGCGAGACCACCACCGGCTCCATCGTGATGAAGGCCGCCGCCGATCAGCTGAAGCGCCTTTCTCTCGAGCTCGGCGGCAAGTCGCCAGCCGTAATTTTCGCCGATGCCGATCTCGACCGCGCCCTCGACGCCACCGTCTTCCAGATCTACAGTTTCAATGGCGAACGCTGCACCGCCAATTCGCGTGCGTTGATTGAAGAATCGATCTTCGACGATTTCACCCGCCGCCTGGCCGCACGTGCCGCGCGCGTCAAAGTGGGCAGCCCGCTCGATCCCGACACCGAAGTGGGGCCGCTCATCCATCCCGAACATCGCGACCGCGTGCTGGGCTACATTGACATCGGCAAGAAGGAGGGCGCTCAGCTCTTAGTAGGCGGCGAACGCGTTGGCTCGGAAGGAAACTACGTCTCCCCCGCCCTATTCACGGGCGAAAACCACATGCGCATCGCGCAGGAAGAAATCTTCGGACCGGTGCTGGCCGTGATCCGGGCCCGCGATTTCGATGACGCGCTGGCCATCGCCAACAACACCGAGTACGGTCTCTCCGGGGCACTCTATTCCCCCTCCCGTGCCAAACTCGACCGCGCGCGCGAGCACTTCCACGTCGGCAATCTCTACTTCAACCGCAAGTGCACCGGCGCGATGGTCGGGGCGCATCCGTTTGGCGGATTCAATATGAGCGGGACGGATTCCAAGGCCGGCGGCCCGGACTACCTGT
>PKZC01000140.1 GCA_003132905.1 Bryobacterales bacterium | reverse complement strand
TCGAATCCGTTCGGGCGCGCCATTTGCGTACAAAACCACGAACATTCCCGTTCGCGTTCTGTTTGCCGGCAATGACAGCCTGCAGCACGTCCTTGCTGCCAATAATCCTGACAGCGTTGTCGTCGACCTCGATGGCGTCGATGATCGAGCGGATGTAGGACCTGCGCGCATTGGTATCGCCGTTGTCCAGTTTCTCGGTCATGAGGCGTGCAAAGGCATCGATCTTGGCTGAATCGAATGTCGTTACCGTGCCGCACTGAGCGCGGGCCCGATCGAGCGCAGCCTTGGCGCGCTCGCGTTCGGACTTCAGAGTTGCGGTGCGTTCCCGAAGAATATCGTCAAGCTCGACGATGCCATCTTCGATTGAACGATAAAGCCGTCGCAGGCGCTCGTCACTGTCTGTGACCTCGCGTTGCAGCGTGAGGAGCCGGCGATCGACGGCCTCGGTCTTGGCGGCCTGTCGGTCAACCAGTGAACGTAACAATCCGGCCAGTCTATCCGGTGTCAGGAGACGCTGCTTTAGATTGCTGATGATGATGCCATCGAGGGTGGCAGTAGGGATGTGCCTGCCTTTGCAGACGCTCACACCCTTATTCTGACATCCGGCGCAACTATAATAAGAGTAGGATTTTCCTCGGCGGTTGGTTCCCGTCCGGGTCATGCCGGCGCCACACGAAGCGCAGACGGCAATGCCGGTCAGCAAGGATGGTCCGTTCACGATCCGTGGCGGCGTGGTCCTCGGGTTGTTCTGTCCCAGTTTTGCTTGCGTCCGCTGGAAAACGTCCGGCTCGATCAGAGTTGGGACCGGGATTTCAATGACGGTCGACGGATCGTGCTGACCGCCATTGCGGGAATCGCGCTTACCATAGGGCCACAATCCCGTTGCGTAGCAAGCGTTGGTCAGAATCTTATGAACCGTTCCGACGCCGAATGTCGATCCGCCTCGCGTTCGGTAGCCGTGGCTGTTCAGCCATGAAGTAGTTTGCTTTACCCCAAGCGGACCAGTGGTGCCGTCGCCTTCGAGATACAGACTGAAAATCAGTTTTACGGTCTCAGCTTCTACCGTGTCGATGGCGAGTTTTTTCTTGATCTTCTGTCCGCGACGTTCCGCTTCGACAATCTTGTAACCGAGCGGCGGTGTCGCTCCGTTCCAAAAACCTTGCTTTGCCGATTCGCGCATTGCAGCCGTTGTGTTCTTACTGATTTCACGCGAGGTATGCTCGTCGAAGACCCCGATCAACTGGCGCATCAGTTCCCGAGAATGATCGTCGCCGGTCGGTTGGGTGACGGAGGCGACTTCAACGCCGTGCTTGCGCAGTTTGCGGATCGCAAGCTCCATGTCGGCGCCGTTGCGGAAGAACCGATTGAACGAATAGAACACGATCAGGTCGAAAGGCTTACCGGAATCGCAGGCCCGTTCCATCATTTGCTGGAAAGCAGGACGGCGATCATCCGTCGCGGTGGCGGCCTCGATATACTCGTCGATGACAATCCAGTTATTGGTGGCGCAGTGGGTGGTGGTGATGTCGCGTTGCGATGGTAATGACACATCATTCGCGGCCTGCCGCCCGGTACTCACCCGCAGATATAATACGGCGCGCTTGCGGCCATTTGCCTCCGCCTGACTCACATTCCGAAAAACATGCCTCGGCATTGTGTTATCCTTGCTTGAATAATCGGTGCCAGCGACTTCCTCTAAACCCCATTGCGCAACTCGCCACGCATCCTGTCAACAGCCTAGTCAGGTCGATATTTCAGCGGCTTGCGAGGGGTTTCAGCAAGCAGTTCCTTGAGATCAGTGCCGAGCAGAATTTCTAACGCCCGAAGTTCGATTTCTGTGATCGGCAGAGTTTCCGGCAGATCAATCGCTATTGAATATTCCGTCGCTTGTGCCGCGTTGCGCTTTTTCTGGCGTGCTATCTCATGCTGCGGCGGGATCGGCGCCAACAGGTCAAGCGCCAACCGCCGCGCGGACCCAATAGGCTCCGTCAGCTCAGTCGACCGACCCATCCTCGCGCCGGTTTCCGCACCGGCTGGGTCTCGCTTCGGACTTCGTGCATGGTTAGCACGGGCTGCCGGCAAGCCGCTCTTGGGTTTGGCTTTCACTTCGCACGTGAGGCCCCGCACCACCGGCGGTCTACGACGTCGAGGGCTGACCACCGGCAGCGCGGGAATGTTTCCCCACCTGCCCCTCGCGCGGTCACCGAGCAGGAGCGGAATTGGCGCCGCCTTGCTCGATGACCCTCATAGGCTTCCTCGAGATCGGGATGGCGTCAAGCGCGGCATCGCGAAAACGATGTATAAAAATGGATACAGAAAGACGAAGTAAAGTGGGGCAAGCATCGGTGGGAAGTGGGGCGTCGCGTAGTGAGAGTTTCATATCAGACCAAGGCACCCTTGGTGCGCAGAGCGCCGGAAGGCGACCAGTCGACCGTATCGCCGCCGTCCGTCGTCGCGGTGATTTGGCGGATTACACTTCGCTAATCCGCCCGACCGGCTACGGGCTAAGTTGTTTAGTGACGGCGCCTGTGTCGCTTATTGTTCATCCATGCCATGAACAAGGCATTCTAATCTTTTTGGGCGTTTGTTGATGCGCGCATCATCCATCAGCTTCAGTAACCCTGTCCCGCCGAGCAAGAAGTGGCCACGAGTACCGGTGAAGAATCGTGTTGCAGGCCCCCTAAGTGCTCTCATTAGAATGTTAACTACCGGCCCTATATGCAGTGTTTCGATACGCGCCCTTACCAAACGATTCCGAAATGTAACTTGGTGCGAACTATGCGCAAACGCGTTGCGAATTTCATTCAGCGCCTCAAGGTCATGCGCTATTTGCTTACCAATAATGCCGAATCCTGCGGCTACACGAATCTTTGAAGAAAAAGAGCTGAGGGGTCCAGTACCGGAGAAAAGCTGCTCGCGGGCATATTTCTCTAACGGCCGCATATTCAGAAGCACTAGGCGCTCTAATGAATGATCTAACATCGCTCCGAGAATGACGGCGCACGTGCGGTCGTCCATATCTTTGAAGCGATTGAATATCTGCTGCGTTTGTGCCGGCGTCAGACGGCGTCGTGTTAGTTGGCGCAGACCGCGTGCCATTTTATCCGCCGCGTTTGCTGATCAGAATGCGCCATGCCAGCGCGATAAGTATCGCTGAAATTGGAAAGACTAACCACACCGCAGGCGCTCCTTTAGCGGCAAGAGTAATTGTAGGAAGCCCAAGCACAAGTTCGGAAATGGGGTGCAAGCCCTGTAGATAACACGCAAACACACCCCTGAGTTTTTGACTCAACGTCGAAGTCACGGCCTCGTTTAAACGCTACACGCTTTCGTGGCCCAGCCCAGTGCCGGATTTGAGATGGCCGACAAAAAGTGTAAGTTGGGACAAAGTGTCAGCTGGATAGAGCGCCAAGCCAGAGCCGCCAATGCCGAGATGGCATATTGGTCGGTTCGAGCCGCTCTTGCCTCTCTACGGTGCCTTGTCGCCCGCTATAGGGGCGATTCTAACGTTCCCCGCCAAGATCAGGTTCATGCCAACCGATAGCCGCCTGGTTTAGGCACCCTGCGCGACGATGACGTGCCGTACCAT
>PKZC01000424.1 GCA_003132905.1 Bryobacterales bacterium | reverse complement strand
GCGGCTGGGCTTCGCTCGACGGTCGCGAGAGCGATGCCCATTCCACCAGCCAGGTGTTAGTGGCATTGCAGGAAGCGGGCGGAGTTCCGATATCGGATACGCACTGGCAGCGAGGTATCGATTATTTGCTGAAGACCCAGGCCGCCGACGGATCGTGGCATGTCGTTTCGCGCTTGCATCCCCCGGCATCGGTGAGTCCGCCGTATTTCGAGTCGGGTTATCCCTATGGGCACGATCAGTTCCTGTCGGCGCTGGCGGCGGATTGGGCGGTGATGGCGTTGGCGCGCGCGCTTGGCCCCGGCAAAAAAGTTGAGTTGCCGGAACTGAAAGAGACCGAGCCGTCCAACGTGGAACCCTGGGCGCAAACGCTGCTTTTCGGGAGCATCGAACAAGTGAAGCGGCTGGTAGATGATGGATTCGATCCAAATTCGGCCACTAACGCTGGAACCACCGCGTTGATGATGGCCGCGCCGGACGCTGCGAAAATGAAGCTGCTCATCGATCGAGGAGCAAACATAAATGCGCGCGCGAAGACTGGATATTCGGCGTTGATGGTCGCGGCGCAATACGGCGAAAGCGCCACCGCGGCTCTGAACCTGCTGCTCGATCATGGCGCGGAAGTTCGAGTTGCGGCGGGGCAGAAGGCGCCCATGTTCGGGGCCACCCCTTTGTTCTTGGCGGCATATTCTGGCAACACCGAATTTCTTCCGCGCCTGCACGAAGCGGGCGACAAACTGGACGAGCCAATGGTCCTGATCGGGACATCATCCACGACAGCCATGGCGGGTGCCGTGAGATTCGGAAACCTCGCGGTGGTCCGCAAGCTGCTGGATATGGGCGTGCCGGCTGACGAGCTTGAACGCAGCGGCTTAACACTGTTGGATCGCGCGGTGCTGGGTNNCGCGGCGCGGATGTGAACCATGCCGACAAAATCGGATTCACGCCGCTGCTCTATGCCGCTTCGATCGATTTCGGCGATTCGGCCATGATCGATCTGCTGTTGAAATCGGGCGCTCGCGCGGACGTGCGAACCAAAGACGGGCAGACGGCGCTGGATCTGGCGCGCAAGTATAAACACACCCATCTGATCGCGAGTTTGGAAACCAGCGGCGTTACTGTGGGCCGCTTCCCGGCGCAATAAAGAAATCCCAGACCTGCATGTCCAGTTTTTCCACGGAATATTGAACCACCGCGTACTCGCCGGGATCGAGCGGCTTTTGCGGCCAGATCTTGAAAAGCCCATCGCCCACCTGCTGGCGAAACACTTCCACTAAATCTGGTTCTTGCACGGTTTCGTTGACCACTGGTTGAATGGTTAGTTTTTCCACCACGCGATTGCTTTTGTGTTCACTCAGACGCACGATGCCGAAGCGCTCTTCATCCGAGAGCCGGATGTAAAATTCGGGGCTGCGATTCGGGGTGCCTTGCGAAGAATGCAGCCCGTCGAGTTCGAGCGTTGCCTTTCCAGGAACCAGGGGAATGGGACTGATGGCCTTCAGGATACTGCGGCGCTTGTTGGTCACCACTTTCGATTCACCAATTTTCAGCGGTGTCAGATTTCCCGGCGATGGCTTTTGATCGTCGATCAGATAGACGCCCTGTTCCATGGGGACGCTGGCCACTTCTTTGCGCGCGGCGCGCTCCGCCTTGTCTTCCGCGTCCTGTGCGGCGGCGTCGGCATGGATCGCGTCGGCGCGGGCTTTGATTTCGGCTTTGGTTTTGTCCAAGTCGACTAAGGAAGCAGGCACCTCTTCCCAATCCTCACGATCCAGGCTGTAGAAGCGCACGCGGTCGCTTACCACCTGATACTCGCGGACCAGTTGATAGCTTCCGTCCTTCAAATAGAGCTTCAGATTTTCAGCGCTGGCCACCAGGCAAAAAGCGGCAAGCAAAAGGCAGAGCTTCCGCATCGTTCAATCTCCCGCTGGTTGCAGCCCCACACTGCGCAGCAGCAGGAACTGCGAAAGATTTTCCGAACTCAGCAAGCCCAGCAGCACGCCCTCTTGCATCACGAGCACGCAAGCGCCGGAGTGGGCCATGAGCGGCAGAACATCCGCCAGATCCTTGTCGGGCGGAACGCTCGGAAAGTCGCGCTCCATGTAACCGGCGATGTAGGCATCCGGTCCTTCGTGCGCCATCCCGCGCAACAATGCGTTGCGGCCCAGCAGACCGAGCACCTGGTCGCCCAGCACCACGGGAAAATCCTGTTGCGAAGTGGAGAGCAAAAGATTCGCGGCATCGCGAATGGTGGCTCCGTGCGCCAGCGTGCGATAACCGGTCATCATAGCGGACCGCACGGGAATGCCTTGCGTGAGCGATCGTCCGCGTGAAGCCGCGCCTTCATTGGCCGCGCCTAAATAGATGAAGAATGCGACGAAGGCCAGCATGGGCATATAGATGAATCCGTAGAGTCCCATGCTGATGGCCAGCATGCGGCCAGACCAGGTGGCGATGCGCGTGGCTTCGTATTCCGATTTCAGACGCGAGAGAACTGCGCGCAGCATGCGTCCGCCATCCATGGGAAAGGCAGGAAGCAGATTGAATCCGGCCAGGATAAGATTGGCGATAGCGATACGGTCTGCTAGATTGGCATCCGCCGGCTGCATCAGCGCGAAAAGATTCAGAGGGCGCTTCTCGGAATAAAGGACAGCGATGATGAACCCGGCGATCGCGAGATTGACCGCGGGTCCGGTGAGGGCGGTCCAAAATTCTTCCCACGGCTTGGCCGGACGCTCCAGGCGCGCGACGCCGCCAATCGGATACATCACGATCTCCAGCGTTCGGATGCCGTAGAGCGAACTGACGAAGGCGTGGCCAAATTCATGCAGCAGCACCGATGCGATCACGGCCAGCACAAAAAGCGTGTAATTCCCAGGCGATTGGTTGCTGCTCAGGCCGATGACTACCAAACAAATGAGCAGCAAAACGAAAGTGAAATGAAGTCGAATTGGCACGCCCATCAAGCGGACGGACCCGATGGAGCCTGAATTCGCCGCTCTGGGAGTGCTGCCTTCCTGTGCCAAGATGCCTCTGCAATGATTTTGACACAGGGTTTTTGCAAGCGCCGGGCTGCTTACTTGGCTTAAGGTCGAGTGGCCTGTCAAATACCCGCGTACCAGGCGTAACCACCTTCCGGCGACGCCGAACCCAAACCCGCCCCGAACTGCGTCAGATCATCCGTTACCGTCAGGCGCGTGATATATTTCACGTTTTTGTAGCCCAGTTGTCGCGGAACACGCAGACGAAGAGGCCCGCCGTGGCCCACCGGAAGGTCGCCGCCATTCATCCCGTATGTGACAAGAGTTTGCGGATGCAAGGCGTCGGCCATATCCACGCTGTCCCACCAATCCGGCTCTATCGAGAAATACACCACGTATCTGGCATGGGGCAGAATACCCACCACGTCCAGGATGTGCGAGAGCGGCACGCCAATCCATTCCGCTATGAAAGACCAGCCTTCTTCACAGGCCAGGTGAGTGATCTGGCTGCGGGACGGATGGGTCTTAAGTTCGGCAACCGAGAAAGAGGCCGGCCGCGCTACCATGCCATCCACCGCGAGCCGCCAATCGGCGAAACCTGCTGCCTGAAGCCGGCGGAACTCTTCGCTCTTGGGAGGCTCACCGTTGGCGAAGGGAGGTTTCGAAATTTCACTCCGAGGAAACTCCCGCGCCAATGAGTGGCTGGTCAGTATCCTCTGCGCCGCATAGGTCAGCGTCTCGCCTACGCCATAAGGACCCGCATCGTCGGGTGGGATCAATCCATAACGACGCGCAAGATTGTTCGCCACAGCCAGGCCCGATGCCCCCGCAGCGGTCGCGAGCCCTGCTGCGATCAGTTTTCGGCGCGAGAGATCGTTCATGCGCGCTCCTCAGTCGTATTGGAGTGGCCGGCGATCATCGCACGCATCCTGGTTCTGAAGCCCGCTAAAAAGATCATCATAATGTGCACCAACAGGAAAAGCAGGAGGGCCACGGACACGAAGAAATGAATGGTGCGGGCCGATTGCTGGCCGCCCAACACAGACACGGCGGACGGAAACACGGACGCGATGGCAGGCGACATCGCAAGACCGGTCCAGATCACCAAGGGAAACAGGACGAAGATGACGACGAGGTAGGTGAGCTTCTGAAGCAGGTTATACGTCCGGGCTTCTTCCTCACTCGGACGCTGGAATCGCAAATGGCTCGCGATGGCGGTTGAGAAGGCCCGCCACGAACGATCGCCGCTGTTGGGGAGCAAGTTCTTCCGCAAATGTCCGCTAAAGAAGCTGGAGATCACATACAACAAGCCGGTCAACACGGCCACCCAGGCGGCTTGAAAGTGGAGATAGCGGCTCCAGCCGTTCTGGTCAGGCAGCACGTAGCCGTAGCCTGTGGGGACCGATGACCTTGAGGACGGTATCGGGATTTTGAAAAGCGGCGTAGTGAATATGTTGCCGGTTTCGCCCCAATAGAAGCGCGGGTGAGAGATCAGGATTTCAACGCCCGTGACGAGCAGCGCAAGAAAGCACAGGGTTGTAATCCAATGAGTGATGCGGACCAAGCCAGAGTGCCGCGAGGGAACCGTCCTGGCAGGAACGGCCGCGGCGGAGGTTGCCACCCACGCGGAATCGCGCATACGGAATGCTAACAAGCGGTGCCGCGTTGCGCAAGCCGGGGGTGTGCGCTAAATTTATCGCGCCGTCAGCTTATCGAAATACGATTGGAAGAACGCAAGGTGCGCCTCATCCGGCGACTGCGCACCCTCGGCGGATTGCCGAACACCATAACGCTCTGGTTCTTTCCGTCATACGCCGGCCACTTATCCAGCTGTATCCCATTCAGCCCTTTCCCGTTGGGGTCGCCGCTCTTTGCGAAGTTTACCCAATAGGACGACATCGCGTCCGCCACCTGCCGGTCGCTGTCCGTCCACGTCCGGCTCCCATCCAGATGGCCGAATGCGTAGAGGATCTCAGAGACATGCGTGGCGCTGCCGTGCGGCCCGGGTGCAAACGGTCCACGCGCGTTCGGCAACCGTGGGGGCTGCTCGGTGAAGTAATATACGAACGCTTTCGACTTGCCTGGTTTGGCCGCCAGCCGCGCCCAGTTCCGCATCACGAACGCCATCTCGTCGCGCCCGGAATAGAACGCTGATTCGCGCGCCTGTTCGTCAGAGGCCGCCGGGTAGAGTTTCAGAAACGCATCCGCCAGGTCGCCGAACCGCATCCGCGCCTGCTGTACAAACTCGTCCGCTGACTTCGGATTGCCCCCGAACGACTCGTCGCGGTTCGATCCCGTCAGCACCGGCACTTCGATCTGCTTACCCGCCGCAAACACCTTTCCCGGATCCTCCGGAATCAGGTATCCGTCTACCACCGGCCCCTGGCCGCGCCCGGCCTTCAGAATCGCTTCCGCCGGTTTCGCACGCAGCTCCGCCAGGGACTTCGCACCCACCGCGTCAGCCAGCTTGACGCCTTCCTGCTCGGCATCCGCCAGCGTGCTCAATGGGGCGATCCTGGCGGTGGACCAGGCGCTGCTCTCGCCGATGGCGCGGATGAACAGGCCCTTCGCCGAGGGTATGGTCATCAGGTTCGCCACCATCCCAGCGCCAGCCGATTCGCCGAAGATGGTCACGCGCTTGGGGTCGCCGCCAAATCGCGAGATGTTGTGCTGCACCCACTGCAGCGCCGCGATCGAATCCATCACGCCGAAGTTCGCCGCGCCCCGCCGGTCCGATTCTTTGGTCAGCTCCGGGTGGGAGAAGAAGCCGAATGCGCCCAGCCGATAGTTGAACGTCACCACTACCGCGCCCTTTTTCGCCAGCGCCTCGCCGTCGTACATGGGCTGAGACCCCGAGCCGCTGGAGTAACCGCCGCCGTAGATCCACAGCATGACGGGACGCTTCTCGCTCGCCGCCTTCGCGCCCGTCCAGACGTTGAGGTACAGGCAGTCCTCACTCATCTCCTTATTTCCGCCGCCTTGCATGCACACCGGGCCGAACTGATCCGCTTGGCGGGTTCCTTCCCAGTGCGCGGCCGGCTTCGGCGCACGCCAGCGGAGATCGCCCACTGGCGGTGCGGCATAAGGAATACCCTTGAATACGTGCACCTCTGGGCTGTCCGTTGTGGCACCGGAGATCATTCCCGTGTCGAGTCGCACCGGATCGTCAATCGCCGCGCCGGCCGTACTGACGGCGAATAAGGTAGTTGCGATGAGCGCTGCTCGGTTCATGTTCTTCCTCCGCGTCCAAGCAAGTATATAAGAAACGTCAACGCCGTGACGCGGTAAAAACCGGCGCCTAATTCGAGGCCCCGCTGCCTTCGGAAGGATAATTTTTGGTCACCCAGTCGGTATGCAAGTTGGTCGGCAAGCTCAGTACCCGTACGTGCGTGAATCCGAGCTCCTTCAGCGTGCGATACGCGGGCCGAATGTTCGGACACTTCCCCATCGGGCAGCAGCCGCAGTAAATGACGAGATCGGCGTCTTTCGGCAGCTTTGCAACAGCGGTTTTCAGCGCTTCAATCCCCTCCGGCTTCGACGTCGGACCGGCGTTGATGGCATGCACGATGTGCTTGCCCTTATACAACACCGGAAACGCCACCGACAAGAGGACGGGAGCCTTGCCCGATTGAATCGCCTGCGCAAGCTCGGCCGGCTGCAACAGCTCGCCAGCCGCCCANNATGCGCCTTGAGAAACGAATGAATCTGCTGCACCGCCAGCGGGATTCGATCCTTGGGTTCCTTCCAAGGGGAATACGCTCACTTCGGCCTTGGGCGCCAGCATCGCGCACTCCATGGCGACGGCTTATGGGTGCGTGGGCACCTCGTCCGGCAGAACCAGGATTGGGTTTTGGCAACTACGCACGAAATCGCGCGTGATGGTGAAGACGAAGTCGGGTTTGTTTCGAACATATTAGTCACAAATTGGTCGGTCGTCTGCAACGTGATCTCAGGCCGCTTGGCAATCAGCGTCGCACCCCAGCCGGCAAAATCGGCGTCAACGCTCGGGATTCAAGTTGCTTGTTCATTGCTCATCGTGTGCGGCTCATACCGCTTCACCTATGCCCGTAATCCGTGAAAACGTAATCTCTCGTCTTCACCATCGTGTGGCACGCGAACCCGCACTTGGCGTCGTTCCCCTGCGNNCTTGGCGCCGTCGGGGAAAGGCTTGCCGTTGCCGGGAACGCCGGCCAAGTAGGCCTTGATCATCACAGGATTAGCGAGGATCGCAGCAATAAGGTTCCGTCCTGACTGATAGAGACAACCTGCCAGGCCTCATATCCGCGAAATTCGGAAAACGCGAGCCGGTTCGGCACTTTCAAGGTGTACTTATCCTGGGCAGCCATGGCCAGCGCCCCCAGAACAGAGAGAAATACTACAACGAACGCGATTGCCCCGATACTTTTGCGTTTCATGCCCAATCTCCTTGGCTGAACCTTTGCTCACTCACGTTACTTATGGCGTGAATCATCACGTCATACTCGTTTCATTGCGGCAGCTCTTTGCCGCTGCTCCGCGCCATGTAC
Organism: Bryobacterales bacterium; assembly: GCA_003132905.1. Next base: position 15,968 of record PKZC01000424.1, on the reverse strand, counting down.
GCAGAGTAGCACTGGGGCCGGTTCTCGTCGCGCTGCAGTGGGGACGGCGCGTTTAGGATTGCGGCTGGTAAGAGGCGGTGGCTGCGCGGGCGGCTTCGCGCTGGATGGGCGGCTGCATGTGGAAGAGGACGTGCTAGATATGTCGCGACTGGTTGAGGTGCGTCAGACGCCGGGCGTAAGCTTCGATTTCGTCTTTTGAAAAAACGAACCCATATTGAGCCGGGTGTGTAGGGGAGTCCTTTGTGTTTATGGAGTTCCAGAAGGGCAGCGGCGCGCTTGAGGTCGCGCTCTTGCTGGAGATGGCGCTCGGCTTGGATTTCGCGGAGCTGGTCGAGTGTCTTTCGGAACTGGCAGGAGAGCCGCTGAGAGTGCATGCCGAGGGTGGCGAGGGCGCGGTGGGCGTCGACGATATCGAAGCTGATGGCCGCTTGCTCGGTGGGTGGGTTGGCGGCGCGGTCGAGCAGGGCGGCTTCAAGCGCAGGGACGCGGTTGAGGCGCCACGCCGTGTCGGCGAGTTGCTGGGTGAGCTGAGTTTCGGTGGGAGTGGCGGGCTGATACTCGTCGAGGAACTGGCGGCAGTGCTGTTGGTAGGCGACGGGATCCTCTGTAGCGAGGACGGGGGAGCGGCTGGTGGCCGGCACTCCTTTACTCCGCTCTTGTATCTCTGTTCCCGGCAACGTCCCATCGGGATCTGTCGGTTTGGTGGGGCCGTGGGTGACGGAGTTCTGGGAAGAACTCTGTTTGCCGGCGGCAGTGCGGGGTCCGGTGGAGAGAAGCGCATTCGCACGGTTCGCGCGAACCCGGGGATTGGAGGTTTGGGATTGGTGATTGGCGTGGGGATCGGGTTTGTCATTTATGGGAATCTCCGGTGCGGTTTTAGCATGGGCGGATGGCGTTTTCGCGCGCAGACTGGCGGATGTTGTTGGGTGGGAGGGGGAGATGGATGCGGGAGTGGCGTGAACGGTTTAGGTCACTCAGCGGTTGGCGACAAAACGTCCAAGTGGACATAGGACCGGATTATCGGAAGCGACTTTCGGGGACCAACCGGATGGCTACAAATCGTCCAGGCTGTTACGCGTCGCGCAGCCCGTCGGTGATTCGCTTAAGCTCGATGTGAGATGCCAGGACTCGCATTTGAGTGGGATTGGAAGAAGGAGACGGCTAACCGCCGGAAGCACAACGTCGGATTTGCCGAGGCGAGTACTGTGTTTGCCGACCCGCTTTCCATCACGATTGCGGACCCGGACCACGCCGCTGGCGAAGAGCGCTTCGTGATCATTGGCATGTCCAGCGTGCGGAAGCTCCTGGTTGTCGTTCATACTATGAGAGGAGCGCGAATTCGCATAATCAGCGCGCGCATTGCGACACAACATGAAAGACGCAACTACGAAGAAACGTCGCTCTAACCGCGCAGCGCCGGAGATGAGGGCCGAGTACGATTTCTCTGGTGGTGTTCGGGGCAAGTACGCGGACCGTTACCGTCGGGGTGTTAACGTGATTCTGCTCGATCCTGAAGTAGCGGCGGCGTTCCCGGACTCGAAATCGGTCAATGACGCTTTGCGGGCACTCCTTGAGATCGCTGACCGGACGTCACATCGGAAGCGTGCCTAACCCACACCGGCGGGCGTTCGCCGTTCAAGCATTGGCCTGAGGCGAAAAGTTACTTTGCAGGGACCGCGCGCTTCCTTGGATTGGCGACTATAGGTCCGGGTGGTTTCCGTGGACGGCGTTTGACGGGATTGATCGGCTCGCTCGACTTTCTACAACCAGACTCAAGACTCGATTCCAGGGTAAGCGGTCATCCGCCGCTTTGGACGACTGCTTCTCGCCCCCAAAAGGCACAATTCATGCAACGAACTTTCTGACAAGAAAAGGAATGATATAAACCGAGTAGGCAATAAGCATCATCGCAGACTTTAGATAGAAGAGGGTCCAAGTTGGCCAGGTTAGTCGCTCAGGCGCGAGGAAATCATCTTTCTCCGCAACCCCTCGCTTCTCCTGGTACCTAAAGAGGAGGAACCAGATGACCGTGCCGATGAGATATTGCAGGAAGTCGAAGAGCAGCGCGACGGAAATGAAGAGGGCAGCTCGCAACAAGTCTGGATCGACCACGGGAGCTTTGTCCGTGCCCGCACGAAAAAGCGGTGGTGGGTCTATTTGACCCACTACCGAAAAAGCCAGATCAGTCCAATGCCAGCAAGACTGATTTGACGGACAATGTCACTAGCTTTACCGGACAGCGCCTCATAGGCAGACCTCAGGTCACCGAGTTGCATTGCTTCCTCCAGCGCGACTGCTTCGCAAGTGAACGTCTATTTTTTCTTTCGCGGGCCAGTGCCAGAAGTACCACCACGCTTCTTTGCAGGCGCTCGCTTTGCTGCCTTCTTGGCCGCCTTCTTCGTCGATTTCTTCGTGGCATTTCTCATTTCGACAGAATATCACGCAATGAAAGTGGATTAAAGTGTTTTCGTTCGCCGAGCCGGCGTGCATGAGAACAATGCGCTTCAATGGCCACCGAACGCCCAAGACGGCGCCCTGCGGAGCAAATAAGTGCCTTTCGAAACAATGAACTACTGGTCCGATGTTGTTCCACTGAAGTCATTCGTTCTTATAAGGTAAGAATAACAGCTTCGTGGAACATTCGAATTCACGTCGGATGTTACCGAGAATCCCATAGAGTCTTCGTTAGAGCGAAAAGTCGCTAATCCGGAGAGGTATTGCGGCCCAGATAACGGGGCTCGAGGACATTTCACTCCGTGAAGTCGCCGTCACGTCAACTTAACGCGTAACGGCCTACGCGCGGATGTTCAACGGCGTGACAGCCGGTCCGAGATTGGCGCTCGACCTGTTGTCGACACCGCCGCCTAAGCAGGCAAATGCGCCTTGAGAAACGAATGAATCTGCCGCACCGCCAACGGGATTCGATCCCTAGGTTCCTTCCAAGGGAAAATGCTCACTTCAGCCTTGGGCGCCAGCATCGCGCACTCCATGGCGACGGCATACGGATGCGCGGGCACCTCGTCCGGCAGCACTAGAATTGGGTTTTGGCAACTCCGCACGAAATCGCGTGTGACGGTGAACACGAAGTCGGGATTGGTTTCGAACATATTAGTCACGAATTGGTCAGTCGTCTGCAGAGTAATCTCGGGCCGCTTGGCAATTAGCGTCGCACCCCAGCTCTTCCAAAATGTGCCTGGGTACTTCGGGTCCCGCATCTCCGGACGCCAGCCCACCGGCTGCGCCAGCACGGCTCCGGCAATACGATTGGGGGCGCGCTTCAAAAGACTCCAGATGAAGGGGCCACCAATGCAGAAACCCATCACCATGAACTTGTCGATCCCCATATGGTCCATCAGGCCGAGCTGGTCGTCGGCATAGGATTCCCACGGACGCTCGATCTCTACAGGGCCGCTGGACTGGCCGCTGGGCGCGTTGCGCAGGTCCGCCGTAATGCAGCGATACTGTCCCTTGAACTCTTCGATTGCATTAAAGGGCGAGTTGCCCGTGAAGAAGGCGATGGTCGAGTTCAACCCTCCGCCTGGAAGCAGTAACAGCGGGAAGCCCGAGCCAGCCTCCTCATAGTAGATGCGAACGGGACCCTTTTCATAGAATCTGCCCGTTCCCGCGTTGCCCGATTGCTGAGCAAATACGTGCGTCACGGCGGTGGCTGCCGCGGCCGCAGCTCCCGCTGCCAGTATGGTGCGTCTGGTCGAATCCATAATCGGCGTCCTCCTGTATTAGTGCCGAGGCATTAGTGCCGAATTTGGGTCGCGGCGTGACCGAACTCCTGAACCTCGCAGTTGCCTCGCTCCCGGACAAGGCCCGCGTTGGGATTCGGATTACGCCGCATCACTCGTGTCGGATACACATACGGCTCCGCCAGCACTTCCGGGTCTTCCACTGTGACGTCGTAGAGGACTGCATCGCCTTCACGCTTGAAGCGCTCCACCACATGCATCTGATCGGAGTGGAACAAACCGCCGCGCCCCAGCCACGTCGTATCGGTGAACGAGATGGAGTCGAGCACCAGCGTGTCGCCGTCCCAGTGTGCCACGGTATCGCCCATATATGTGATATCGAACTCCGACCCTTTGCTGTGCGGGCGGCCATCAGTAGGGATCACGCGAAACTCGCCGTACCCACCTCCCGCATCGCCTCCAGAGTAGAGAAAGGTAACATCGCGTTCCGTCTGGTAGATGCGCCGCGGCGGGCCCTCGCGCGGCACTCCCAGGGGCTGGCAGGTCATCACCGGGTCATACTTGTTCGTCCACATGTCGAGCTGTTGAACTTTGTCCCAGAGCTCCGGTTTGTATGTTGGACGGCCCAGATTGCCGAACCGTGACGGCGAGTAGAGCTCAAAATCTTCTGTCTGATTGGTTGTCCGGTTACTGTCGGCAGCCTGCCAGGGGCTGCGCCTGCGTCCTCCCCCAGTCATGTAGTTGCCAATCCAGTCGTTCCAGGCCCAGTTGCCCGAAAGATCCGGATGCTCGCCCAAACGCGGAGTGGCCGCCGACTTGTTTACAGGAGGTTCCGTCTTCGCCATCACGCCGTGCGGAAGTTGCCCTGTGACCTTCATAGCCGTCTGCACGCTGGCCGGAACGGGCGCAACCACGTACACATTGCCCGTCTCCGTCACATTCGTTGTCAGGTCGCGGACCACTGCGCCGTTACGACGCTCGGCCATCTTTCCTGCGTAAAGCACCCCGATCTTGTTCAGCGGGTTGTTCCAGTCTTGATAGTCGCTGTAGGTGAACTCGGTGGTTGTCGAGCCCTGCTTCACCACCACGCGCTCGGCTCTGTAGTTCGCATCGAGCGTGGCCGTTTCGATAGCCCCCGGAACGCCGGGAATCGGGAACGTCACCACCGGCTTACCGTTCTCCCATGACACGGACGTCTTGCCTACCGTCGCGGCGCCGTCTGCGAAAAGCGTGCCCGGGTTGGCTCCCAACCAGAATGTGTCCGTTGTCCCCGCCACCGCGGCCTTGGCTGCGCCCTGGGGACTGGCCCAAAATCGGACCAGCCGCTCCTCGACGCTCCCCGGCATCGGAGTGGTGTTGCCCTTTGTCGGGCCGATCTGGGCGCCGGGGATGTCTTCGTTCCAGGCGTATAGTCCGCTGACCACCTCAATGTTCGAGTACATTTCCCCATTTGGCCGGGTGCAGGTGTACTGAATCCGCTGGCTGAAGGTCTGGTAATTCGTGCTGGCACGATATTTCGTGAGCGTGCATGGTTGTCCGTCCACCTGAATGGTGCCGTTGCCCTGATATTCGAGGGTTGCCACCATGTCGCGTTCATCATGGCCCTTCAGCATGCCCATGCTCCACATCCACTTGAAAAGCACGGATTTCAGGTCTTTGGCGTCCTTCGCGGGTGTGTAGGGTTCGGCAACCGGTCCGCCAGGACCCTGCGCGCCGGCTGTAAATGCTCCGCCAATCGTGAAAACGAGTGCGAGCGCGACCCTAGTTGAAATCATCCTTCGTCGCAAAGACATGACGTTCCCCCTGTTGTGGAATCACTTGACGGAATTTCCGTTTCGACTTTTCGTCCCGAGTCATTTTACACCCAACCGCATAGGTCTGCGCCGCCAGGCGCCCCGGCCAATCCCCAATCCCCAATGACCAATCACTAGCCACCATTCACCAGCCACCAATGACCAAAGACATGTTAGCCTTCGGTCGTGATGTTCCAGACGCGAACGCTCGTTCTCTTCTTACTGGCTGGCGCGGCCATCGCCCAGACGCCCTCTTACACGCCCAAACCCTATGGCAACCTCCAGCAGGTGATGCGCAGCGTGGCTCTGCCCAATTCCAACATCATTTTGGGAGTGCAGGAGAATCTGCCTAAGACTGATATGGACTGGCAGAAAGTGATCAACGCCGCGGTCGCCATCGAAGAGCTTCAGAACCTGATTATGGTCCCCGGCCGGATCCGGTCTAACGGCCAGCCCGTGCCAGTGCAGAATGCCGATTTCGCCAAGTTCGCCGCAGCGCTCGCGCCCGCTGGAATGGACTGCCTGAAAGCTTCGCTCAAGAAAAGCAAGGATGCCATCAGCAATTGCACCGACGTCCTCAGCCAGGCCTGTGATAATTGCCACAAAGTTTATCGGGACGCGCCACCCAAGTAGAATCCGTGCGTCATGAGCCGGTCTGTGACCGCTTGTGACCGCCTGGTCCTGGCTCCGCGAAAAGAGTCGTGCTAGGCTCCGGGTAAAGGCGAATATGCGATTTCGAGCTATTTTCTTCGCCATATGGATCGGGCTGGCGCTGCCCGGAACGCCAACCTATGCCCACCATTCCGTGGGTGCGGAATTCGATCTGACCAAACGGATTACGTTGCAAGGCAATGTCACTAAGATCGATTGGATGAACCCACATGTTTACTTATATGTGGATGTGAAGGCGGGCGGCAAAACCGACAATTGGGCCTGTGAGACAGCCGGCCCGAACACGCTCGCGCGGCAAGGCTGGAGCCGGATGTCCCTCAAAATCGGCGATCGAGTGACCGTCGTCGGATACCGCGCCAGGGATGGAGCGTTCGTGGCGTCGGCTAGGGAAGTGGTGCTCGCCGATGGTCGAAAAGTATTTGTCGGGTCGCCCTACGATGGCGGCCCGAAGTCGTAGAGCGGGTGCTATACTCACGTCGAACGGCCTGTGGAGAGGCTGTTTGGAGGTATCGCTGATGCGAACCAAGCGACTTACTCTGCTTGCAACCGCCGGTTTGCTGCTGGCCGCCCTGCCAGTTCTCGCGCACCACTCGTTCAAGGCTGAATACGATGAAAGCATGCCGATCGAACTGAAAGGCACTATCACCAAGATTGTCTGGAACAATCCTCACGTCCTGATGTATTTGAATGTCAAAGACGACGCGGGCAAGATGGCGAAGTGGCAGCTCGAGCTTGCCAGCCCGAACGGACTAATGAGCCAGGGCTGGAAGGTGGATTCGCTCAAACCCGGCGACCAGGTGAGCGTCAGCGGTTTTCGCGCGCGTGACGGCTCGAACATGGCCAACATCCGCAAGGTGACGCTGGACTCACATTGAGTCAAATCTTATTGAGAACACGCGTGCTGGCTCAGTCACACACCGGTCACTGACCCACGAAAGACCGGCCCGCCTCGTGATGAAATCAACTCCTCCACTAGACTGAGAAAGTGCATTTGAAGCGAATCACGTTATTCGTCTGCCTGGCCCTGTTAGCGGCGATCTCGCCGGCGATTCTTGTCGCCGCCACCACCGGTAGCATTTCGGGCACCGTGAAAGACCCTAGCGCCGCGGTAATCCCAGGCGCCACCGTCACCGCTACGAACACCGCCACGAATATTCAAACCAAGACCGTCAGCGACGATAAAGGCTTCTACGCTTTCCCCAGCCTGCCCGTGGGACGTTACAACGTCAAGGTGGAAGAAGAAGGTTTTGGCACCCAGGCCCGCAACAATCTGCAGGTGGATGCCAATGGCGCTCTGGTGGCCGACTTGACGCTTGAGATGGCGGAAAAGATCGAAGAGGTTACGGTCCTGGAGAATGCCGCCCAAGTAGAGACCGCCAGTTCGCAGATGGGGCAAGTGGTAACTGGAACGCAGATGACGTCGGTCGCCCTGAACGGGCGCAGCTATACAGACCTGCTCGCGCTCCAGCCGGGAATCGTTCCCATGTCCACCCAGCAGCCCGATTCCATCGTCATGGCGGGCGCGTCCGTGGCCATTGCGCCTTCCGGCGGTTTGAACCCTGGGAATCAATCCATCAGCGGGCAGCGCGAAGACGCCAACGGCTTCATGGTGAACGGCGGCGACGTCAAAGAGCTGATGAATGGCGGCACGACCATCATTCCCGATTTGGATTCCATCGCCGAATTCCGAGTGCTCACTAATAACGTCAACGCGGAGTTCGGTAACTATAGCGGCGGCATTGTGAACGTGGTCACCAAGAGCGGAGGGAATCAGATTCACGGAACGGCATTCGAGTTTTTGCGAAATACAGATCTGGACGCGCGCAATTTCTTCTCGCCCGATCGCAGCTTCTACCGGCAAAACCAGTTCGGCGGCACGGTGGGCGGACCCATCAAGAAAGATAAGATTTTCTACTTCGCCGATTATCAAGGCACCCGGACGGCGCAGGGGCTCGACACGGGTTTGATTCCGGTGCCAACGCTCGCCGAGCGATCCGGAAATTTCGGCGCTCTCTCCAGCCAGTTGACGGGTACCGTGGGCGGTCCTTACCTGGCGAATCTTTTGTCGCAAAAGCTCGGCTACACAGTTACGGCGAATGAACCGTACAGCCAGGTGTTTCCGGGCGGCATCATCCCGCCAAGTGTTTGGTCCTCCCCGGCGCAGCACCTGCTGCAGTACATTCCGCTTCCCAACGACGGACCGTCCACGTTTTCCACCGGCGGCGAGGGCGAGACCGTGCGGGACGACAAGGGTAGTTTCAAAGTGGACGCCAACAGCGAGCGCTTCGGGCTGTTGTCGGCTTACTATTTCTTCGACGACTACAGTCTCAATAACCCCTATCCCACTGGCCAGGGCGGCGCGAACGTTCCGGGCTTTAATGCATTGACGCTAGGGCGCGCTCAACTTGTCAATCTTGGCGATACCAAGACCTTCGGCCCCTCCACGGTGAACGAGCTGCGCCTCAGTTATATGCGCGATTCCAATAACGTCGGACAGCCGGCCGGCGGCGTCGGCCCTAGTCTCGCTTCGCAGGGTTTTCTCACCGGCGTGGGCACCGCTGGAATTGTTCCACTGGCGCCATCCATCGAAGGTGTCGAGAACACCATCTTCAATTCGTTTGTGATCGGCACGCCCATTACGAATTTGAAGCAGGCGAATAATACCTACGCGGCCAACGACAACGTATCCAAAGTGTGGGGATCGCACACCGTTAAGGCCGGGCTGGAGTTTAGCTTCGAACAGGTGAACGTCAATCCGAATCCCACGTTTAACGGATCGTTCCTTTTCTCGGGCTCGCAGACGGGAATCGATTTCGCCGACTTTCTGATCGGCGTTGCCAGCAATTACAATCAGGCCGATTCGCAGGCTTACTACATTCGCCACAAATACGCCGGAGGATTCGCGCAGGATAGCTGGCGCGCAACCTCCACACTGACCCTCAACTACGGCCTGCGTTGGGATCTGATGGAGTACTGGTCTGAGAAATACAATCAGATCCCGACCTTCATTCCCGGGGAACAGTCGGTCGTTTATCCCAACGCGCCGGTAGGCTTGGTCTATGTCGGCGACAAGGGCGTGCCCAGCACACTCGTACCCTCCAGCAATCGTTTCTCGCCGCGTCTCGGCTTGGCGTATTCGCCCGGCGTCAAGGACGGCCTGCTGTCAAAGCTCACAGGTGGACCGGGCAAGACCAGCATCCGTGCTGGATACGGAATTTACTATTCGGTTATCGAAGGCAACACCATGGCCGTGGACGAACCTCAGCCGCCTTACGGCTTGAGCTACACCAGTCCCGCGCCGCCGCTGTTCCAAGAGCCATTTCGAACCGCGGCCAACGGCTCGTTCACCGGCAACCCATTCCCACTCACCTTTCCTCCGCTGAACGCCTCGCCGAAAAATCCGAATTCAAGTATTGACTTCGCTCCGTTTGAACCGCAGGCCGGTATGACCGCGCCTCCGCCTTGGAATACGTATCCCTACAACGAGAATTACTTCTTGTCCGTCGAGCGGCAATTCGGCGGGAACACGGTGCTCACTTTGAGCTACGTGGGATCTCAGGCGCATCACCTGCTGCTGGTTTATTCGGCGAATCNNAATCCGGCATTGTGTCTCGCGTTGAGCAAGCCAAGCGCAGTGGCTCCGGGCTCGCCTACTTGCGGGCCTTTCGGCGAAGATACAACCTACGTCACTGCGGCCGGGCAGACCATCCAAGGAACGCGCTCGGGCCTCGGGCCGGCGTTTGCAAACGACGACTATGACTCGAGCGTGGGGAACTCGAACTACAATGCTTTCGAGGCCACGTTGCGACACTCCAGCAAGAATTTGAGCTTCCTGATTGGATATACCTACAGCAAGTCGATCGACCAGGGATCCAGTATTTCCGATCCCGCAGATCCCTACAACCTGAGCGCCACGCGTGCGCTTTCGGCTTTCGACCTGAAGCACGATTTCGTCGCCAGCTATCAGTACAATCTGCCGTTCGAGCGCTTCTTTGGCCACGTAAAGGGCTTGACCAGCGGCTGGGAACTTTCCGGGATCACGCGCGCGAGCACCGGTTTTCCAGTCACATTAAGAGCCGATGGCGATCTGTCGCTGATGGGAAGCATCCCGAACGGGGTGAATAACCGCAGCCTCGATTTGCCCGATTACAACGGCGCTCCGCTCAACTTGAATAGCAATCCTCGCAACGGACAGCCCTATTTCAATACCTCGGCCTTCAGCGACAATGCGCTGGGGACGCCGGGCGATGCGTCGCGCCGGTCATTCTATGGCCCGGGGATGCTGAACTTCGACATGGCGCTGTTAAAGTCGTTTCAATTCTCTGAGGTTCGCGCGCTGCAATTCCGCATCGAAGCTTTCAACGCTTTCAACCACGCGCAATTCTTCGGGCCCGCGGCCGTGAACGGCGACATCAGCAGCGCGTTGTTCGGCCAAGTGGTGCGGGCCGCTCCGCCGCGCTTGATGCAAGCAGCCTTGAAGTTTACTTTCTGATGGCAAGATTAACTCGCCGTACACTGCCAACCATGATCCGCTCCCTGGCGTTACTGGCCGTCGTAATGATCCTTGCGTTATCCATATTTCCCGGCGTCGCCAGCGCCCATAACGTCTCGAAACGCGACGCTTCGTTCGTCCAATCGAACCAGGGCACAGCCGTCGCCGCGTTTGTATATTTGGGAGCGAAGCATATGGTCACCGGGTACGACCATATCGCCTTCCTGATCGGCGTAATCTTTTTTCTATACCGCCTGAAGGACATCGTCCAGTACGTCAGTCTCTTCACTCTGGGGCACAGCATCACATTGCTAGCCGGCGTCTTGGGCGGATTCCATGCCAACCCGTACATCATCGACGCCATCATAGGGCTGTCGGTGGTCTACAAGGCTTTCGATAACATGGACGGCTTCCGCCGGTTCTTCGGATTCGAGCCCAACACAAAAGCAGCTGTATTGATCTTTGGCCTGTTCCATGGATTCGGGTTGGCCACCAAGCTCCAGGAATTGGATCTATCGAAAAACGGGCTGGTCACAAACATCATTTCCTTCAATGTCGGAGTGGAAATCGGGCAAGTATTGGCGCTCACCGCCGTGCTGATCGCTCTCAGCGCCTGGCGTACCCAAAGCGGTTTCTTACGGCAGGCGTTTACGGCGAACGCCGTATTGATGACGGTGGGCTTCGTTCTGGTGGGATACCAGGTGGCTGGGTATTTCATGCCGGCGTAGTCAAAGGTGAAGCATATGATCGAAGAACAAGACGTGCAGCCAGTCCAGGCGCCCTCGAAGAAAGCGATCGCGAAGGCCACGGGAATTGCATTTGGGGTTGCCTTGGTGATTCTGTTCACGGCTGTGCTGCCTGCCGAGTATGGAATCGATCCTCTGAAGACCGGCGCGCTCCTTCATCTGACCGATCTGGCGAAAGCTACCGCCAAGCAAGAAGCCAAGCCTGAGGCGAAACCGGTGACCGGCGCTCGTCCCGTCGCCGCGCCAGCCGGCATCTACACCGCGCAATCGAATTCCTACAAAGTGGATAGCGAAGACCTGTCGTTAATGCCCGGTGAAGGAGTGGAGATTAAATACCACATGCAAAAGGGCGCGGGAATGATTTACGCGTGGAAGGCGACCGGCAATATCCTCTACGAATTTCACGGCGAGCCCGACAAGAAACCCAATCCCGACTATTTCGAAAGCTACGAACTGGACAACCAGGTGGGCAAGGACCATTCTTATGGCTCATTCACCGCGCCTACTACCGGCATTCACGGTTGGTTTTGGGAGAACAAAGGCAAGAAGCAAGTGGACATCCACCTGGTGACGGCCGGCTTCTACGACAGCGCCAAAATGTACGCGGGCGACAAGCCAGACGAGCTTACGATTCAAGACCCAAAATAAGTTGCAGCGCGTCCTCACTCGGACCACTGCGCGATATTCCACACCCCGTCCGATCGTCTCCGAGGGAAAGCGCGTAATCCCTGCGACTTAGTCCAAGATCGTCTGGAAGCACAAATGCGTCAGGTTGCCGTTGTTAGGACGAAAGGGACCCCGTATGATCCGTATCGCTGCCGCCGTATCGCTCGCTGTACTTATCGCCGCTCCAATGTTCTCGCAGTCCATCAGCAGCGGCACCATTTCCGGATCGGTGCTCGATCCCGATCAGATGGTAATCCCCAAGGCCCAAGTGCAGCTTCGCAACCAGGTGACCGACTACACTCAAACCACCACGACCGACGACAGCGGTGCATTCCGGTTTAACAATGTTCCGCCCAACATGTACGAGATCGTCGTGACGGCAACCGGCTTCTCCGCCCGCAGGGAGCCTCTGGAGGTGAGCAATCCGGTCCCCATCAGTTTGACCTTTACGCTTCAGATGGGCGAGGTCAGCACTACGGTGGACGTCGGCGCATCCTTCTCGTTAATCGATACCGATCCTTCGGCCCACACCGACTCAAACTCCACGGCCTTCATGAAACTGCCTTCGTTTGATCCAGCCTCGGGCTTGAGCAGCATCATTAACAACAGCACCGGCGGCACGGCTTCGGACGCGAACGGGTTTTTCCACCCTTTGGGCGATCACGCTCAAGTAAGCTTCATCATCGACGGCCAGCCCATCAACGATCAGCAGAGCAAGGTGTTTTCCACCCAACTGCCCCCTGACGCCATCCAGAGCATGCAGCTCATCACCGGCGCTCCCGATGCCCAGTACGGCGACAAATCCAGCCTGGTGGTAAACGCGACCACGAAATCCGGGCTAGGCGCACATCCGTTCGGAAGCATCGAGGGAGTAGTGGGATCGTTCGGCACCTATGGGGAAAATGCCACATATGGCTGGGGCTCCGCCAAACTGGGGAATTTCATCGCGATCAATAGCATTCGCACCGGGCATTTTCTGGACACCCCCGAGTTCACGCCGTTCCATGACATCGGCAACAGCGAAAACATTTTCGATCGGACCGATTTTATACCCGACGGTCGCGACGCGTTTCATCTGAATATCTTTCTGGCTCGTAACTGGTTTGAAGTCCCCAATAGCTACGATCAATTAAGCCAGGACCAAAAGCAGCGCGTGCTGACATGGGATGTTGCGCCGGGTTATCAGCACACCTTTGGATCAACCACGCTGCTGACCATCAATCCATTCGCGCGGCGCGATCAGGTGAACTACTATGGGAGCCGCGATCCTCTCGACGACACGCCGGTTACGGAATCCCAAAATCGATTTCTGACCAACTACGGGGTGAAAGCAGACGTCGCCATTTCGCACCATCGTCATAACCTGAAGTTTGGAACTCAGATCCAACAGACCAGGCTGGAGGAGAACTTCAGCATGGGCGTTACCAACCCTTCCTTCAACCCGGTTTGCCTTGGTCCGAATGGCGCGGCGCTCGGATTGCCTGGAGTTACCGATCCCAATCAGTGCAGCTCCATCAATCCCTTGTACGTTGCGAATCCCAAACTCCTGCCCGGTCTGATTCCCTACGATTTGACGCGCGGCGGATCGTACTTCCAGTTTCACGGGCTGGGCAACATCAATCAGGCCGCTTTTTACGCCACCGATGACATCAAGATGGGCGATTTTACGGCGGACATCGGCTTTCGGGACGATCAGTATAACGGGCTAGTGTCAAAGAACGGCCCGCAGCCCCGGCTCGGCCTTTCGTATCTGGTGAATCGCACCGGCACCGTGTTGCGCGTGGCCTACTCGCGTACCTTCGAGACTCCGTTCAATGAGAACCTGCTGCTATCAAGCGCCACCGGAATGGGCGGCTTGGCCCAGAATATTTTCGGCGCCAAGGGCAGCTATCCCATCGAGCCTGGGTTCCGGAATCAATTCAACGGCGGACTGCAGCAGAAGATCGGACACTGGCTGGTGTTCGACGCCGACTACTTCTGGAAATTTACCCACAACGCCTACGATTTCGATGTGCTGTTCAACACGCCCATCACGTTCCCGATCGCCTGGAACAATTCCAAACTCGACGGCTTAACCGGCCGGCTGAGCACCATCACCCTCCATGGGTTCCAGGCTTCCACGAATTTCGGACACACGCGCGCGCGTTACTTTCCGCCGGAAGTGGGCGGACTGATTTTCCAAGGTACGGCGAACGTGCCCGGTGTTTTCCGCATCGATCACGATCAAGCTTTCCAGCAGACCAGCAACCTCCGCTATCAACGCGGGAAAGACGGGCTGTGGGGCACCTTCATCTGGCGCTACGATAGCGGCCTGGTGGTTACCGGCGTGCCGGACGCCTCCGCTGCTCTGAAGCTTACCGCCGCCCAGCAAGTGGACATCGGCCTGGCATGCGGCGGCGTGGACGCAACCTTCCAAGACCCGTTGCGAACGTGCGGCGGAGCCGCCGTGACGTCTACATTGCTCACTCTGCCGCAGACCGGAACCGAGAACAACGATCACAACCCGGACCGTGTGAAGCCGCGGAATCTGTTCGACATGGCCGTGGGTACCGACAATCTGTTTCACGCCGAACACTACAAAACCGTGCTCCGGTTCACGGTGACGAATCTAACCGACAAGGTGGCGCTCTATAATTTTCTATCCACCTTCAGCGGAACGCATTTCGTTGCGCCGCGGACCTATCAGATGTCGCTAGGTTACGTGTTTTAATTGAGCTCCGCGTGAAGGAAGCGGTCACTGGACCAGTTGATACGATTTCATCTGGCCCAGTAATGTAGCCAAATCGATAGGCTTAACGAGGTAGGAGTCGCAAAGTTCATGGAAACAGCGACCCACTTCCTTAACGTCGTTCACCGCGGTGGTCATGATGATCTTCGCCCCCCTGGTTGAGAGAATGCCAAACTTTTCTTCCAGATCCCGGATTTGCCGCAGCGCCTGCCGGCCGTCCAACTCCGGCATCATGATGTCCATGCAGATCAGATGGTATCGCTGGCCGTGTTCCAAAGCGGAACGAAAGGCGTCCACGGCTTCCTTTCCATTAACTGCCACGTGACATTCGCCATGCTTTGAAAGAAAGGTCTGCAACACCAGCCGGCTGGAAAAATCGTCTTCCACCAGCAGCGCTCGCATCTGCCTCCCCTCTGGACGGGTCGGGCTGGCCGAGTGGCCGATGCCAATCAACCCTGTCAGCGCGGCCGTGACTTGCTGGATATCGGCTTGATTGCTCGCGGCGGGATTCTGAATCAGGTCGCGCAGCCGATCGGTGGCGTCCAGCAGAACGCGGATCCCCTCGGGAGTGGAAGGCATCTTGTTGGATCGCATCATCTCGGATCGCATCATGGACAGTGCGCTTCCCGTCTGATGCGCCAGTTGGCCGATCTTCAGAAGATCAAAAACGGCCGCTCCGGCGTGGATCCAATGCACATCCTGGAATACCCGGTTGAGCAGTTCTTCATCGCCCTGCACGCCATCCTGTTCCATGCTCAATAAGTCTGCTTCCGCCGAAATCAGGCGGTCGCGGCACTCGTCCAGGAAGTCTCGAGCCAGTTCGCTATCAAGGTGAATCATAATCGTCTCCTTAATTCCACTGTCATTGGGCTAAACCCATCCGGCCTGCTGCAAGCTGTTTTTGAACCGCTCGAACTCGGCCACCACACCCGGCAAAAGTTCAATGCAGCGATCCAACCGTCCAGCCNNCGCCGGCCTGCTCCATCGCCAGCGCCAGGGCCTGCAGACTCTGGGCGGAAACCGTGGCAGAGGCTCCTTTCAGGGTGTGGGCCAGGGACCGGGCGCCCGGTGCGTCCGCCTCATCCAGCCGCCGGCGCAAGTTGTTCAACTGAGTAGGAACATCCTCTATAAACCCCTTCAGAACCGCGCTGGCCAGTTGCCGGTCTCCCATCA
>PKZC01000038.1:2210-3400 GCA_003132905.1 Bryobacterales bacterium | reverse complement strand
GCCCGTTTCAGCCCCAATCAAAGTACTCGTTTGAGCCGATACAATGCTGCCTCCTCAGCTTGGCGGGCACATGCAACGGCGCGAGTTCATCAGCTCGGCTCTCTCCATACAAAGGCGCAGCCTGCGGTAGCGGTCCGGTCACGATGTCAAAGGACCGCTGATGCGCATGAGCTGGCCCGGTGACCCCCCAATCCCCGGCGCAGGCCGCTCTCTAGCGCATAGTTCTTCCAACGGTCGCTATATAATTCAGCTAGAATATGGAAGCCGTCTCGTGCCACAACACCGGCTACAGCTTCCGTCCCATCCCGGTCGTCGTCGAGCGGGATGCTTTAATGGAAGCCCCGAGACCTGCATTCGGGTAAAGAGACCATGCCATCGGCAGGCATTGGTAATGTGTCATGAACAGTGAGCCAAAAGAAATTGAATTGAAGCTTCGGGTCGCTCCTGAAGACATTGCCGTGCTCCGGAATGATCCGCAATTTGTGGGCGCTCTTCAGGACGCCACCCACGAAACGCTGAATTCGGTCTATTTCGATTCCGATGATCGGGTCCTGCGCGATCATGGGCTGACGTTGCGGGTACGCCATATCGGTGACAAACGTGTCCAGACCATCAAGACCGCCAATCAAGGCTCCGATTGGGTCGAACGATCGGAATGGGAGCAGGCCATCAAAGGCGATCAACCGGACCTCACCCGCGTGATGGATACCGCTCTCGGCCCGATTCTCACCGACGACGTTCGCAACACATTGAAACCAGTATTCGAGACCCGGATCGAGCGGACGGCCTATCATCTAAACGGCGACGAAAACGATATCGTCATCGCAGTCGACGAAGGCCAGATTGTCGCGCCCGATTCGTCATGCCCAGTTTCCGAGATTGAACTTGAGCTCAAGCATGGCAGCCCGACCGAGCTTTTCAAGATCGCGCGNNCAGCTCGACGTCAAAAGCAAGTCCGAGCGCGGCTATGATTTGATTGAGAAGACACCGATTGGTGCCGAAAAGGCATACAATCCAGAGCTAAGCGCGGGAATGACGACAGGCCGCGCTTTCACGTTGATTGCCCGGGCTTGTTTGCGCCAGTTGGTCGCTAATGAGCCCGCGGTTAAAAGTCGTGATGCAGAGGCGGTGCATCAGATGCGCGTCGCACTGCGCAGGCTGCGCGCCGCCATTTCACTCTTTTCCGATGT
>PKZC01000038.1:0-2165 GCA_003132905.1 Bryobacterales bacterium | reverse complement strand
ATGTTCGCGCGCCAGCGCCTCAAAAATTATCGGCGGGCGCAGGAGGCGGTGCAGTCGGCTCGATTTCGCACGCTCATTCTCGATACCGCTGAATGGGTCGAGGCCGGGCCTTGGAGCATATCGGAAGACCCATTGATGCGGGCACACCGCGACATGCCGATCGAGATTCGTGCTGCGGAGCAACTTTCGCAGCGTCGCAAAAAGATCAGGCGACGGGGCGCGAAGATCGGCGACCTCAGCCCGGAACAGCTGCACGGACTGCGCATTCAAGTCAAAAAAGCCCGGTATGCGGCAGAGTTCTTTTCCAGTGTGTATCCGGGCAAGAAATCGGCGAAACGGTGCGAAAATATACTGTCCGCGCTGATGCGATTGCAGAATTGCCTTGGCGGGATCAACGACATCGCGACGCGCAAGGCGCTATTCGCGGATATCATCGCTAGGCCAGGGCGCGGTTTGACCGCCGAGCAAAATCGCCAGCGCGCTTTTGCTGCGGGTCTTATTATAGGCAATCAACAGGCGCAGATTCGGCACTTGCTTGATGGCGCGCGCAAAGCGCATTCTCGTTTCTATAGCGCCAAGGTATTTTGGAAGTTACCGCGCCCAAACAGCGGTGTTTTGCCACCGCAACAGCCGGCAGCTGGGAACCAACTGTGAGTGATGTTGGCCGCATATTTAAGAGGTGTTGCATGGCAACTTATAAAATTAAGAAGCCCATTCTGAAGTAGATTAAGGCTTTAAAGCACTGCGACCATAATGATCTTGAGCGGGCAGCATCATGTGCGAAGCGCAGCAAGACTTGTGGTATTTCCTTTTGGACGTTCGTTTGCCGGTACGTGGCCGGGGATGATGTAGTGAGCGGCCTCTGCTATATTGGTTGCGTGGTCTCCGATCCTTTCTAGATTCTTGATGCAAAACAGGATTTGAGTGTGCAAGCGACCGCATTATGCGGATCCTCACTCATATAGACCATTGTTTCGTAAAACAGAGCATTATTGAGCGCATCAATCTGTAGGTCTTCGTTTCGAACCGTGAGCGCTCCGCTGGCATCTCGCCCAGCGTAGCTGTCAAGAGCCATCTTGAACTGCCCCATTACCATTCCGTCATATGTTCGAGGCCGGCAATGAGAGACATTGGAAGAAGTTCATTTCCAATCGCAATTGCTCGCTTGCTGATATTTTTTGCGAGATCGCCGATGCGTTCGAGTTCGCTGGAAATGTGCAGCGCAGAAATTATTTCGCGCAGGTCGATCGCAAGAGGTTGGCGCTGAGCGATGATATTGATGCCCTTTTCTTCGATTCTGGTCTGAAGTACATCAAGTGCGGCGTCGCGGTCGATAACCTGGCGAGCGAGTTCTGTATTTCTTTGCGCGTGAGCGTCAAATGTTTGTGTGATTTGCTACTCTGCGATCACTGAAGCGATTGGAGGCCGACGAGGCCACGCTGAAATCCGACCCGGCCTTAGGAAGAATGTCGGCGGAGTCCAAGGACGCCATGAAGATTTAAACCGACGAGCGGGCCGACAAGGGTGAGAAGAAGGATATAGCGGCCGACAAATCTGGTTCGCTGCAATTGAAGTCGGACAAGGCCGCGTTGCAGCACGCACTGAAGCGATTGGAGGCCAACGAGGCCGCATTTAAATTCGACACGGCCACAGGAAGAATGTCGGCGGAGTCCAGGGGTGCCATGAAGGTTTGCACCGACGAGCGGGCCGACAAGGGCGAGAAAAAGGATATAGCGATCGACAAGAAAAAAGTTGCGAGGTGACAACCAGAAACAGGAGGCGCGGGGTCCGTCAATTGTCCCTAGCATTCCGAAAAAAGTTGGCCCGCGTTTACCGTGCGGCCCCAATTGTCTTCTTCGATTTCAAATCGCGACGGTTATCCGCACGGTGAATGTCATAACGCGCCAGTTTGTTACCTTAAGAGTTGGCAGCCACGTGAGTGGTTGATGGTGATAAACGGTCGTGAAGCCGCGGATCGGCTATCGATTTTGTTGTGGCCGACCGCTAATTTTATTCTGGACGCAGACTCTACGGGACATCTTGGTTCATGGCTGCAGCGATTGCGGTTTCCATCGATACGGTGGATCTGGTGGTCGGCAGTCTGCCGCGTCCCGCGCGGCTTGCATTCAACTTCGCCGCAAGGCTCCGGCACGGCACGCTCGAGG
>PKZC01000001.1 GCA_003132905.1 Bryobacterales bacterium | reverse complement strand
CAACAACTGGAGGTCCAAATATATTTATGCCTGCCGAACAAAAGGCTGCCCCATCTCAGTCGATGCACAAGAAGCGGGCGCGAGGGGCCACTGGAAAGCGTTCAAATCAAACGAATGGACCGCCGCTACAAATATTTCCAGACGAACAACGTCTTAATGAGGTGAAGCGGATTCCTTGTATTGTCGTGACTCCTTTCCCAATTCCGCCAAACTTGGCGCTCTGCAACGCAAGCGCCTTTTAATGACGATTGTGACGTACCGCGCTGTATAATCGCTTATGAGGTTCTTTCTATCGACCACCGGACCCGTTCGGCAATGAAGGCAGTGAACGGCTTGATATCGTTATCGACGCTCGCGGATTCGAGAGCTTTCATATATTTTTCGCGATCCTCGACGCGAATGACGGTCCACGGATAGCCGCCCGAGGCGAACATGGCATTCATCAAGAAGCGCGCCATGCGGCCGTTTCCGTCCGGATAAGGATGGATGTAACCGAACAGCCAGTGGCCCAGAACAATGCGCGGTGCGGGCTCGGTCTCTGCCTCGATGAGATCGAAAAACGCATTCATGGCATCCGCCAAAGATTCCCACCGCGGCGGAACGTGACGCGATCCTTTTAGATAGACCAGGTGCTGCCGATATCCGGCGAGCGCTGCCGGGCGCAGTAACCCGGCCGCAACGGACGGCTGAAACAGCTCCCGGTACCAGTCACGATGATCTGTGCGAACAAGCGCGCCGGGCTCGGCCCCTTCCAGAATCTTGCCGACCGATTTTTTGACGGCCTGGAACGCCTGCCAATAGCCGCGCGCCGCAAGGGCATCCCGGCTCTTGCGATCCCCTTCACTTTCTTCCGGCTTCCAGTTGCCCGATTGGACACGCTCGATGAGTTCGGGCGTGACGCTGTAGCCTTCAATTGAAAGCGAGTGGTAGGCGTCGTTCTTGTAGATGTCCTCGACAAATTGCAGATATGGCTTTGTGTCCTTCGGGATACCGGGTGGTTTTGGAAACGCCTTAATCACCGGATCGCGCAAGGATTCCCATAGCGCGCGCACGCGCCCCGCGATCGGGGCAATGCCAGGAGTGAGCTTTCCGAATTCCTGTTGGGCGGCAAACGGATCGGTCTCCCGCGCGTCGTAACCTGCCCCTCTCATGGTTTTAATGATCTCGTCTGCAATATTGGCTCGATCAACACGCCGAAACGCCCCCGCCAGCCGGCCGGCAACAACGGAATGACCGCCTTCAAGGAGGCGTCCGAGGACTTCGGACGCGTCTTTGATTCCTGTGAGCACGACCTGCGCCTCGATGGGATACCGGGTGAAGAAATTGTCCGGCACCCGTATCAGCGCGGCGGCCGGAGCAAAGAGGCGCAGACCGTCTTTGACCAGAAGGTCGCCTTTCGGCGGCATGTCTTTTTGTTTGAGGTCGTATAGCGATGCGCCGAACAGTAGCGCCACCTTATTGTTGGTGCCCCGCGGACTGTTGACGATAACCTGCGCCGGTATGACCGTGTTTTCGGCGTTGAGCAGCAGCGACTGTTCAGACGATAGATGCCAATCCGCGCCGAAGCGATCATCGCAGTAGCGGGCACAGAATTCCCAGAACGAAGCGTACCAGGGCGTCGTATCCGACGGTTTCGTGTTGGGGCTCGTCGATATCAACCAGCCCCTGATGACTTCTTTGAGGAATCCGTTTTGGATCAGGCGTTCGCGACCGACACGGCTAAGGTCGTCTGACTTGAAGACGCGCCGCCCGTCCTTTTGGAGGTCCTTGAGCTTGCCGAGAGACGCGGCAAGTTTTTCGTTGGGTGTCGCCATAGTCGAAGTCCGTTTGTTGCATTACAAGTTTTTAACGCCGCGCAATTACAAGTATATAGTGTTGTATGTTTACAAGTCAATAATGTCGTNNAACGTCTATTGATCGCCTTTCGCAGCCGCCGAAACCTCAATTGTCTCCATCCGTTTTATCAGCTTCTCCCGATCATACAGCTTGAACCGGACGCGCTGGCTTGAGTGGCGGCAATCAAGCGCCAGTGGCGAGACCTCTCGCGCGCATCGCCACCGGACACACCGGAAGCGACCTACACGCCGGAAGGCGGCCGCGACTGGCTGATGCAGCAGCCCGATTTCGTCGCGGCGTTCGCCAAGGCCAAGGAATTCATTCGCGGCCTCGAATACCGCTACGTCGAGGAGGCGGACGCCAACCGTCAAGCGCTGCTGGAGATCTACGCGTCGGTCGTGCTCGAAACGCCGCACAACGACTTCAAGAACCACTGAGGGGACGGCCGATGGCGCGCTGGGAATACGATGTCGTCCGGATGGACACGTTGGAGCTCTTTCAGGGGCACTGCGAACTGCTGGGAAATCAAGGCTTCGAGATGGTCAGCGCCCAGTTCGCAATCTGGCCCGAGGAACGCCCCGTCATTCCGCCAGGAGTGCCGGAGTGGACGCAATCCAAGATGATTCCGGCCCGGCCCGTCTGGATGGCGTTCTTCAAGCGCGCGGTCGACGATGACTAGGACTCGGCGCTCTTCGAGATCGAGACCGGCACGCCGGGCAGCAGCGACCGCGCGAAGGCGGCGCGCTCTTCGGCCCCTGCCGCGGGACCGGCGATGACGCGCACGATCGGCAGCGACACCGTCTTACCCTCGAACACCGAGACGTAGCGCCGACCGTCGTTGCGTATGCGGCCGTACGGCAGCCTGATCTTCATCCTGTAGAACGCCGACAGGTGACAAATCGCT
>PKZC01000015.1 GCA_003132905.1 Bryobacterales bacterium | reverse complement strand
CAGGCAACACGTTTATCTGTCCTGGCACCGACGAAATGCTTGCGGATATACCGGACCTAGACGCGCTCGATCCGATCCGCGACGGTTTAATGATCCTGCAGCGCCAACGCCAAATCAAGGTGCCGTCTCAAATTGCCGGCGCGCCAGATATGTGTTTCGTCGGAGGTTATGCCGAGCTCTACACGATCAAGAAAGACTCGATCACCATTCAGGTGCTCGGCCATTGGCCCGACAAAGCGGGCGAGGTGCCAGTGCGCGAAACTGCGCCGATAGCGCAGGGTGCAACTGTGCATCGGTGGGTGGCTTGATTACAGCGCAATCGAATTTCCGAGATTAAGCAAACTGCAGGGAAGAGCTCGGCCAATGCAACTCACCAATCCGCCGACCGACTTAGCGATCCGCGCACTTGGCGGCCCATTGAGCTTTCCCCGATCGCGGCGTTGGCGATTTGGCGAGGCAGTGCAAATCGGTATGCCCGGCATACCCGGCGGTGCCTTCTTCACGCCGTTTCTGGTGGAGATGGTCGGGGGCGCGCCGCAGGTTGCGCTGCGTCCAGACGCTGTGCCCGATGCGGCACTCACCGTCCGAACTATGGCGCCAGGCGTACTCGGAACACTGTCAACCGCTGGCGGCGGCTCTGACGTTACCAAGACATTCACGCAATGGAATAACAGTGGCGTAGGCGATATCATTCTAGCGGCGACACTCTCAGTCCAAGCCGGTAGCAGTCTGTTAATTGATTTTGAGACGGCGCTTTATAATCAAACAGTCGTCACTATTGGCGCCGGCTCTTTTATCAAACTCATCGTCAACGGCACCACTGTCAGGACGCTACCATATATTCCCGTGATTATTAACGCCGGGGCTAATACCGCAGTACCTATGGTGTTTCGCGAGATTGTGAATGGTTTGCCGGGCGGTGCGACCACCGTCGAAGTCCTGATGTATATCAACGTTACGAATAGTGCCAACGTCATCGCGTCCGCGCCGAAATTTATATTTCAGGAAGTGTTCAATCCATCGGTGGTTGACGTTACCGCGACGATTACGCCGTCCGTAACCTACATCACATCCATAGTCGGCGGCACATCCGGTTCTTTCTTAGGGACCAGCATTGGCACAGCTAGTCTCTATCGCAATGTCGTCGTCACACTTGGTTTTGTGCAGTCATCTATGGCCGCATGGCCGACGATGACGATAGGCGGCATCGCGGCCACACGACGGGGCGTTGTTAGTGATGCCTACAATTCTGGTTATCGCCTCGCAATGTATTCATTGCGAGTGCCCACTGGCACCACCGCAGATATTATTGCCACATTTTCAAGCGCTGTTACCGATGCGGTCATCAGTGTTTGGGATGTAGTGGCTGCATCGGCTGCGCCGATATCGATAACCGGTGGGTACACATGGATCGACTCACCAGCAAGTCCTACCACCGTCATTATGGGCGGCATCACCTCTGCGGTTGGACAGGTAATGACTTGTGCGGCTTATGGCGACAACGCTGCTTGCACTGATTTTGTTGGGACTTGGGGCGGCGCCGATACGGTGAATAAGCGCGCCGTTGGATCCACGGCAAACAGACTATATGGCGCTTACGACATAGNNCATATTTTGAGGCTACATGTGTGCCAAGTGAATCAGGACCAGCCGTAGGTCTTACAGCCGTCTGGCAATAACAATGACCGCTATAAACATAACCCTTCAACCGCTTCACAATTGTCTGCACGTGGTGAGCGATGGCGCCGCCTACGACGAAGCCGGAATCATTAAGGGCTTTGCTTCAAAAGTGTTTCCCCAACCGCAGTGGCCCGGCATAATTTCCGCGCGAGGCGGAGTGGTCGCGCACAACCTCGTCGCCGAAGATCTAGCTTTTAGATTTCAGACGTTCGATGAAGTGGCCGACGGCATCGCGGCGGTCTATCGAGAAATATGTCACGATCACGGGGCTGCCGACAAAAATTTGGAACTGTTTATTGCGGGATGGTCAAGCGCCCGCAAATGCCCCGAGGTCTACCTGATTAACTCCAGCGCAAAGAAGCTTCCGCTCGGGGTCACAAAAGAACAGTTGTCGGCGCGCGCCGCCACCGGTCAATTCGTCCCGCCGCCGCCATTCGTTTTGACGAACGTCGGCCCCGTTATTGAAGCGCCGGCGTTGAGTCTCGAAATTCGGCGCGCTGCATATTGTTCTGGCGTCGGCATCAACGAAAAGCCTGAGCGCTGCATTCAGAGAATGCACCTTGCTTTAGAATGCCAACGGCATGACGTGCATGAAGGCGTGGACCGACATTTTATCGGGGGCTTCGCTCAATTGACGACCGTCACCCCGGACGGAATTTCGCAACGCATCCTTTCGCGCTGGCCAGAGGATAAGGTCGGGCAGCTGATACGTCCGCGCGCGGCTAACTGGCAAAAATTTAAAGCGGAGCACTGGAGCGGTATGGATTACGACCCGATAGATAATCCCTGGGGATTTGATCCCGAAACGCGCGAACGGTTTAACACATTGTTTCAACCTCGAACAAGCAAAGTTAATTNNTCACTAACGATCGAAACCGCCGGCGCGCTGACCGATATCGGCGCGTACAACAACGCCATGAGCATGGCTCAATCGGTGACGGAGAAAGCGACGGCAGCGCTGGGCCAAGCGCAACAGGCGATCTCTGGCGTCAATTTTGGGACGCTGGCGATCGGCGCGGCCGGGCTGTTCGGTACGCTCGGGGCCGGCGTTGCCGCCTTCGTCAAGTTCAATTCCGATCTCGGCGAAACCAGCAAGCAGGCCAAGGCCGCGGCGCTCGATCTCGACAATTTTCAAAAGCTGCAATTTGCCGCCGGCTCGCAAGGGTTATCGAACTCCGACTTTGCCTCTGGCGCTGCCAAGATGGCGACCAATCTCAATGACGCGACGCGCGGCGCCAACGATCTGTCAAAGTTGCTCGATGCCAACAACGTCAAGTTCAAGGATGCCAACGGGCTGCTGGTCAATACCAATCAGATGTTCGATATCGCGCGCGGATTGATTGCCAACGGTGCCAATGAATTCGACAAGATAAAGATTGCCGACATGCTCGGCCTCACGAAAGAATGGGTGCCGGTGCTCGATCAGAGCGCGGCGGCGTGGACGGCGTCGAAAAACGAGGCAACCGCACTGGGCCTGGTGATTGACAGCAGCACGATCGAGAAGGCGGCGGTCTTCACACAGGAATGGCAGAAGGCCGGGATGGTATTTTCAACCTGGATCAAGGCCCAAATCGCGGACCTGTTGCCGGCGCTCGATGATTTGATCGCGAAAGCAAAAGAATTTGAGTCATCCATAGCCGCAGCATTGTCAAATAAAGGCCAATCCGCTTCCTCCGGTGCCTCTAACGCAACGCCGAACACGGCGGACGCGCAGGCAAATGATGCCGCGTTCAATGCGAGAGTTAACGCGATGCTGGCGGCGGCCGATGGCGACAAGTCCATGCTGGAAAATTGGAAGGCTCTTTGGGATGCACTGACGGGAAAGGTGAACGAAAACACGAAAGCGATCCAGAGTAACGAAGCAGCTGCAGTAGCCTCCGCCGCTGCGCCAAAAGCCTTCGACGAAGGCGCTGCAATGTCGGCTAATCTGGCCGGCGGCATTGGCGGCTATCCGCTGGCACATACGAACGTTCCTGGAAAAGACGCCGCTAAGGAAGCAAAGGACGCCTGCCATAGCGCGGTCGATTCGGTGCAGAAGCATATCGCGGTGCTCGCGGCCGACGACCTGGCGGTCGGGCAATCGACCGCTGCCACCGATCAATTGAAGGCCGAGTTTCAACTGCTCGAGGGCGCGCGCCGCGCCGACAAAGGAGTCACCGATGATCAGATCGCGGCCTATACGGNNATTGCGGCAGGCTGGCATCAAGCTCGGTTCCGAAGAACAGGAATCGTTCGACAAGACGACGGCGGCAATTCTGAAGCAGTCGCAGGCCAACGCCGAAGCAAAAATACAAAATGACATCAACTTTAAGACCAACACGGCCTTTCTGAGTCCAGAAGACGCTCAAATCGCCGCGCAGCTTAAGACGACCATTCCGGATGTGACAACTGCCTTGAATAGCTCCCAGGCTGCCGCGATGCGGATGAATAATGCGATGTCGACCGTGTCGACGACAATCCAGGGTGATTTATCGACCGCCATGGTCGATATCATGACTCACACCAAGGCGACCGGCGACGTCTGGCGGTCGTTCGGGCTGCAGGTCATCACCGCCATCGATCAGATGATCGTCAAGATGCTGATCATGGGACCGATCATGAGGGCGTTGCAGGAGTCGATGAGTGGCGCCGGCGGCGGTTTCAATTTTCTGAATATGTTCGGTATAGGCGGTGCTGGAGGCGGTGCTGGCACTATGGGCGGAACAGGCGGCGGACTTGGTGGCCTATACGCGAATGGCGGCGTATTCGATAATGGTCGCGTCATTCATCCCTATGCGCTCGGCGGTATTACCAGCGATATCCTGGTGGCGCCTACATTATTCCCGATGGCGAATGGCGCGGGGCTTGCGGGTGAAGCCGGGCCAGAAGCCATCATGCCGCTCAAGCGCGGCTCCGATGGGCGGCTCGGCATCTCTGGCGCTGGCGGTGGGGCGACAACAGTCCATATCAATCAGGGCGACATCCATATCGACGCCAGCGGCGCGGATCCCGCGGTCGTGGCGCGGCTGCAGTCGACGCTCACACAATTCCGCAAGAGCCAATATTCAGACACCATGAAGATCATCAACGACGCATCCGGCCGCGGCTGGCGTCCGCGCGTATGAGTGAAAAGGTGACTCCCAGCGACGAAGATATTCGGGCCGGGCGCAATCGACAAAATCTTGCGTTTTGCGAGGAAATCGGCCGCAAGGTCGCTCGCGGCGGCATCCTCCGCTATTGGGCCGAATATTCGGCTAGGCCAGACGGCCTATCGGAATGGTTGAGGCATTCCAACTACGCGCTGCAACACGCTGTTGAAAAAATGGCCGCTGACGGCATGACTTCGGCCGGTCAAGGGGCATACCTCAATGGATTCCATGCTGAGGTGCAACCGTTTATCGCGCAGCGAATTAAGACGAGCTAGCGCGGTCGTTTCTGGCGGGGCTTCGCCTTCGCTTTAATTCTCANNGTTCTCACTCCCGGCTGGTCGCCGTTCGTAAATTCCACGCCGGCCGCTTCGATCGTCTATTATTTTGATGATCGCACGCGATCGGAATTCCCAAGACCTTCAGCAATTTTTCTTACCGAATCGCGAATTGCGGTTGAGGACGCGTCTGTAAGCGATTTTGCGCCGCCTTCGCACATCATGCCGGCTTCCGCATCAGCGGTGCCCTGACCTTCGACCGTCGTTCCGAAGATGCGCCCCTTCGGGCCATCGACATAAACCGATGCGACCACGACGACCTGCGTCTTCATATTGGCCGACCAAAAGCCCGGTTGAATATCCAGACGCGGCCGTACTTCCTCTCCGTGAACGACAATAATGCCTTTCGCTCCGCGCTTTGTGGCTTGATCGCCGGGGATTGGCGCGGGGACGGGCTCGATCTGATCGAAAACGTTCCGTAGAGTTTCAGATACCGATGTCACATAGGCGGCGGAAAGCTGAAGCGGAAATGTGTGAGCAGCGCAGGCAAATGTGCTTGGTTTTACGACCTGATTTAGCGCCTCAGCATCGACCGCTAGCAGCCATTTGCCGTGAACTTTCTCTGAGAATGAGGTGACGACGTTGTAGGAAGGCGCATCTAATGGCGCCGCTTTATAGGCGCAGCCGGCAAGCGTTAGTGCGCTCGCCAATACAATTGCTGCTCGCATGATAGCCCCCGGCCGAGATGCCCCGCTGGATCATCGAACAACCGTAGCGGGAGGGCAATGGGAAAAGCTCGTTTTTTGGGTTCTATGGGCTTGCCGCGGTTGCGTAAATCAGATTCTATAAGCGCCCCGACCCGCCGTTGTAGCGGCAGGCCGGGACTTGCCATCAACCGCCACGCGAGGCGACCGATGACCGATTCGAAAAATAGCAAAAAACTGACCGGCATTCCGCCTGGCCGTGGCTCCGTCAACAAGGAGTCTCGCCATGACCACACATGCAACCCGCCGCGCCATCCTGG
>PKZC01000150.1 GCA_003132905.1 Bryobacterales bacterium | reverse complement strand
TTTTTAGGAAAACGTTAGGGCGATTTAAGGACATTATTAGGGTCGCGCTCGTAGTCTTCTTGATAGAGGGACAAGATATGGCTGCAACGCCTTCACAACACCGTGTTCAATCGTACAGCTCAGATGATTCGCCGGCTGGCTTTCCCAATCTCGGTCCCACGAGTCAGAAACTGGTCGATCGGGTCAAGGCCATCGCTCAGTTCCTGGGAGAACCACGCGTCAATGTCCTGCTGCTGAATCTTGAGCTCGACGACCGTTTTCCTGTCAGGCCCTAAAGATTTTCGCTGTGTCGATCAAAGCAGAGGAAACAAGTCAATTCATCTAAGGGAATTATGAAATTCGTATACATAAATAGCGTCGCCTTGGATGGCTGCGGGGCCGGCTTGTGCCACCCCAAGTCCTTCCGGCCTCTGAGTCGGCGGCGAATTTGCAGACTTTGTGCCGACGCGGGCTGAATCCACTTACCTAACTGGCCTGGATCGCATTTTCAATATGATACCCCAAAGACAGATCTTTCTTTTAGTTTTATCGTTTCTTAATGGTTTGTTGATGACGTTCGGTATATATTTATCCAAGCCTGACGTCATACTAAAGGCAATCGCTTGACGCAGCCGTTTTCGAGTTGCGCACTCCGCAGAGAGAACGCTGTGCACACAAAGCCAATATGACGACCAAGATCAAAGCGACTACCTGGCGACGACGTGCAATTCTTTCGGCAGGACCTGCCCTGCGGGGTCGTCGGCGACATTGGTTAGCGTTCCGTCCTCGTCATTAGGCGAGTTGGTGTCTTAGGCTCGTCTCTAATAGCCGCCTCAAGTAAGAATTCTTAAGTCGCTTAAAGTCGATTAGAAAAGGAGCATGGAAATGCAGATTCACACTAGAGGTGTGCGCATTCTAAGACAAACTGTGTTTACAGCCGGCGTAGCAGGGTTGCTAACTGGCCAGGTCTTGCTTGCGCAGAACCCGTCATCGCCTCAGATCATCGCTAGCGCGGGAGCCCCGCCAGAGAGCACTACCACCGCACCGGCGTCCGCAACAGCTGGAGGGGCACAACAGCCCGGCCTGGCGGTCCTTGATGAGATCAACGCTATGAAAAAGCGTATTGAGAAACTGGAGGAAGAGCTGAAGGCGGCACGAGGTGAAGCCGGGATCGTGTCACCGGCGGTTCCAGCAGGCAGTACTGGCGCGCCGCGTATCCCTTTGCCGCCGGGGACGTTGGACACAACACAAGCAGTGGCTGCGGCAGCAAACCCAGAGCCAGGGCCCGGACTTCCGTCGTCTGTCGACCAGAGTTCCTCACAGCCAGAAGCTCAACCGGCCCCTCCCGCTGCACCCGCGGTGGACACACAGACGCCATTCGCGTATGCCGATTTTACCTGGATGAACTCCAATTCACGCAACCACGATGAGGTTCTGGACGGAAAGTATTTTTCGGGCGAGTTCAGAGTCGACACAAACTACATGTATGACCTGAACCATCCCATCGACCATACGTTGGATGGAACCACCGAGGGTGAGCGGACGGGCGAATTTACAATCCAGGCACTGAATATCGGCGGCGACTTTCACGCCGGTAACATGCAGGGGCGCATTTTGACGCAGTTCGGCGCCGTTTCGACGGCCGTACCGCGCAACGATGCCAGTTACAGCCAGGGCCAATGGCAGCTCGATAATGCTTATCGATACCTATCGGAAATGTATGCCGGCTACCACATCAATGTGCAGCATGGCCTGAACCTTCAGGTGGGTGATTTCCTTTCCTTCATCGGACTGTTCAGTTACTACAGCTTCGATAACTGGGCTTATCAGCCATCGTATGTGTCATCGAACACACCTTGGTTCTTTACCGGTTTCCGGGCCCAATGGTTTCCCACCAACAAGCTAAAGATCGAACCCTGGTTCATCAATGGATGGCAAAGCTATGCGAAGTACAATGGCCGGAACGGAATCGGCGGCCAGATTCTATGGCGGCCAACCGGCAATCTCGATTTTGTGTTCAACACCTATGCGCTGGGCCGCGATACCCTTGGCAACCCTTATCGGTCCCGCTATCACCTTGACGACAGTCAGGAGTGGAAATATTACGAGAATCCCAACAGGTTTATGCACCGGATGGCATTCTCGCTCACCGAGGATATTGGATGCGAAAGTGGAGGCGGTGTGGTTTGCAAAGGCGGCAACTCGCAAACACCCGCCCAGAATTTCATGGGCATCATGGGTTATCACCGCTTCTGGTTTGATAAAGATCGTTTTGCCTTTACGGTAGGCGGAGGCGTGATGAACAATCCAGGGCGCTACCTGGTTCTGCTTCCTCCAATCAACGGCGCGACAGCAACTACGGGTTCGCCCTATTTCACCCAGAATCCAGGCGATCCCTTTAAGGCATACGATTTTCAAACTTCGTTTGACTATATGCCCAGCCAGTGGGTGACCTGGCGCTTTGAATTTACTCAACGCGGGTCTAATGTGCCGTACTTTGTCGGCCCGGGCGGCATAACTCCGGATGTGGTGCCTGGATTTTATGTCAATACTGGAAATCCGGGCGCGATCATTCCCGGGTTCTCACCGGATCTGGTGAAACAAGAGCGCCGGTGGATTTTCGCCCTGATGGTGAAACTCTAAGCCACCGAAACTAGTGCGAGGTGTTCGTCATTTGGACGCCTCGCTCCTATTCTCCAAGGGAAACAATGATTATGTATCGAATAACTACGTCGTGCCTGTTTCTTTTCTCCACCGTGGTGCTGATCGCGGGCGAGCCGCCTTGGCAGATTAAGCCCGCCACGCAGTGGACAGCAGTCGATGCTAAGCAAGTGCTGGCTGCCTCGCCTTGGGTGAAGCGAGCCGCCGTAACCCTCCTCTTTCAGCCGAGTGAAGACCAGCTGCGAGCTGGAGGAAAGATGGGCGGCGGAAAGGGTGTCGGTCTCGAGAGCCTGGAAGTGACTAACTTGGTCGGGGGAAGCAAGAGCCATTCGAATTCCAGAGTCAAGAAGCCCGGGAGTCTTGTCCTTCGATGGGAGAGCGCTTCGGCGGTACGCCAAGCAGAATTGAAGTTAGACGATGCCGATGTGCCCGAGTGGGTCGGCGACTACTTCGTAGTTGCGATCTATGGTGTACCTGTTGAGGCCGGCCGGCTGGACGAGCCCGGCCAGGCTGGAGATCTAAAGAGGCTAGGGTTCTTGAAGCCCGAAGGAATGAAGGATCTGAAGGCCGCGAAGGTTGAGATCGTGCCGTCGGGTGGCGGATTGGCAACAGTGGTTTATCTTTTCCCACGCACCAGACCGATCACCGGAGAAGAGAAGCGCGTTGAATTCGCCGCACAGGTTGGGCGTATCTATGTAGCGCAATTCTTTTACCCGCACGAAATGCAGTTTCAAGGAAAACTCGACCTCTAGGGGCCGCCTGATCTTTTGCGAGGGCAACATGAGAAGTTACAAAACTCTATCTGACAAAAATCGGACCGTGTTACTGATGGCGGCGCTCGCCGCTTTCATTACGCCTGCGCGGAACACGCAAGCCCAAACGCCAGTTGCTCCCCCCGAAGAAGGCTGGAGGAACAAACTGACCGCAAGTTGGACCGAAGCAGATGCGCGCCAGGTTCTCGAAA
>PKZC01000333.1 GCA_003132905.1 Bryobacterales bacterium | reverse complement strand
CGCAGAAGGAGTACATCTATCCACCCCGGCCCTCCATGCGGCTGGTGACGGATGTCATCGAATACTCCACCCGGCATGTACCGCGCTTCAATCCGATTTCGATCAGCGGGTATCACATTCGCGAGGCTGGATCGACGGCGGTGCAGGAGCTGGCGTTCACTTTGCGCGACGGCATGGAATATGTGGAATGGGGTATCGAGCGCGGATTGCCCGTCGACAGCTTCGCGCCCCGGCTGAGCTTCTTTTTCAATTCGCATAACGATTTTTTCGAAGAAATCGCGAAGTTTCGAGCCGCGCGAAAGATCTGGGCCGAAATCATGCGCGATCGCTATGGCGCACTTGACGAGCGCAGTTGGAGGCTGCGCACCCACGCGCAAACCGCCGGATGTTCGCTGACCTGGCAGCAGCCTTACAACAACATCGTGCGGACTACGCTGCAAGCGCTGGCGGCGGTGCTGGGCGGAACGCAATCACTGCACACCAATTCACTGGATGAAGCTTACGCGCTGCCGAGCGAGCATGCCGTAACCATCGCGCTGCGGACGCAACAGGTGATCGCCTACGAGAGCGGCGTGCCGGATGAGCCAGATCCGCTGGGAGGCAGCTATTTCGTCGAGAGCCTGACGAACGAGATGGAAAAACAGGCGCGCGATTACATCCGGCGCATCGATGAAATGGGCGGTATGATCCCGGCTATCGAGCGAGGGTTTCCGCAGACCGAGATCGCGAACGCCAGCTACGAATATCAGCACGCCATCGAAACAGGCGAGCAGAAAATTGTGGGCGTGAACGCGTTCGTTGAGCAGCACGAGCAGCCGATTGAGCTGCTCGGGATCGACGAATCGGCACAAGCGCACCAATTGGAAAAGCTTGCGAGGCTGAAATCGAATCGCGACAATGCTAGGGTGCAGGCGTGCCTGAAGGTCTTGCGAGGCGCTGCAGCTAAGAACGAAAACACCATGCCGGCCATTCTGGATGCGGTCCGCGCCTACGCGACAGTGGGCGAAATTTGCGATACGCTGCGCGAGGTCTTCGGCGCCTACACCGAAACCAGCGTGCTCTAACCCCGGTAAAATCGACCGAGTTGCAATCGTCCGGAAAGGCACTTTATTGGGCTTTCCTGAAGTGGCGACAGGCGTGCCCTTGTATGTCCGATGCAGGGCTCCAACGACAACAATCGCGTAACATCGGCGAACCTGAAGCCTTGGATCAACCTGAAGCCTTGGATCAAGGTGCTAGCGGCTGCCCTGCTTGCGATGGTGCTGTTACTGGTCGCTGTTGCCATTCCCTATCGTCGGCTGGCTCGGCGCGTCGACCAACAGCTCAAAGGAAGCTTGGCGAATGGCATCGATTACTATTCCGCATCGGAGTCGTTAGCCCCGGGCGATCCCATGTCGGCATCAGATCTTGCCGCGGCAACCCAGCGTTCCACGTCAACCGTGAAAATCACCTTGTCGAACGGCCGCATCGCTTCCATCGTCGACGATACAACCGGGCGCGCCCTACCCAATTACCGGCTGAAACCCCAGCTTCTGACGTCCGAAGATGGCAGGGCGAAACGAATGCCCGTGACTTTTTCGCAGATGCCCCCGCTGTTGGTGCATGCGATTCTGTCGGCCGAAGATAAGAGGTTCTTCCATCATTCTGGAATCGACACTCTCCGTCTTGCCAAGGCTGTCTACGTGGATTTGCGCGAACGCCGGAAAGGGCAGGGAGCCTCTACCATAACGATGCAGCTGGCTCGTAATCTTTGCCTGCGTCGCGATAAGAGCTGGAAACGGAAACTGGAAGAAGTCCTGATCGCCGTCCATCTGGAACACAAGCTATCGAAGGACGAGATTTTTGAAAGATATTGCAACCTGGTTTATCTGGGCGGCGATGGCGCGTTCGGGATCAATGGTGTGGGAGAGGCCGCGCAGGCCTATTTCAACAAAGATGTTCAAAAGCTCAGTCTGCCGGAGACCGCGACCATCGCGGGGCTGATCCAACGCCCGGTATATTTGAATCCATTCCGTTATCCCAACCGCACCGTGGACCGGCGCAATATCGTGCTCAAGCGCATGCACGCGGACAAACATATCAACGATGAGCAGTACGCGAATGCCATCGCCGCGCCGCTGGGCCTGCATGCCGGCGCAACGGAGTTTTCAGAGTCCCAGTATTTTATCGATGCCGCGGCCAAGGATGCCGCGGCCAAGAAGGTTGCTCAGGAAACGGACGATCCAGGCGACAAGCCTAACGCCGTCTATACGACTTTGGATCTACGTCTGCAGCGGGCGGCCGAACGCGCTATTGCCGATGGGATGCAGTTGGTCGACAAGCAATTGGCGTCTCGTCATAAATCGTTGCCAAGCCGGCCCCAGGTTGCTCTGATCGCTCTCGATCCTCATACGGGAGAAATCAAGGTGCTGTTCGGCGGCCGGGATTACGCAGCCAGCCAACTGGACCGGGCCTTCGCCAAGCGCCCTCCCGGCTCGGTCTTCAAACCGTTCGTTTATACCGCCGCGCTGAACACGGCGATTACAGGAGGCGACCCGGTGTTAACGCCCGCCTCCATGGTGGACGATTCGCCCACCACCTTCGACAACGGCGATCAAACGTACAACCCGGCCAATTTTAAGCAGGAGTTCATGGGACAGGTTACGCTCCGCAAAGCCCTGGCGCACTCGCTCAACGTGGCCGCCGTGAAGGTAGCGCAGATGGCCGGTTATCAGAACGTGGTTGCGGTTGCCAGGCAAGCGGGCATGAACGAGGATATTCAACCGACGCCGGCTGTAGCACTGGGCGCATATCAGGTCACCCCGTTCGAGATCGCGCGCGCCTACACCATCTTTGCCAATGACGGCAATCTTGTTCAGCCCTCATTTATTAAGGGTCAAAACCCACGAACCACCCGCGTGCTCGATCCACGCATCGCCTTCCTGATGGTGGACATGCTGCAAGAAGTGATGCGAAGTGGAACGGCCGCTGGAGTTCGCGCGCGAGGCTTCCGTTTGCCGGCCGCCGGAAAAACGGGCACGTCCCACGACGGATGGTTCGCCGGATTTACCTCCGAGCTTCTGTGCGTGGTGTGGGTAGGCTACGACGATTATTCGGATTTAGGTCTGGAAGGCGCGAAATCGGCCCTGCCGATCTGGACCGAGTTCATGAGCGAAGCAGCACGCTACAAGCAATATGGCAACGCCAAGCCGTTCAAGCCTCCTCAGGGAGTGACTCAAGTGTCGGTGGATCCTCAAACCGGCGAGCTATCCGGTCCAGGCTGCCCCACGGGAGTTTCGACCTATTTCGTCGACGGAACCCAACCGCAAAACCAGTGCATGCCGCAACAGGTTGAGATTATCTCCACTGGCGACGGTGGCGTTATCGAGCGGATGACCCCGCTGCAAGCCCAGCCGGCGATATCAGTGCCTGCGGCGGACGCTTCGCCGTCCCTGGTTCCCCGGGTCACGCCGATATTGGACTTCCAGCCGCACCAATAAGAAATACGGGCCATTCGATCCTGCTACCATCAGAAGGTATGGATCCCCGCATCCGGGTGCTGGTCGCCAAACCGGGTTTGGATGGCCATGACCGGGGAGCGAAGGTCATCGCGCGAGCTTTGCGCGACGCAGGCATGGAGGTGATTTACACCGGCCTGCGCCAGACTCCGGAAATGATCGTGAGTGCCGCTTTGCAGGAGGACGTGCAGGTAATTGGCCTGTCTATCCTGTCCGGCGCCCATAACGCGATCGTTCCGCGTATTATGGATTTGCTGCGCGAAAAAGGCATGGACGATGTCCTGGTCCTGGTCGGCGGTATAATTCCTGACGAGGATGCCGCCGAGCTGAAGAAGCTGGGCGTCGCGGCTGTGTTTCAGCCTGGCGCGTCACTCGAAGCGATCGTCGACTTCATACGGTCTTCTGTAAAGCAGACCGCGTGAAGCAACCGCGGGATTGAAATGCCCGCATATATTGAAAACAAGAACAGGGGTGCTAAAGCGCCCGTGTACTACCAAAAACTAAATGCAAGAAAAACTGAACATCGCCGTGTTTGTCGATTACGACAACATTGAAATCGGCGTGAAATCGACTTTGCGGCGCGAATTTGATGTTTCCCTGCCGCTGGATGCGCTTAAGGAGCGCGGCGACCTGGTCGCAAAATTTGCTTACGCCAATTGGGGGCGTCAGGAAGGCGCGGCCCGGTCCATGGCGGAGAACGCCGTGCAAATGGTGCAGCGTCTGCCTTCGCCGCGCGGCGACAAGAACGGCGGCGATATCAATCTGGCGCTGGATGCGCTGGAGATGGCCTTCACTCATCCGCACGTGAATGCGTTCGCCATCGTCAGCGGCGACAGCGACTTCATCCCGCTGGTGAACAAGCTCAAGGAATACGGCAAGACCGTTTTTGTAGTGGGGGGTAAGGCTTTCACCAGCACCATCCTGCAGCAGAACTGTCACGAATTCGTGAGCTATGAATCGCTGCTATCGGAGGATCGCGGTCAGAGTCAGAGTCGCGACCGTGGGCCGCGTCCGCAAGGGTTGCCTGGGGAGCAGCTGGCTGGCAGAGATCGCCCGCAAGGTGGCCAACGCAGCCGCCCGGCGCCGCTTGATCTGGCGCAAGCCATGCCGCTGGTGGAACGCGCGCTGCAAGTATTGGAGCGCCGCGCGGTGCAGCCGCAGCTCGGGTTGTTGAAATCCACGATGCTGCAACTGGATTCGGCGTTCACTGAAAAAGCATACGGCGCGAACAGCTTCTCGGATTTCGTCGAGAAATTGAAGAAGGCCGATTATGTCAATGTGAGCGGCCAGGGTGGACGCTACATTATCGAGCGCAAGGGCGCGTCGCAGCCGGAACGTCCGACGCCCAAGCCGGAAGAAGCGCTTCCGCAGCTGCGTGACGTTTTGGAGACGCATCGCCTGGAGATGGAGAACGGCGTTCTGCTCGACGATCTCGCCGGATGGGTGCAAGCCGAGGTCCCGAACTTCTCGGCTGCCGCCTACGGTTTCCAGGAATTTTCCGAGTTCCTCAATTACGCGCAGGACAAGCTGGTGGTTCGCGTGGAGCCGGACGAAGAGAAGGGCCCCATCGTATATATGGGCGCCGAGTTCTATCCGCCCGCCGAGCCCGAACGTCCGCCGGAGCAACATGCCGAAGAGGAAGAGGACGAGAAGCAGCCCATTGTCGAAGGCCAGCCTTCGCTGCTTGAGCCGAATCCTCCCCCGGTCAAGCCTAAACCGGTGCGACGGGCACGCAAGCCTGCGGCGGGCAACAGCACTGATCGGCCGCGTCGTGGCGGTAGTGGCGGNNGCAAGAAGCGTCCACCAGAGCATCACGGCCCGATGCAGTAGGGCCGCTTCCTGCGGCCGAATAGCGGACGTCGTCCGCTAGAATTCATAGCCGCCTACGGCTGGCTGGAATCCAAGGAATTCGCGGCAACGTACCCGAACGCCACCACTGCGAGAAACATCGTCAGTACTTCGCTATCGCCAAAATTGTATTCCGCGTAGCCCTCGGCTAACAGCGCCAGAATCACTGCGATCGCTCCCTGCAATACGAAGCGCGCTTCCGGGCTCGCCGATTTCTGGCGCAACGCCCGCGTGAAGTCCCATAGGATTTTCGCGATCATCCATAGAAAAATGAGCAGCGTTGGAACACCACGCTCGGCTGCGTACTGCAGGTAGACATTGTGCAAGTGCCCGTAATATCCCACTGGCAACGGTAGCGCGGACGCCGGTATCCATTGATCGGATTGATACTTGACCTGCTCGGGGCCGATTCCAAGCCATGGATGGGCGCGAATAATCAGGAGNNCAGGAGCCCGGTTTCGCGCAAGATGGCCCGATGCTGGTTCGAATCCACATCACCATGCGGATTAACCACCGAAGTGATCCGTTCCCTTAAAGCGTGCGGGCCAAGGAAGAATGCGATCAACACCACTGCGGGTACAGCCGCTACCAGCCATTTTTTCCAGAACCACAGCAGATAAAGCAAGCCGATTGGAAATCCCAGCAGGAAGATGCTGCGGGTGAATCCCAGAACCATGGAACTAGCCAGAATCACAGCGCACAGCCAACCAATCCGCTTCCAACGGTGCTCGCCCGAGAAGAACAAATACGCGGCTAGCAGCAAGAGCACGATCATCTCTTCGCCGCCGAAGGTCATCCAGTGGCTCATGAAGCCGGTGATGCGCGATCCAACATAGAAGTCGTAAAAGCTGACGTGCTGCGCCTGCGATTGCTGATAGATTCGCCAGAATTGGAAGAAGCTGCGCAAGGCCGAGAGCGTCGCGATGCCCGTCCATAGCAGCACGACGGTGCGAATCTCGGCCGTTTGACGAAACGTGCTGTACGCCACCAGCAAAATAAAGAACACGTAGAACTTGCGGATCTGCGGCATGCCTTCGGCGATGTGTCCCGAGGCCAGCAGTGAAATCGCGGTGCCGGCAATAAATAGTCCCAGCGGCAGCTTGATCGGGGGCAGCCGAATCTTGGTGGACGAAAACAATACGGCCGCCAGCGCCAGTGCCAGCAGAATCTGCGAGACGGCGATCGAGAATAGAATGGAGAGGAGCGCGCCGCAGGTAAGATAAAAGGCGCTACGATCGAGATCGAGTTTCAAACCAGTAGGCTATCAGGAATGGAAATTTATATCCTCCGGCACGGAGTTGCCGAAGACGGGCAGCCCGGCCAGCCGGACGCCGAGCGTGCGCTCACTCCCGATGGACGCAAGAAGCTGCGAAATGTTTTGCGCACAGCCGCCGCGGCCGGCGTCGCGCCGTCGTTGATTTTGACGAGTCCCTACAAGCGCGCTCTGCAAACCGCGCAACTCGCCGCTGAGATCCTGGACTACAAAGGCGAATTGCTGCGCACCAAAGCGCTGGAGCCCGCATCGTCGCCGAAGACGGTTTGGGATGAGATCCGCGTCCACAAAGACGAAGCGCAAATTCTACTTGCTGGACATGAGCCGTTGTTCAGCCGGTTGACGGCCTATCTGCTTGGATCGCCCAGCCTTCAAGTGGATTTCAAAAAGGGTGCGATCGCTTGCGTCGAAATAGAGCGGTTTGGGGCCGAACCCCACGGCGTCCTGCGCTGGATGCTGACGTCGAAGCTTTCAGCCCAATAGCCTGATCGGATCAGACGTTGGTGTGCTTCTTCTCGTACGGCTGCTTCAGATACTTCGCGGCCTCTTCCTGCGCCCCTTGCGTATCGTCTTTCGTGC
Source organism: Bryobacterales bacterium (assembly GCA_003132905.1). Next base: position 7,514 of record PKZC01000333.1, on the reverse strand, counting down.
GGATGGCGTGGTTGTATTCATTGACCGCGCGATCGCGCTGCCCGGAGACGTCGAAGATGTTACCCAGCTTGATGTGCGCCCACACTTCCACCCATTTGGGATCCATGTCGCCATTCAGCGCCTCGCGATATTCGGTGGCGGCCGACTGGTAGTTGTTCTGCAGAAAGAAAACCTCGGCCACGCGATAGTGCGCCAGCGAGCTGGATCGATTCACTTCAATGGCCCTCTGGTATTCCTTCAAGGCATCGCCAAACTCGCCGATCGCGGCGAACTGCTCGCCCTTCTTGATGGCCACGGCGACACGCATCGCCGGACTCCAGCGCAGCACCGCGCCCGCTGGATCGATGGTGACGGTTTTCGGTTTGCCGAACGTATCCACGGTGAATTCAGACGATGTTCCCACCACGTCGATGCGCTTGGTCTCGGGATTGCCTTCTGTTTCGATCTTCAGATCCACAGGCATCTGAAAGGTATCCAGATCCTGCGTGATCTTGCCCATCACACGAAAGCCTTTCTGAGTCCGAAACACCGTATATTCCATTTTGAATTCGGGCGCGCCGCTCGATTCCAGCCACTGCACGAAGAAGTACTGCAGGTTCTGCCCTGAAATCTGCTCGGCCATTTTGCGGAAGTCCACCGTGCTCACCGACTGCCAGGCGTACTTTTCCGGGAAGCTGGACATCAGCTTGTTGAAATTGTCGTTGCCCATCACGCTGCGCAGCATGTTCAACATCGCAGCGCCCTTGCCGGCGGTGAGCGCCCAATACTCCGGCGAATAATCGTCCAGACGCGCCGCTTGAATCATGGGCGGATTGTCCACCGTGAGCGCCTCGACGTATGTATCGTGCAGATCCCCCTCCATCGCCGCCGGGCCGTTGGAATGCTCGTCCCAAAGCAGTTCGGCGAAGCGCGCGTTGCCGTTCTCTAGCCATAGATGATCGCGATCCACCGGCGAAACCAGCGTCTCCCACCATTGGCGCGCCAGCTGATTCGCTAACAGCCGCCCAGCCACTTGATTGCCGATGCCGCGCGGCGACAGGAAAATGATCCCCGGCGCGGAGTAGCCGTTGGGGGTGCCGTCTTCGGTTTCCACCAGCGTCAGATTCGTTTGCGGGGCAAGGCCGTAGATGCTGCTGAGGAAACTCATGATTTTTCCCGTCTCCTCGCCATACGCGTTCGCCATGTTCTGCTTCTGCCGGAAATAGACGGTCGATGTCACGCCTTCGGAGCTTACTTTTACGGGATCGCCCTGCAGCACTGCGATGCTTCCGGGAAACGATGGCTTGTCGAACCGAAAGCTGAACGCTGTCTTGCCCGCACCCGCGGGCTGCGAACTCGCGATGCCGCTCGCAATCACCTGGTATCCAGTGGGAACGGTTATGTGTAAATCGGAAGTGAATCGATCGGTCGTGTAGCCGTTCACTGGAAACCAGCGGGCTGGATACATCAGGTACGTGATGTCGTTCTGGATGGCGCCGAACTTGATGCCAAATACCGGTGAATCTTCCTGGCCGGTCAAGCGGCCGTCGTAGGTGAAAGTTACGGTGGTGGCTTTGCCCTTTACCAACGGAGCGGGGAAGTTCAGGCGAACGCCCATGTCCTGGCCAGAGCGCGAAGCTGTCAGTTGGTGACCGGCGTCATCCACCACGCGCGAGACGTTGAAGGCGTTGTTCAACTCGAAGGAAGCGGAGGAGACATCGTTGTCCAGAGCGCTGAACCTTACCTTTACGTTGGCCGTAAGAGTTTGCGTGCGCGGATTGATCTCCGCGTCGATCGCGTAATGATCCACATTGATGCGTCCTGACTTGCTGCCTCTGTCCTGCGCGGCCATCAACTGCGCGAACGCGAGGGGCCCTAGCGTGAGCGCTATCAGCAAAATCTTACGAGACATGAATCATTTCCTCTTTTGTTACTCGCTTATCGGCCAGATGCTTCTCGATCAACGATGCTGCTGTGTCCAGCGGATCCTGCGCGCCGCTGAGCTTTTGAACCACTTCGGCCAGATCGTGCCGCATTCCTTCCCGCGCAGCCTCGCTTTCGAGCAGCGCTAGAGCCTCGCGAGCCAAGCCGTCCGCCGTCATTTGATCCTGGATCAATTCCGGTACAATCCGGCGCTCGGCAACAAGATTGACCATCGAGTAGAACGGCACCCTGACCAAAGCCTTTCCTATCCACCAACTTAAATTGTTAACCCGATAAAAGGTAACCATGGGGGTTCCCAGCAGGCACGCTTCAATGGTGACTGTTCCACTGGCGGCCAAGGCTACGTCCGCGCAGACGAGCACGTCCCAGGTCTTGCCCTCTACGAGTTGGATGGACGCCGACGAAATCCGTTCCCGGAAATTTGACCCTAGCGGGATGGTGCCCGGCGGGACTGCCAAGACAAATTGTGTCATCGGATTAGCGGCGGCTCGAATGCGTTCCACCGCCTCAAGCAATATCGGCAGATGACGCATGGCTTCGCCCGTACGGCTGCCAGGCAGAAGGGCAACCAGCGAAGCGCCTTCAGGGATTCCGAAGCGGCGACGTAGTTCGGCGCGGCTGGCCGACGGCCGCAACAGGCGAGTAAGCGGATGTCCGATATAGGTGGCGTCGATGCCGTGCCGGGCGAAAAATTCCGGCTCGAAAGGGAAGATGCAAAGCAGCTTGTCGATCGTGCGGCGTATCAAAGGCAGCCGGCCTTTGCGCCACGCCCATACTTGCGGCGCCACCAGATAGAAAACCGGAATGCCCAGCTTCTTGAGCCGGCGCGCAACACGCAGATGGAAATCGGGACTATCGGTCAGGATCGCGATCTCGGGTTGCTCGGCGCGCGCGGCCTTCAGCAGTTTCCGGTATTCGCTGTAGATGCGGGGTATGTGGGTCACCACTTCCACCAGACCGACTACCGCCAAGCTATGCGCATCCACAACGGCGCGAACGCCGGCTTGCTGCATGCGCGGTCCGGCGCAACCGAAGAATTCGATGTCAGGTCGATGGCGGCGCAACGCCTCCACCAGACCGGCGGCGTACAGGTCCCCCGACGCTTCACCGGCGGAGATTAAAACTTTCTGGCCCACTCATATTAAGTCTAGCGCTAGGGATCGGTCAGGCGGGCGTCGCGCGCGTTCCTCTGAATGAATCCGTTGTTCTAGCCGAGATCAATGCGGAGGATTCAACGTAAGTTGACATCCGTCACGTAACGCGTTACGGTGTGTAGTGATCCGGTCGATCCGTCACAAAGGGCTGAAACGCCTTTACGGAGACGACGACCCGCGGGGTGTGATTGCTGAACACGCCGGCAAGTTGCGCGACATTCTCGCGCGCCTGGATGCGGCTCGCGTGGTTGCCGATATGGATGTGCCAGGCCTGAGGCTGCATTCGCTCAAGGGCGAATGGAACGGCTTTTGGTCCGTGACGGTACGCGCAAACTGGAGGGTGATTTTTCGTTTTGACGACCACGACGCATTCGATGTCAATTATCTGGATTACCACTGAAGAGAGGACTAAACCGTGTCTATGAAGAATCCACCCCACCCTGGCGGCTTTGTTCTTCGCCAGTGTATTGAGCCTCTCGGCTTGAGCATCACGCAAGCGGCCGCCGCCCTTGGAGTGACGCGCACCACCTTATCGGAACTGGTGAACGAAAAACGCGGGATCTCTCCCGAAATGGCCGTCAGGCTGGCCCAGGTTTTCGGCGGCAGCGCAGAAAGCTGGCTCGTGCAACAAGCCCAGTATGACTTGGCCCAGGTTCGCACGGACCGGCTGAAGCTCAAACGGCTGGTATTCGCATAATGTCGCCAAGGAGCCATGGTGTCCGACTCTAAGGTCAATTTGACCGACGAGCAGCAATACCAGGCGAAACTTGCTGCCCTCAGGGGCGTCATCGATGAGGGTGACGCCAGTGGTGTCGCCGAAGGCGACGTATTTGCACGCGTCCGCAAAGCGCTCAAGCTCCCTCCTGCGCACTGAGCCAGTCTTCCCGAATCCGGCACTCTTCCGGGTAGTGTCCTAAAGGCGCGTGAAGCGCAAAATCAACGCACTTTTTAGCTGATCTCAATATTTGCGAAGGCGTCCTCCGCAGCTCTAGCGATTTCGGTTGTTCGCTTCGCAATCTCGTCTGGCGTTTGTTTTGGGCCTGCTATTATGACGCCCTGGAGTGCGGCACAAAAAATTCGTAGCGTCTCATCTGGGCCGATTATCATACCTGGATTCTATCGCACGGTGCTTTTGTAAGGCTCTCTGCCAGTGTCGAATATCACCAAACGAAGTTGCTTGGAGCTAGTCTTCATCCAGCACGACACCGTAGACTGGCCCAAGTTTGTATTCGGCAAGGCTCGCGAGCAACTCAGGGTTGATGCTTCCTGAGGAGTACCCATGGTCATTAAGCCACGAACAACTTGTGAGCCACTTCGTTGTCGCTCCAACCTTTTCCACAAGACGGTCATACTCGATCAGGTACCACGCCTTGTTGTGGGGAAAAGCCATCCAAATATTCTTGTCGCGATATTTTTGCTTTATGTCCAACCTTGATTTCAACTGGACGCGCAGTGTCGTCGTACCGTCCACGTGGTAAGCCAGAAAATCGGCGCCCTGCCAATCGTCGCTCAGCTTAATGCAGTTGAAGCCGTAGTCTGCCAGGGTGGCCGCAATCTTTTGGAAGTTGAACTGTTCTTTCTGTCGCGCGTTGAGCTTGTCATAAGCGATCTTCTTGAATTGAGTATGGCTCGCGGCCATGTTCGTTCTCCTGCTAGACTGGGTTCAGGAACAGCGAAAGCCCGCTGCCAGGCGGTCCTTCGTTTAGAGAGTCCATATTTCCTATCTGATTCGGAGCGACACTCGGAGTTTAGCATGCAGAAGTGTCGGCAGATATTCGCTACTGCCCTGACGTTGCGCGAGCGACTACGCGAATTTATTGGACGGAATCTGGCTTGGTATGGCCTGACGTTGCTGCTCTCAGAAGAGTTTCAAGTTCTGAGAGATCCCGCAGAAGCGCTTGTGCTGCTTCCTTTGTCAGGACCAAACCTACCGGAGTCTCAATCGTCTTCCCTTGAAAATGAGCTGAGGAAAAGAAAATCAACCCTGCACGTCCTGTTTCCGGGTCGCGCGCGAATTCCAAGGGCTTTTCTACGAGAAACGTCCAGCCACGGCGCAGTACAGAATCCAGTGGTTCCATCTCGCTAAGTCTAAGCCATGATGAATAGGATTGGATAAAATGACTGACTTCATTGAGTGGCTTGGTGGCAATGAGCCCGACGACTTCGAAGATGTCTATTGCCTATATCTCGCCGCAACAGGAGGCGGGAATTGTGGGACATACCAAGGGTCACGGGATGATCGTGGTCGCGTCTTTATCAAAGGCTCACAAGGAGAATCCCTCGCGCTAATCAGTGAAGCTGCCAAGAAATCCTTTCTTCGGCTGATTCGGCGTCGCTATATGGATGGCGATGATGCCGAATCCATGGACCCTGAGTCATGGTACATGTTCATGCACGCGATGTCTAAAGAACCGTGATATTCCTACGTCAGCAGTTCGGCCAAATCCCAAACGTGATCGGTGATTCCTGTTTCCATCGCGGGCGTCACGCGCAACGAGCGATGAATCCGGCAGAAGTTGTAATAGGCGAAGTGCAGGCAGTACGCGGCCCACAGATTCTCCCACTTCTTTGAGAATCCGTTCGTCAACCGAGTCAGGCGGCGCATCTGCATTCTGATGTGAGGTTCTGACGTTCGATGATGCTGGTACAAATTCGGCTCGGATCGGGATTTCCGAATATCGGTACCGTTTCCGTTTGGACTATTTGCGACGGGCTGTAGCGAGCTTCGCGGCCTTCTTCTTTCGTGCCGTAGACCTTTATGAGTTGTGCAAAACTAACGCCGTCACCGAGCGTATCGGCAATGGCGGGAACGTAGGGCCGGAACGCATCGCAGGTGATTTGGAAGCGATGATGCGAAGTAGCGGCGCGAAGCCCTTCTCGCCATCGGTCCCACGGTAGCATAGCGAGCGGTCGCTGTTTACGGATTTCGCGCTTCACGCACTTCTAGGACAATACCCTCCTCCGCCCCCGTGTTAGAATGAAGAAGCTTTCACCCTCACCAGATGTCCGCGCAACCCGATCTTTCTAAGCTAAGCGTTGGCCAGTTCGCGGAGCGTTTCCGCGGCGAGATGATCCCGCTCAGCAACACCTTCTCCTACTTCTGCGCTTCGGTGCCGTTGAGCGAGGAGGATGTCAAAGAGTACCTGGAAGAGCCCATCGCCGCCCTCCCGCCGGCCATTTCCGCGCTACTGCCGAAGGTGTCCATCATGCTGGTGCCTTACCTGGAGCGCGTGGATGGCAAAGAAAAAGGGACCGTCCGCCGGGATGAGTTCGTCGTCACCGAAAAACCGCCCGACAGCCGGGCATCCTGGGCCGCCCAGGTCCGCTTCGATAAAGAAGAGGTTCTGGTCTTCGCGCTTAAGGATCAGGACGTTTCGGAGTATCACTACCGCTTCTATCACGTCCTGGCCACTCTGGCCGCCGATCATGGCTCTGAAGAAGCCCTCGTCCAATACGGCGCGCTGCTTCGCGAAGAGTTGAACGGGCGCGTTCACGGCGAAGTGGACGAAGAGAGCTGGCACATGAAACAGGCTCTGCTGCGGCGAGACACCAACATCCGCAAAGAGACCAAGCCGTTTCGCGACTATGTCCGGCAATCCCTGATCGATACGCTAACGCTGTACCTGCACGGCATCTGCTGCGATATCGACGTGGAAACCGGCCCGCGCCAGCTGCCCAGCCGCCACATGCGCAAGCGGCTCAATCTGCTGTATAGCCTCTACCCACCGCCCGAAAACTACGCCGTCTTCCCCGAGCATCAGGAACCGGTACAGTAGTTTACGAATCATTACAGCTAAGGCCGAAACGGACCGCGGGGCCCGCGCGTTCTAACCCTTATGGTGTCTGAGTGGGCTCTCGATCCAGATGCGGCCTTAATGGTGAAGGTTTGCGGAGGGCACGAGCCAAGCTTTGAAACCCTGTTACATCGTCACCGCAGCCAGGTGGTGAACCATCTTTACCGTTTGGTGCACAACCGGGCCATCGCCGAAGAGCTGGCGCAAGACGTCTTCTTGCGCGTCTACCGCTTTCGCAATCGATATCAACCAGAGGCCAAATTCAGCACGTGGCTGTTCCGGATTACCACCAACGTCGCGCTGAACTGGCGCAGGGATACCCGGCGCGAAACCGCGCACCTGCGGCTGGACGCAGCCCTGCACGATGCCAGCAGGATCCAGGTGCCCGATCAGACCTTGCGTGCCGATCAACAGTTGCTGGTGGACCATCACGCCAAGGAAATCCGCGATGCGATTGAAAGCTTGCCCGGCAAGCAGCTCGCGGCCGTGGTCATGCATAAATACGAAGGCATGGATTACGCCGCGATCGCGAATGTGCTGGAGTGCTCCATTCCAGCGCTGAAGTCGCTCTTGTTTCGCGCGTACGAAACGTTGCGCCGCCGCTTGGCCCATTTCGCTCCACAGCATTTTCTCATTGAAGAAT
>PKZC01000153.1 GCA_003132905.1 Bryobacterales bacterium | reverse complement strand
CCAATTTTCCCAGCCGGGTCTTTACCTGATTCGCCACCGTCGTATCGAACAGGTTTTTCATGATCACATGCCTCCTTTGAATGAGAGTAACCAAGAGCCCGTGTCAGAGAAAGGTCATTTTTCTGCGGTTGACCGATTGAATATCCGAATAGGCGCAGTTTCAAAACTTACCCTTTGTGAGACGGCTCCGACCGGTGAACTCCCGCGCATCGAAGCTCTCGGTTTAGCGGATCACGGGTTTTATGAATTCCGTCTTTGTGTCTCTGAAGACAGAAACAGCGCACTTCCCATTGGCGGAACCTGACCGGAGTCTGCCATGACGAGTATTTTCCGTGGGACCAGCGCTTACGGAAGCACTTGAGACACATGCTGTGTATCCAACCGGCCTGCTTCTGCTTCTCACGCTCCGCCTTCCACTTTTCAATGCGCGCATCGAAGCCCGAGTTTGTATCAGTATCTGAACCCACGGCGTCCGTCTCTTGGTACCAAGCTAGCATCGCCAGCGGCAGCGAGAAATGCAGCGTTGCACAAAGGACCGGTTTGTGGCACCGAAACGTCGAGCATCCACTCAGTTTCGGGACCCCATATGTGCATCGGGCTAACTACGATGATACTTCGATCTGTTCAACGTGGCGGGTCGGCTCGGGTCAGTATAGATGCGCAGTCCTCGGCGCCAAATCCGCTGAAGGATGTCCCGCAACCGTAACCGTCCCGGGCTCCGTTGCGTGGCGATCTGTCGATGGCCGCCGCGTGTTCGGGTCAATTCGATTAGCTTAATCGCGTCTCTGACCTTCATTGCAAACTATTTTGTGTCAATTCTGGGCGGCAATGCTCGTTGGCGCGGGAAGGCGTAGCCTCTAAATTACAACCCGCAAGCCAAGATGTTTTACAAAGGGATCGAAATCGCGGTCCTCATGCAACAATTCGTACCCGCTCTCGATACAACGGGTAGCTATCAGCGTATCAATGGTCTTGCGGACCGTGACGCCAGCCTTACGTAACATCCGGAAGTTCTTCGCAGCCTGAATTGCGATCTTCCGCCCACCCAGTTCCACCAGGTCGAACGACGAGAGTATGGTTCGGGCGGCAGAAAAATCGCGGTCATCCGCAAAGCCCTGAAGGACCTCCGTCAGAATTAGATCGCCGATGGCAAGGCGTTCGAGTTCCCCGAGGCTACTCTTCCAAGCGGCGAGGCTACCCGCAGTAGCATTAGCCAGTTGTTGCAGGGTCAACCGCTGACGTTGCAATAGCCCGTCGAGCTTGTTAGTTGCCGGCGTTGAACTTCCATTGAAGTAGTTGATCCAAACACTCGAATCAACAAGGATCATCGGTCCCTTCTCATCGCGTCCAGGTCGCCAGTCCAGTGCAATTTACCGCGAAACCGCCGGATCTCGACCTGCTTACTTAAACGAAGCAATGTCCGCAACCCGAGATCGACCGCCTCACGCTTCGTCTTAAGCCCGGTCGCACGGAGCGTTTCTTTCATAAGCTGATCATCAATGACGATGTTGGTACGCATGGATGTGTATTCCCTAACGATATTATACACATGCCGAACGCTACCAAACTTGAAGAGCAGTCTTGCCTCTTTGATCAGTTGTCGCGTCTCTGTGTAGCGTTGATGCAGCCTCAATACATGACGCGCAACACTGGCGATCGCCCGGTCTATTAGAATTAAAAAGACGGAGAAGAACGAACCGTGAATTCGAGAAATACAGTCGTAATTTCTGGAGCGATATGGATGTTCGCCGTCGCGCTGGTGGCGCAGACGCCCTCCGGCAAATCCGCCGACCGGTTCAGCGGCGATCCTGACGCCAGGCCACCTGTGGACAAATCCGATGTCCGTATTGTGCGGCGTGCCAGGCAGATTCTTAATTCACCGGCCAAGTGGAATCGGGCCGACAACAGGATCTGCCCGACGGCGGCTAAGACCTTCAGTCTCTATTGTGCATTGGAAAAAGCTACGGACGAAGTGAGCGGCCATTTCGAACACCGCGGAGCGGCGATGCAGGAGGCCCGTTTCGTCATTGAAGACATCGCGCCCCACGTTAAAGACTACAAGCACCGCTTGATGGACTACAACAATGACCCACAGACTACGTTCGCCGATATTCAAAAGGTGTTCCGGCTGATAGAGAAGCGGATTAATCAACGGCTGAGGGAAACTCCATCCGCGAAACTCACGCAACCACCCTCGCCAGCGTCTGCGCCTCCGAAACCAGTTGCTTGGTAGGGTCAACCTTGAGCCAGAGCCAGGCTCCGATCAGGAGTAGCGCCGCCATGGGAATGAAGGGTACGTTGTAACTGCCGAAGCGGCTGACCAGATAGCCAAAGAGCACCGACGATATAAGTGAGCCGATCTGCGAAGCTGTGTTCATCGCCCCCACCATCGCACCGGCGTAAGCGCCGCCAATATCCAGACACACAGCGAACATAATCGGTTGCTGAAATGTGATTCCCCCATAGATCACAGAGAGCAGGATCATGGCTCCGAGTTGACTTCGCGTAAACATGACTGCGACCGTGCAGAGCGCGGCAATCCCCAAGCCCGCCACGCCGATAGCGCAGCGGCCCCACTTCAGCCCCACCTTTCTTACAAGCGCATTACTCGCCAGTCCGCCGCCAAAGTTCGCACATGCAGCCACGAAAAAAGGCAGCGACGAGAGCAGAAGATCGTTCTCACTGTAGCCACGCGCCTTTACCAGATAGGTGTGGAACCACGATTGGAAAAAGTAAAAGGTGTAAACGTAGCAAAAGGCCACGCCCATCGCGCTCCAGAAATTCGCCGAACGGAGGGCCACACCCCAAGGGAGACTTTGGTGCCCTTTGGCAACCAACCCGCGCGTCTCATCTAATTCGATCTGGCTCACTCCGACTTTTTCCGCCGGAGAATCGCTAAACCATCGGTACCAGACGGTGCTCCAGACCACTCCCAGGACCCCAAACACAAAGAACGACGCCCGCCATCCGTAATGAACTTGGATGGGCACCACCAACAAAGGAGCGAACGCGCCGCCCAATTGGGCAGCCATCAATGTGATGCCAAAGGCACGGCCACGCTCGTGAACGGGAAACCAACGTGAAACCACAACCGCGGCGTTCGGATATGCGCCGGCTTCACCCATCCCAAACAAAAACCTCGTCAACAAAAGCGGATAGTAGCCCGTTACCAGCCCGGTTAGCGAAGTNNACGATCCGCGTGAGCACCCGGCGCGCTCCGATGCGATCGCCCAGCGCGCCGCTAGGGATCTCGAATGCGGCGTAGGAGAGCGTGAAGACGCCGGTAACCCAACCCCACGCCACAGGCCTAAGTGAAGCGCCTCCTGCATGCGCGGCCCCGCCACCGAAATGCAGACGCGGTCGAGGTAAGTGATAACGAGCAGCAGGGACAACAGACCCAGCACCCGATTCCGGTACTTCGTCGTTTGTCCCTCCAGAAAGACAGGCTACCACCCCTAATG
>PKZC01000159.1 GCA_003132905.1 Bryobacterales bacterium | reverse complement strand
CTTAGCCTCCAATCGAGAAGTCGCACTGCACAAACCATAAGTGTTGCTGATTGCCGATATTGCGCTATACTTGCCACGCCCAAAATGGACGTGCGTTGTAGTTCGCAGCGTGGAACTGCCACACGGGGAATATGGGGGAAAAGCGATGCGGAGAGAATTTTGCCAAGGCTGGCTGCTAGCAGGATGCCTCTTGGGAACCACTTGTACACTGACCGCTCAAGAGGTGGTTCATGCCCTAACCGGAACGGTTACTGCAATCAGCCTGACCTCTAAGATAATCGTGGTCAAGACGGACGATGGATCTGACGGGCNNACTCGATTTTGCGAATCGGATCAGGGCTGGCGCAATCGCCGCAGATGCATTCAGGAAGACAGGAACCCAGGTTCTGGTCTACTACTTTGGGACCGGCGAGAATGATTTACGGACGGCTGTGGCATTGGAGGATCTGGGCGTGAGCCCACTTGTAAAGGTCCGCGGAACCGTCGTCAAACTCGACCGGCATGAGCATCTGCTGACAATCAGGAATCCCGCAGGTGTCGCAACGACTTTCCATATTGATGACAAGACTGTTGCGGAGACCGCTCTTGGTGTTGTCGAGGGTGAAAAGTGTGACGCCCAGAAGGGCGATCAGGTACGAGTGACTGCGACACCCGCGAATGGCTTCCAGACAGCGCTGTTTATCCGTGAGCGCTAGTCGGCACNNGTTTTCATGGAATCTAATGCCGGTGTCGCAGGCCATTGGATTGACCCGTCAGAAGGGGATAGTGACTTCAAGTATTGATCGAAACCGGTAGGTCAGTCGTCAAACAGGAATTACTGAATTAAAGAAGTCATGGTTCTGCAGTACCTCTTCTAATTTGCTGGTCAGGTGTGCCAGAAGCGTCGGGTCCATTATGGACTTCGCCCCCTATAGCATCGGACAATGCAATGTTGTTTCGATCCAGAAGAGTCCCCGTCGCCACCTCATACCGGATCAATGCCTTCGCATAGCTGGCACGGGCCTCCACAACACGTGCTTCCGCTGCGGTCAAGTTGCGTTGTGACGTGATCGCGTCTTCCACGTCGGCCGAAGGCACGGCGGACTTCTGATGGCGCTTCTCCAGTACCAGGCGCGCCAGCTTCACCAACTTCTGCGCGGAGGCGAGTTGACCCCGTGCCTGCTCCACGGCACTCAGTGCGTCGCTGACATTCCAAACGGCTTGGCTCTTCGCGTCCTGTAGTTTCGTTTGCAACTGGCGCTGCTCCAGGAGCGCGCGCNNTGGGGAGGTTGAGCGTCAACCCGTACGAGAAGTTGGGGTAGTCGCCGTCGAAGATGTTCGTGAACGTAGGCCCAAGCGCCCCGCTCAGCCCCGAGAGGGAGTACGAAGCGTAAACGTCGAGCGAGGGCAGCAAAGAATTATGGATTGCCTCGATGACGACATTCTGATTGCTCAAGTCCATCTCGGCTTGCTCGATCTCCGGCCGATGGATCGTAGCCTCCTGTAAGGCTACGGCCAGAAGCGGCACATCCCCGGGTTGCGGGTCGGGCAGATGGTCAGATGGGACGACCTCCGCGGTCGCTAGATCTTCGTTGAAATCTCTGCATAGTTTGACCTTGAGGGCTTTGGCGTCCTGAGCGAAGGTGTCTTGCGCTTTCTGCAAATCCTGCTCCCGCACAGCAACTTCTTCTTCGCTGCGCAGTTCGTCATACTCGNNGTGAGTTTTTGCGCATTCTCCAGCCCTTCTTGTGCTACCAGGATGCTCTCCCGATCGGACAGCAGGTCATAGTATGTAGTCATCACCTCCGCCACTGCGACAATCACGCGTTGCCGGAAGATGCTCATGGAGTATTTCAAGTCGTTCCGTCCGATACGGATGAATCTGCTGTTGGCGCGTGTCCCAAAGCCGCGCAACAAGTGCTGGCTCACGCCCGCTGAAAGGCTCGATACCTGTTCCGGATCGTAAATGGCGGTTGTGCTGTTGGAGGAGAGACGCGAGTTGTCCTCGGACACGAAGAGGCTTGTGCCCGTCAGAAAGCCCTGGCTGTACGCCGCCGCAACTGAAGCCTGATGGGTGGTGTTGATGGACACACCGCTGACCACCTTATAGTTGAGGGGCGTGATTGNNGCTATTGATGCCACCTCCCAGGATGCCGCCCGCACCGCTTCCGCCCGTGGATGCGCCACTGCCCACGCCTCCTCCCAGACTGCCGGAAAAGAGCGTAGTGGACTGATAGGCGCCCGCGACCCCGCGCGTCGCCCCTCCCCCTTTTGCGCGCAGCAGGTCGGTCTGGGCAATGGGCAGGTCGTAGCGAGCCACCGCGATCCCCCCATTGTTCTCAAGCGCTAGTGCAATGGCGGCGTCCAGTGACAACACCAATTTACCGTCTACAACCAGGTCTTGAAGCCGCTGCGAATCGGCCAGACGTGGTTCGGGGACGGAGGGAAATGTATAGGGCGAGAAGATATTGGGAAAGCCGTGGCTCTTCGAATAGTCGATGTGAGTCGTTTCCCGTTGCGCCGACGGTGCCTCAATCTGCTGGCAACTGGCGGACCCGCCGAACGGCATCAGCAGAAGAGAAACTGCTGCTAACAACTGGCAACATCGCGTTCTTGTCAACATAGATGCTTCTCCGGCCGGCCTCTGAGCCGGCTACGGCTTCAGCGCTGCGCCCTGACACGCAGGGTGCTGGCATTGGCATGCCAGTTCAGGCACTCTCTTCGCATCGGCACAGGTT
>PKZC01000030.1 GCA_003132905.1 Bryobacterales bacterium | reverse complement strand
CAGCAATATGCGATCAGCTTTAGTCACGGAAATGGCAATACCATCGTCCATCTGCCCCTGGAAAAGACGAGATAAATTTGACCACAAGCGTCGCATCCGCCACCGGCCTAATCGCTGAAGGCTGCCCGCAACACGAACAGTAGGAATGCGCCACCCATGACCAGTATATCTAGGATTGCCGGGCGGCGTATTCGCTTTGGCAATAGTCGACGTTGCACACTCACTTTGAAATGAAAGAGGCCGCCAAATGAGGCGGCCTTATATTCACTCCATTTGAACCACGTTCGCCAGATTCCGCCAAGTTCTATTCATACGACATTCAGCTTCACTTTAGTGAACTCACTTGGCGGTGTAATAACTAGAACAATCACAGCGGTGCTGGCCATCGACGATCTTGTCCTGGGGTATTCGGACGTCCCTAAGGCACCAAAGCGTGGAAATTCTGTCAGTAGAAACTCGAATTGATGGATCCTAAAATAGTTCCAACTTCGATTTCTATTTTCGTCTCTCGAGTCCCATCGAGAGTAATTGCCATTTTGACCGCGTACCTCCTCGTCACACTTCTCATCACCCTCTTTTTGCTGTCCGCTTGTCGGTCAGACGAACACTATTCAATCCAGGCTGTTACCCATCAGCAGTTGAATCTTCTTAATCGGATTACGTGGGGCGCAAATGAGTCCTTGGTCAAGACGTTCGTTGTTGCGGGTCAGGAACGATTTTTGGATCAACAACTGCATCCGGCCAACTCTGAACGCCTTCCTCCTGAAGCTGAAGTACAAATCGAAGCTTTAAAGATTTCGCATACGCCTATTGAAGCCCTTGTCATTGAAGCGGAAGAGCAAGCAAAAGCTGTCAATGCGATCACAGATCCGGACCTGAAACAGGCAGCACAAAAGGTCTATCAGGAAAAGTTGAATGAGCTCGGACGCGAAGCTGCAACTCGCTCAATTCTTCGCGACCTTTACTCACCCGCGCAATTACGGGAACAACTCACTTGGTTTTGGATGAACCATTTCAACGTTCATTTGTATAAAGCCAATTTGCGAGTTCTGATCGGCGATTACGAAGAAAAGGCAATTCGGCCGCATGTCCTGAGTCATTTTCGTGATCTGTTGCGCGCCACCCTTCACCATCCGGCAATGCTGCGTTACTTGGACAATGACCAGAATGCGGTCGGTCACATAAATGAGAACTACGCGCGAGAAATTATGGAACTCCACACGCTCGGGGTCGGATCTGGATATACACAGCGCGACGTCCAAGAGTTGGCTCGGATACTCACTGGTGTGGGAATCGGGCACCCTGGAATTACGCCGAAAATAAAACCTGATTTGCAAAGTCAGTATGTTCGCGAGGGCCTATTTGAATTTAATCAAAATCGTCACGACTATGGAGATAAGACCTTTCTAGGTCACCTCATTAAAGGCCATGGCCTCAATGAAATTGACGAGGCCATAACTCTTCTCGCGCAGTCACCCGCAACATCTCGTCACATAAGCCGAGAGCTCGCCATGTACTTCGTTTCCGATAATCCGGATCCGCAGCTTGTAGAATCGATGGCTGCGACATTTCGGCAAACCGACGGAGATATCGCCGCGGTCCTGAAAACAATGTTCCAGTCGCCAAGCTTTAACGTTTCGCTCGGGACACTCTTTAAAGACCCGATACACTATGTGCTTTCGGCGACCCGAATGGCGTATGGCGACAAAGTTTTGCTCAATTCTGGACCGATCTTAAATTGNNAACCATTGTATGCCCACCAAACACCTGACGGATATTCCATTGCAGGTAGCGCGTGGAATGGGGCAGGTCAAATGGTGACGCGCTTCGAGGTCGCTCGTGCAATTGGGTCAAACAGCGCCGGATTGTTCAAATCGATAGGTCCGCCAGTTATGGAACAGCCTGCTTTCCCACAATTCGCCAACGCGCTTTATTTTTGTAGCATTCGGCAGTCGCTGAGTCCGGCAACGCAGAAGGCGCTGAATCAGGCCGCTACACCACAAGAATGGAACATCCTCTTTCTTTCCTCCCCTGAGTTCATGTGGCGCTAGGAACGGACCCATGCGACGTCGCGATCTCATAAAAGCGCTAGCGCTCACAGCTCCCTTGACAGTGGTCGGTCGGCTTTATGCCGCACCGCAAACCAAGGCACGCCTTCTCATTATTTTTCTACGTGGTGCTTATGACGCAGCCAATGTTGTGATTCCGATTTCGAGCGATTTCTATTACGAATCTCGACCGACCCTGGCTATCCGCCGTCCGGATCAAAACATTCCGACTTCAGCGCTATATCTAAATCGCGACTGGGGATTGCACCCGGCACTGCGGGAGTCGATTTATCCGCTTTATCAAAAAGGCCAAGTCGCGTTCGTCCCCTTCGCCGGAACGGATGACGCCAGTCGCAGCCATTTTGAGACACAAGACACAATTGAACTTGGCCAAAGTATCCACAAGACTCGCAATTATCAGTCCGGTTTCATGAACAGGCTAGCAAGCCAACTCGTTGGGCCGAGCCCAATCGCGTTTACCGATCAGCTTCCTTTAACCTTTCGCGGTGGCAGCTTAATCCCCAACATCAGCTTGAATTCTATTGGCAAACCCAGTGTAAATGGGCGTGAAGCAAGTCTCATACAGTCCATGTACCAGGGCACTGAACTTGCTCCGCAGGTCGCGGAAGGGTTCTCTGTTCGCGATGAGGTCTATAAGACCATCACCGAAGAAATGCAGGAGGCTAACCGAGACGCAGTCAGTCCCAAGGGGTTCGAATTGGCGGCGCGACGGATCGGCGGGNNAGCGAACTTGGTCGAGGCCTTGCTGCCTTTTCGGATTCCATCGGGCCCGCCTGGAATGAAACAGTTGTGGTAGTGATTAGTGAATTTGGACGCACTTTTCGAGAGAATGGCAATCGTGGTACCGACCATGGGCATGGCAGCGTTTATTGGATATTAGGTGGAGGCATTAAAGGTGGTCGAATTGCCGGCGATCAGGTAAAGGTCGAACAGGCACGGCTATTTCAAAATCGCGATTACCCCGTCCTGAACGACTATCGCGCGATTTTGAGCGGTCTGTTTCAGCGAATGTTCGGGTTGCAGACAGATAGCCTGCAAAAGATCTTTGCCGATGTGCAACAGAAAGACCTATCGCTTATTTAGATGGCTGACTCAGCGGTAGGTACGGTTCGGTCTCCTCGCTGCATTTGGCCGGCCAAGACCAAGGAGATTGCGCCCCATATTCCCGGTGTTCGACAAATCCCAGCGCAATGGACGGACATTTTCCCGATCCGGCTTCAGGTTCGACGAGGCCGAGAATGTCTATATCTACCCCGCGGGCAAACAGCTGACCACGCGCGGGAACGATCGTCGGTGACGCCCAGATCCCCTACCGCTCCAGCAAGTTCGATTGCGCGCCGTGCCCGCTGGAGGCCCGAAGTGCGGCGAGAATTCCTGTGACCGCTGTCGGTTCTGAAAACTCCATCCATTTGATTC